>NZ_JBDGTV010000016.1:0-91514 GCF_042216475.1 Halosegnis sp.
TCCGCCCCGACCCACTCGGATTTTCATTCGGCAAGAAGGGAGCAGTACCTACTCGGCATCTCGCCGTTGAACGATATTGTGTGAACGGATGCTCAACACTGGGTCATCGCCATCATCAACGTATACACGTCTGTCGAGCGTTACATATCCACGGTCGTCGCGGCTCTCCGACTGGCTCGTCTCAACCACCTCAATCTCCAGTGAAAGGGTGTCGCCAGGTGTGACCGGCGCGTGCCAGCGGAGGTTGTCCATTCCTAAACCGCCCATGTTCGCGAGGCCATCATCTGGGTTCACGAATTGCGTGACGAACAGCCGGACCGACAGACACAGCGTATGGAGCCCACTGGCGACGAGCTCGCCGAACATTGAGTCCCGGGCGGCTACCTCGTCGGTGTGGAACGGTTGCGGGTCGAACTGCTCAGCAAATTCTATTATTTCGTCTTTCGTGACGGTGTAGCTACCCGCCTCGAACGTATCTCCGACCGCGAGGTCTTCGAAGTAAAGTGGCATGTGTCCAGCTACGGCGGCTGACACATCTGCGTATCGGTGCCAAGCGCGCGTTCAGTTTCTGAAGCAGGGGGAACAACTTATCACTCCGGCAACGGCCATAAGATACAAGATGGGTCCCTTGGGGGAGGCACAGGAGACGACCGGCGACATCGACCCGCTGGCAGCCGGTGACACCGCTCTGCTGCTGTCGGCGGCAATGCAGCGTCCCCCGATACCCGCGTGTACCCCACTTCCCGACACTCTTGAAGCGGCAAACGTGCTCGCAGTGAGTCTTGACGGCGCCCCACAGGAGACCGTGCGAGCGTGGCGATAACACCCGTCCAGGGTGCCGTCGCGGCTGGCGGTAGTCGGTGTCGACGAGCAACAGCGGGGTAAGGCTGGCGTAGGTGGCGTAGGGGCCAAGGAAGGGAACGCCGATATCTCGATAGCGCCGGTGTCCTCGCCCGGTGACCTGACCGGGCTCGGCATCAAGTTGAGCCAGTGTCTCTCCGCATGGGAGTCGGCCACCCAACCCACTATTGTGGCGGTGGACTCGCTAACGACGCTGCTTCAGTTTGCCGACCTTGAACGAGTGTTCCGGTTCGTCCACGTGCTGGCCGGTCGAGTCGCCAACGCGGACGCGGTAGGCTACTTTCATCTCGACCCCGCCGCCCACGACGAGCGGGCCGCGGCGACGCTCCAAGGGCCTCTCGATGTCGTTTACGAACACGGTAACGGTGGTTGGCAGCAGCGCTGACCGCCGGCGGGCAAACATACATACTCGCGCCGCCCCAATGAAATGCATGGTGCAGGCCATTCCAGAACCGCCCGAAGCGGGCGTGGTGAACGCGCTTCGGTTCGGCTCTGACACGTTCCGTTTCCTCGAGGCGATTCAGGCCCGGTACTCCGATGCGGCGCAACTCTCCGTCCCCGGTCGTCCACCCATCGTCCTCCTGACGAACCCCCAACTGATGCGCGAGATGCTCGACCGTCCAGAGACGTTCGGCCGGGTTCCGGCCCAAGACTCAGCGGCGCTTATCGCCGAGCAGGGGCTAGTCCAAAGCGACGGGGAACTGTGGCGGCAACAGCGATCGGTGATGCAACCAGCGTTCGCCGGCCGACAGGTAGCCGCCTATGCGGATACCACCGGCCGGCGCGTCGAGCAGCTGGCGACCGACTGGGGTGCCCGCGGTGAGCGCGGGGTGAATCTCCACCGCGAGATGACATCGCTTACTGTTCGTGTCGCCTCCGAAATCCTGCTGGGAGAGGACATCGGCCGCGAGCGAGCCGCCGAGTTCCACGAGTGGATGGCGACAGCGGGCCGCGAGTTCGAGTTCGGGCTGGATGTGGCGACGCCAGACTGGCTACCCGACCGCATCTCGCCGGAGTTCGAGACCGCCGCGGCGAACATCCGCGGACTGGCTGAAGAGCTCATCGAAGGGCGACGCGCGGCGCTCGCGGCCGGTGACCACGACGGCCCGCCAGACATGCTGACCATGCTCATCCGCGCGGAGGAAGATCCTGAGGTGAACTACCCAGAGAACCAGATACGTGACGAGGTAGCGACCTTCCTCATCGCCGGCCATGAGACGACAGCACTGTCGCTGTCGTATACGTTGAGCCTCCTGTCACAGTATCCCGACGAGCGCGAGCGGGTACGGGCGGAGGCGCGCAGCGTCGTCGGCGACGGCCCACTCACCCACGAGGATGTCGAGTCGCTGCCGGCCACCAAGCGGGCCTATCGCGAGGCGCTCCGACTCTACCCGCCTGCATGGGCCGTCTTCCGGCGAGCCAACACAGACGCACAGCTCGGGGACTACCGTCTCGAAGAGGGTGCCGCAGTCATTGCACCGCTATGGTCGCTCCACCGGGATAGCCGACATTTCGAAGCCCCCGAGCAGTTCGATCCATCGCGATGGGAGCGGCGCAATCCCGGCGCAGTGGACGCGTATATGCCGTTTTCCGTCGGGCCACACGCCTGTATCGGGCAGGCGTTCGCGCTCCAAGGAGCGACGCTCACGCTAGCGCGGCTGGTGAGTGAGTTCGATGTGGATGTGGCACCGGGTGAACTCGACGACCTGCGAGTAACGCCGACCTTACGCCCGCAAAACGGCGTGCGGGCGACGGTCCGTCCGGCTGACCGTTAGAGGAACTCCTCGATGTGGTCAGCGACCTGTCCGGGTGTGTCGCCGACAGGGACGCCCGCGTCGTTGAGCGCCTGAATCTTCGACTCGGCAGTACCGGTGCCGCTACCGGAGACGATGGCGCCTGCGTGGCCCATCCGTTTACCCGGCGGGGCCGTCCGGCCGGCGACGAAGCCCGCAACCGGGGTGTCCATGTGTTCGGCGATGAAACGGGCTGCCTCCTCTTCGTCTTCGCCGCCAATCTCGCCGCACATCGCAACGGCCTCCGTGTCGGGGTCGTTCTCGAAGTGCTCGAGTGCGTCGACGAAGTCCGTGCCGATGATGGGGTCGCCCCCGATGCCGATGGCCGTCGTCTGCCCAATGCCTCGCTGCGTGAGGTTATCGACTACCTGGTAGGTGAGTGTCCCGGAGCGGGAGACAAGACCGACGTCACCCTCCGCGAAGATGTTGCCAGGAAGGATGCCCAACTTTGCCTCGCCGGGCGTAATGATACCCGGACAGTTCGGCCCGATGAGCGTCGTGTCCGACTCTGAAAGCTGACCGTACACCGTCGCCATATCCTGCTGTGGGATACCTTCAGTAATAGCGACCGCGAGGTCGACTGGCGAGTCCAAGGCCTCGAGGATGGCGTCGGCAGCGAACGCCGGAGGGACGAAGATGACCGATGCGTTCGCGTCCTCCTCGCGAGCGGCACGCTCGACCGTGTCGTAGACGGGGACGCCGTCGACGTCTTGACCGCCGCGACCGGGGACGGCCCCGGCGACGACGTTCGTGCCGTACTCTATCATCTGGCCGGTGTGGAACCGTCCCTCACCGCCCGTGATGCCCTGTACCACGACTCGGGTGTTGTCGTCGACTAGTACGCTCATTCGTTGTCCTCCGCGTAGCTGACCGCGCGCTCAACCGCGTCCTCAAGCGTCTTTTCCACGGTCACGAGGTCGGTGTTCAGAATCTCCATCCCCTCCGCGGCGTTCGTACCCGCCAACCGGACGACGACCGGCTTGGGTATCTCGTCGAACGCCTCAAGCGCCTCATTTATTCCCTTTGCCACCTCGTCGCCGCGGGTAATACCGCCGAAGATATTGAACACAACGCTGTCGACGTTCTCGTCGGAAAAGACCATGTCCAGCGCGTTCGTGACGCGTTCTGCCTTCGCACCGCCGCCGATATCGAGGAAGTTCGCCGGCTGGCCGCCGAAGTAGTCGACCAGGTCAAGCGTCGCCATCACCAACCCCGCACCGTTGCCGATAATGCCGACGTTACCCGACAGCCGGACGTAGTCAAAGCCGTACTCGTTGGCCTTCGCTTCGAGTTCGTCGCCGGCCGCCTCCTCCTCCATCTCAGCGAGGTCTGGGTGACGGAACAGCGCGTCGTCGTCGATATTCATCACCGCGTCGGCACACACCACCTCGCCGTCGCCGGTCACCATCACCGGGTTCACCTCAATCTCGGTGGCGTCTTTCTCTGCCCATAGGTCGTACAGCGTCGTGAGTACCCGAGAGACATCTGTCGCCACTTCGCGGTCAACGCCCGCATCGAACACGACACGGCGAGCTTCGTACGGCTGGAGCCCCAATGCCGGGTCGACGTGCTCGCGGGCGATGGCCTCGGGCGTCTCCGCGGCTACCTCCTCGATGTTGACGCCACCCTGCGTAGAGACCATTGCCACCGGCTCACCCTCCGTGCGGTCCATCGTCACGCCGACGTACAGCTCGTTGACGAAGTCGACAGCTTCCTCAACGAGGACACGGTCCACGTGGAGCCCCTTGAGGTCCATCCCAAGAATAGACTCAGCGGCTGCTCGTGCCTCTTCAGCGTTGTCGACCAGCTCAATGCCGCCGGCCTTGCCACGGCCACCGACCTGCACCTGCGCCTTTACCGCGACCGGGTAACCGACGGCGTCGGCCGCCTCAACCGTCTCCTCAACGGTCGAGGCCAGCCGCGAGTCTGGGACCGGCAGCCCGGCGTCGGCAAAGATACCCTTCGCTTGGTACTCATGTAGCTTCATCAGTCGACCCGAACTTTCGGCGACCGCGAGTTAGTAGTGTCGAATCGGCCGTCGCTCAGGGCTCGGCGCCAGCCCGCGGGGTGAGCACTCGGTCTGCCACCAGCCCGTCGGCGCCGTAGTTGGCAATCCGGGCTGCCGTCTCGGCAGAGTCGACTCCCCAAGCGTTCACACAAAAGCCAGCCTCGTGGGCTGCGCGCACGAGTGACTCATCACAGATCCCGACACAGGGATGAAGGTATGAGCAATCCGTCTCGCGGGCGAAGCCCAGTCCAGTTTCGGAATCACCGTCGAATCGATAGGCGCGGGGCACCGACGGATCAACCCCACGACACCCCTCCAGCTCGTTGGCGATACCGGACGAAACAGTCACCTGTGTGTCGGCACGGTCGGCGAGTCGGAGCGCGTCCGCGGCGAGTCCGACCTCGCGCAATTCGAGAGTGACGCCTACCGCAGGCGGGACGGCCGCCAGCACCTCTCGAAGCGTCGGCACCCGTTCGTCGGTGCCCAGCACCGATAGCGACCGGAGTTCTGCAAGCGTGTGACGACACACTGCTCCCGATCCATCTGTCACCCGGTCCAGTGTCGGGTCGCGGACTGTCACCAGTTCCCCTGAGTCACACCGGCGCACATCGACGGCTACCTCGTCGGCCCGCCGGACAGCCGCCTCAACCGCCGCGAGCGTGTTCTCTGGGTAGAGACCCGCGAACCCACGGTCGGCGATGAGCCGCATCCTATCGGAACTCCCACACCCGGGCATACAAAGGGGTGTCGCCTGGCTGCCGCGACCGCACGGATTGATACCCCTCGGTGCTGAGACATCGGTATGCGCGCAGTCCGCTACCACGACCATGGAGGACCAGAGGTACTGACATTAGAAGAAGCCGACCGACCAGACCCGGACGGGGACGAATTACTCGTCCGGGTGACGGCCGCAGGCATCAATCCCGTCGATACTTACTTCCGTGAGGGGGGGTATCCGGTGCCGGCACTGCCCTGGATACCCGGCTGTGACGCCGCCGGCGAGGTGGCAGCCGTCGGTGAGGACGTGACTGACTTTGCAGTCGGAGACCGTGTATACGCGACCGGGCTCGGTCGCGACCAGCCAGGCACCTGCGCGGAGTACGCAGCGGTCCCGACGTCCGTCGCCGCCCCACTACCGGACGCGGTCGACGACGCCGAGGCGGCCGCGCTCGCGCTTGTCGGCACCACAGCCTGGCAGGCGTTCGTCGCCCACGGGAATATCTCGCCAGGCGACGAGGTGCTCGTCCACGGCGGCAACGGCGGCGTGGGCCATATTGCTGTCCAACTGGCTCGGGCAGCCGGCGCGACCGTGACCGCCACTGCGGCCCCGGAGTACCACGACCGGCTCCACGAGCTCGGCGCCGACCATGTCGTCGACTACGCGAGCGATGACTTGACGGCCGCCCTTGAGACCGTGACGACGCCTGATATCGTGCTCGGGACTGTCGCGAACCAGACCATCGAGGTCGATGCCGAAGTGGCCGCCCACGGCGCCCGCATCGTTGCCATCGGCAACACAGAGCCGACGGTGGCCGTCCCGATGGGGCCAGCGAAATTCAAAGATCTCCGCCTCCAAGGGATGTCAATGTTCAACACACCCGACACGAGCGCCGTTCTCGGGAAGCTTGCAGGGCTGGTAGCCCGCGGGGATATCGACCCTGTTATCGCCCGCCGGTTCGACCTCTCAGAAGTCCAGGAAGCTCACCAGACCGTCTCCGAGGAGTCGTTCCTTGGAAAGCTGGTTGTCGACGTTCAGTCGACGTAGGAGCCGTCTTCGCGTCGCTTCGCGTCGCCTGGTGTCGGTGCATCCTCAGCCACCGTCGCAGGGTCGTCGGGTTCGAAAGCCGCCAGCGCGTAGTACTCGGCCCCCTCAGGGACGTACACAGTCAAGTCGAGTTCGCGCGTCTCGCCAGCCATGACGGCAAACTCGCGTGACTCAACCTTCCAGACCGCACGATCGGTTTCGTCATAAAAGGCGAGCGACACCATCGCGTCCGTCGCCTCGCCGTTGTTGATGAGTGTCCCGCGGAGCTGTGCCTCGCCGGCCAACGCGAGTGGATTATCATCCTCTCGCTCAAGCCGCCCATTGGAGACATGAAGTGTCCGCGAGGAGCCGCGGCGGGCGTGCCGATAGTTCGCGAAGCGATTCTGTATCGTCTTCGCCCACAGTGCCGCGTCGTCGTCGACGTGAGTCAACAGGGAGTCGACGAGATGCTCGAGCGTCTGCACCTGTGACTCGCGAGCCTCTGGTGGACGCGCCGCCAGTTCCTCCAACCCATCGCGTATCTCCTGAATGTAACCGGTCGCCTCTGGGTCGTCCGTGGCGGCCGCGACGCGGTCAAGGGCGTCACCGATGTCGATGATTGGGGGGAGCCGTCGCTGACTGCTCACGTCTCACGCACGGCCGCCATCGGCAAAAAGCCGGGTGGCAGGTGGCCGCGTCCCGGAAACCCTTTCTCACCGGCCTCCCCAGCCTCCTCCACTATGACCATGGACGACAAACGGGAGGAACTCCGCGAGCGGAAGGCGGAGGCCCGCAAGGGTGGCGGCGAGGAGCGCATCGAGAAACAACACGAGAAAGGGAAGATGACCGCCCGCGAACGCATCGACTACTTTCTTGACGACGGCACATTCCAGGAGTTCGACATGCTCCGCGAGCACCGATCAACGAACTTCGACATGGAGGAGAAGACGTTCCCTGGCGATGGTGTCGTGACCGGGTACGGCGAAGTGGACGGTCGGACGGTGTTCGTTTTTGCGCACGACTTCACGGTGCTGGGTGGGTCGCTCGGCGAGACGTTCGCCGAGAAGATGACGAAGATGATGGACCGGGCAATCGAGACAGGCGCGCCAATCATCGGTCTGAATGACTCGGCTGGGGCTCGTATCCAAGAAGGGATCGATTCGCTGGCCGGCTTCGCTGAGGTGTTCCACCGCAACCAGCAAGCGTCGGGCGTCGTTCCACAGATCTCCGCCATCATGGGCCCGTGTGCGGGCGGGGCTGTCTACTCACCAGCCATCACGGACTTCATCCTGATGGTGGAGGAGACGAGCCACATGATGATAACGGGGCCGGATGTCATCGAGACAGTCACCGGAGAGGAGGTCACATTCGAGGAACTCGGCGGGGCAAACGTCCATACCACGGAATCAGGCGTCGCCGACTTCGCGGCCGTCGACGAGGAAGCTGGCCTCGACACGGTTCGGCAGTTGCTATCGTATCTCCCACAGAACAATATGGAGGATCCCCCCCGCGTTGAGCCGTGGGACGATCCTGACCGGGACGCGGATGTGACCGGCGTTGTTCCCGCAGAGCCACAGAAACCGTACGACGTAGTAGATGTCATCGAGGGGACTGTCGATGAGGGGAGCTACTTCGAGGTTGCCGAGGGATTTGCCCGCAACCTCACCACAGGGTTCGCTCGGCTCGACGGTCGATCTGTCGGGGTCGTCGCCAACCAGCCGCGATTCAACGCCGGCACGCTCGATATCGATGCCTCTCAGAAGGGCGCGCGGTTCGTCCGCTTCTGTGACGCATTCAATATTCCCATCCTGACGTTCGTCGATGTCCCGGGCTTCATGCCTGGCAAAGATCAAGAACACGGGGGCATCATCCGCCACGGTGCGAAGTTGCTGTACGCTTACTCTGAGGCAACAGTGCCGTTAATGACTGTTATTACGCGGAAGGCATACGGCGGCGCCTACGACGTGATGGCTTCAAAACATCTTGAGGCGGACGTCAACTACGCGTGGCCGACGGCCGAAATCGCTGTAATGGGGCCACAAGGCGCGGTGAATGTGCTCTATCGCGACGAACTCGCAGACGCCGACGACGTCGAGGCGCGCCGTCAGGAACTCATCGACGAGTACCGCGACGCCTTCGCCAACCCATACACGGCGGCCAAACGCGGCTATGTCGACGACGTACTTGAGCCGGAGGAGACGCGGCGGCGGCTCATCTCCGATTTAGAGATGCTGGCGTCCAAGCGCAAGTCTAACCCCGATCGCAAGCACGGCAACATCCCCCTATGATGGACCGCAATATCGCTCCCCCTGACGCGGATGAGGAGGAGACGGCCGCAATCATTGCCGCCGTGTCGGCGTATCTCGCCGAGGAGCGCGCAGAGACAGACACGGAGCAGACTGAGACGTGGACCGGCAAGCGGTGGGCCTTTGCTGGTCGGAGCGAGGCCGTCCTCGGACGGTCCGTCCGGGTCCGCGACGGCACGCCCACAGATGCTTGGACCGCCGCCGGCCGTGCAGACCGGCTTTAGAGCAGGTCGGCAGCCGTCTCCGCGATTGCGTATGTCGGCGCGTTCGTGTTACCGCCCGTCAGCGTCGGCATCACCGAGGCGTCAACTACGCGGAGGTTCCTGACGCCGCGCACCCGGAGCTGACCGTCGACGACCGACGATTCGTCGGTCCCCATCCGGCATGTGCCAACCGGATGGTACACCGTCTCGGCACCTTCTCGGATTGCCGTCTCCAAGGCTGCATCACTCTGCGCGTCCGGACCAGGGCGTATCTCGCCGGCCGACAGCGACGCCAGCGGCTCCTCCGCGACGATGTCTCGTGCCATCCGGAGTCCCTCAATGAGCGCCTCGATGTCGGCATCCGCGTCGAGGTAATTCGGGTCAATCTCCGGCGGGGCGAACGGGTCCCGCGAGGCGAGTCGCACCTCGCCACGGCTCTCAGGCCGCAGTTGCGTGATACCGATGGTGAACGCATTGTCGACGGGCGACTCCTCGAACCCGTGAGTGAAGAAGTAACTCGGCGTGAAGTGGAACTGTAGGTCTGGCGCGGGGAGATCCGGGTCTGTACGAACAAAGCCGCCGGCTTCGGCAACGTTCGAGGTGAGTGGTCCAGTGTCGAACAGGTACCACCGCGCGAGATTCAGGAGCGAGTCAGCATCATCAAGCGTGTTGTCTGTTGTCGTCTCGTGGACAAGGAAGGCGAAGAGGTGGTCTTGGAGGTTCTGGCCGACGGCAGGTAACGGATGGACGACGTCGATACCATTGGCCGCGAGATGATCAGGGTCGCCAATTCCAGATAGCATCAGGAGTTTCGGCGAGTCGACAGCCCCCGCGGACAGCACCACCTCGCCGCTTGCGTCCGCGTGCAGGCGGCGGCCGTCCTGCTCGTACTCGACACCAATGGCCCGGTCGTCGTCGAACCGGACCCGAGTAACATGCGCGCCCGTCTCGGCGGTGAGGTTCGGCCGGTCGAGGACTGGCTTCAGGTAGGCGTCGGCAGCACTGTGGCGTTCCCCGTCTCGCTGGGTGACATGGTAGGCGCCAACCCCCGCCTGTCGCGGTCCGTTGAAGTCCTCAGTTCGCCGGTGACCGGCGGCGACGCCACTCTCGACAAATGCCGACGACAGCGGTCGTGGGGAGGCGACATCGGTTACGTGCAACTCGCCGTCCGTACTATGATATTCCGAGGCGAGGCGGTCGCTGTCGGCCTGTTCGCCTCGCTCGAAGCGCGGACGCATTGCATCGTAGCGCCAGTGGTCGCCTGCCTGCTCGGCCCACGTGTCGTAGTCGTGGGGGTGTCCGCGGATGTATATCATCGCATTAAGCGAACTCGAGCCGCCGAGCGTCCTGCCGCGGGGCCAGTAGAGTTCCCTGTCCGCCAGCCCTGGTTGTGGCGTCGTCGAGTACGCCCAGTCGTGCTCACTGTGGAATAGCTCTGAGAACGCCGCAGGGACGTGCATCTCACGAGCGTCGTCGGGACCGCCGGCTTCCAGCAAGAGGACGGTCGTTTCCCGATCTGCGGACAGTCTGTTGGCGAGCAGACAGCCAGCCGAGCCGGCGCCGACGATGACGTAATCAAACGTTGCCGTGCGGGTTGCCATCACGCCGCGTGCGTCGGGCGGGCACGTATGTGTTGTCCCTCGCCGCAAGCCTGGCGTTGATTACGGTGCGGCCGGCGACCCCGGGTATGCGCGCCGACGAACCACACCCGGATGTACAGGATATTCTCGCTCGCGTCGAAGCTGCCGATGTGATGCCGCTAGCGCGGTACGAGGACGCAGACACCGCCCGCGAGGTAGCCGCCCGCATGCGGGCAGACGCCGATGGCCCCTCGCTGGAGGCCGTCGAAGACCGCACAGTCCCTGGGCCGGCTGACGATGTGCCTGTGCGGGTATACCGGCCGACCGAGGGGTTGACCCCGACCGTCTGTTACTTTCACGGTGGGGGCTGGGTTATCGGCAATCTCGAGAGTCACGACCTCGCATGTAAGCACCTCGCGGCCAAGAGTGGTTGTACGGTCGTCGCGGTCGACTACCGACGCGCGCCAGAGCACCCGTACCCTGCGGCGCTGGAGGACTGTTACGCCGTGACTGAGTGGGTCGCAGCTAATCCTGAACTGGTAGGTGGGGACGGCCAGCTGGCAGTGGCAGGCGACAGCGCAGGTGGCAACCTCGCGGCATCGGTCTGTCTCCGTGCCCGTGACGAGGACGGTCCCATGGTCAATTATCAGGCGCTCGTCTACCCGTCGGTATCGCCAAGCGACGACTGGGACTCTCGTCGAGAAAACGGCGAGGGATACTATTTGACAGAGCCGGATATGGAGTGGTTCGGCAGCTGTTACTTTGGCGACCACGCTGACGAGACAGACGCGTATGCGTTCCCGCTGGTTGCCGACTCCCACGCTAATCTCCCACCGGCGACGGTGGTGACGGCCGGGTTTGACCCGATTCGCGATGAGGGCATTGCGTACGCCGATGCGCTCCGCGAGGCGGGCGTCTCCGTCACCCATCACCACTACCCTGCGATGATACACGCCTTCTTTACGATGCTTGCCGAACCGGCCGATCTTGAGGCCGGCCACGATGCCGTTGCACAGGTGGCGGCGGACCTGCGGGCGGCCCTGCGGGCCGACTGACTACTCCAGCTTATACTTCTGTATCTTCCCGCTCGCGGTGCGTGGGAGCTCATCGATGAACTCCACCTCACGTGGATGCTTGTAGGCCGCAAGGTTGTCGAGAGCGAATTCACGGATCTCGTCAGCGGTCACGCCCGGGTCCGCGGGGTCGCCGCTCGCCGGCACGACGTACGCTTTCACAGTCTCGTTGCGCCGCTCGTCGGGGACGCCCACGACGGCTGCTTCCCGAACCGCCTCGTGTTCCGCCAGCAGATCTTCCACCTCACTGGGGTAGACGTTGTAGCCCGCCGTGACGATGACGTGTTTCTTCCGGTCGACGATTTCGTAGTAGCTTGCCTCGTCGCGCCGGGCGATGTCGCCGGTACGGAAGAAGCCCGCCTCCGTGAACGCTGCCTCGGTCGCCTCTGGCCGGTCGTGGTAGCCGGCCATCACGACGGGTCCGCGCACGAGCAGTTCCCCCGTCTCGCCGGGCGCCACCTCCGCGCCGTCGTCGTCGACGATTCGACAGTCCGTGTGCCGAAGCGGCTGGCCGACCGTCCCGTGGCGTGTCCCATGGCTCGAACCCACCTGCGAGTGGGTCGCGCCCGTCGTCTCCGTCAGCCCGTACCCCTCGTAGACATCCACCTCCGCCGTTGCTTCGAACGCCTCCTGGACCGCGGGGGTGAGCTTCGCACCCCCCTCGGCGGCCTGCACGAGACTCGTCAGGTCGTAGTCGCCGAAGGCGTCGCTATCGACCATGTCGGCGTACATCGCGGTGACGCCGACGAACTCCGTTATCTCTTCAGTCTCGATGAGTTGCATTGCCGCCTCGGCGTCCCAGTCGGCGGCCGACCGGACATGGAGCCGGCCGCCCCGCACGAGCGGCTGGAGCGCCGTGTGGACAAAGCCGGTAATGTGGTACAGTGGAAGCCAGACGAGACTCGCCACGTCGTCGGGTGTCAGGTCGTCGCTGCGGGTGGCAACAGTTGTGAGCAGCTGCGCGCGGAGATTGTCGTGGGTGAGCCGCACTCCCTTCGGCTTCCCGGTCGTCCCGGAGGTGTAGGGCAGCGACGCGACGGCCCCGCCGTCGAGTTCGACAGTCTTCTCCTCGTTGGCCACCTCAGCGAAGGGTACGTCACTCTGGGGAACGGTCTCGCGGGGGCCGACCGTCACCACCAGTGGATCGGCCTCAACATCGGCAAGCGCCTCTGACAGGTGCTCACGGAGTGCGGCGTGGGTGACTACGGCCTGCGCGCCGGTGTCGGACAGCTGGTGGACCAACTCGCGGGCGCGGTATTGGGGGTTCACAGGCGAGACGGGCGTGCCCGCACGCAGGCCACCGATAGCCGTCGTGAGGAACTGCAGACAGTTCGGCAGGTACAGCAGGACGGGGTCACCGGGCTCGAGACCCCGCTCGTGGAGCCCACCCGCGAATGCCCGAGTGCGCTGGCGGAACTCACGGTGCGAGAGGCTTGTCTCTGGCGTCTCGATGGCTGGGGCATCGCCCCGGGCGTCAGCCGTCGTGTCGAACAGCCGCGCGACGTTGCCGCCGTCGACGGCGTCGCCAAAGTCGTCGATCTCGAGTCGCATACCGCGTCACGTGCGTGGCGTCGTGGTAAACCTTGGCGCTGGCAGGCCGGCGATGGGTCGGGGAACCGATAGAGTAAGGTGTAACGCGGGGACACACCCGCGCATGTTCGAGAAGGTGCTCGTCGCCAACCGGGGCGAGATCGCAGTGCGCGTGATGCGCGCCTGCGAGGAACTCGGCGTTGCGACGGTCGCAGTTTACAGCGAGGCGGACAAGCAGGGTGGCCACGTCCGCTTCGCAGACGAGGCGTACAATATCGGCCCGGCGCGTGCGGCCGACTCATATCTCGACCATGAGGCGGTCATCGAGGCCGCACAGAAAGCCGGCGCCGACGCCATCCACCCGGGCTACGGCTTCCTCGCGGAGAACGCTGAATTCGCCCGTAAAGTCGAGGCGACCGACGGTATCACGTGGGTGGGACCGACGGGCAACTCGATGGAGCAGCTGGGCGAGAAGACACAGGCCCGCTCGCTGATGGCCGCGGCGGATGTCCCAATCGTCCCTGGGACGACGGATCCCGTGACTAATCCCGAAGAGGTGACCGAGTTCGGCGACGAGTACGGCTACCCAGTTGCCATCAAGGCCGAGGGGGGCGGTGGCGGCCGCGGTATGAAGGTAGTCCACGAAGAGAGCGAGGCGGCCGACCAGCTTGAGTCGGCAAAGCGAGAGGGAGAAGCGTACTTCGACAACGACTCTGTCTACCTCGAGCGCTATCTCGAGAACCCACGGCACATTGAGGTACAGGTGCTTGCCGACGAACACGGCAACGTCCGTCACCTCGGCGAGCGGGACTGCTCGCTCCAGCGGCGCCACCAGAAGGTCATCGAGGAAGGCCCCTCGCCGGCGCTCACGGACGAACTCCGCGAGCAAATCGGCGAGGCCGCCCGTCGCGGTGTCGCCGAGTCAGACTACGTCAACGCCGGCACCGTCGAGTTCCTCGTTGAGGAGGATCCCGAACGTGACCCCGACGAACTGCTGGGCCCGGAGGCGAACTTCTACTTCCTCGAGGTGAACACGCGTATCCAGGTCGAACACACTGTCACGGAGGAGCTAACCGACATCGATATCGTAAAGTGGCAGTTGCGGGTCGCGGCCGGCGAGGAGATAACCTTCTCGCAGGCGGATGTCGAGCTCGAAGGCCACGCGATGGAGTTCCGCATCAACGCGGAGGACGCCACCGACGACTTCGCACCCGCGCAGGGTGGACAACTCGAGACGTATGACACGCCCGGCGGCATCGGTGTCAGGCTCGATGACGCGCTCCGACAGGGGGACGACCTCGTGACGGAGTACGACTCGATGATAGCGAAACTCATCGTCCACGGTGGGGACCGCGCGGAGTGTATTGCCCGTTCGAAGCGGGCGCTCCGCGAGTACGAACTCGAAGGAATCGTCACCATCCGTCCATTTCACCTCGCGATGCTCGAAGATGAGGAGTTCGTCGGGGGCACCCATACGACGAAGTACCTCGATGAACAGGTCGATCGGTCGGTGTTCGCGGAGTTCCAAGAGCGGTATGGAACCGGTACCGGGACAGGTGGCGGCGACGAGGAGACGGTCACCCGCGAATTCACGGTTGAGGTGAACGGCAAGCGGTTCGAGGTCGACCTCGAAGAGACGAGCGTCCCTCAACAGACGAGCCGTCCGGGACCCACCGGCGGCCCGAGCAGCGGGGGCGGCGACAGTGGCGATGGCGGCGAGACGCGCGAGGCCCCAAGCGTCTCCGCCGAGGGTGAGGTGGTCACTGCCGAGATGCAGGGGACCGTCATCGACATCAACGTGACAGAGGGAGACGAGGTGGCTGCCGGGGATGTCCTGCTCGTGCTCGAGGCAATGAAGATGGAGAACGACATCGTCGCAGAGTTCGGGGGCACGGTTACCGAGGTGGCCGTCGAGGAGGACCAGTCGGTCAATCAGGGCGACGCGCTTGTCGTACTCGACTGAGTGTCCACGTTCGTGTACACTTTTGGGCGAGCTCGCGCCGGCGACTGGGCACAACCACGAACTTTTTGCCCCGCCGGCGACCACCGGTAGGTATGACCGGGGAGCCTGCGGGGCCACGGGAGAAGTGCGGGGTCGTCGGGGTGTCGCTCGACGACCGGGCGGCGGCACGACCGCTCTACTACGCGCTGTACGCGCTTCAGCATCGCGGCCAAGAGTCAGCAGGCATCGTCACCCATGACGGGTTCCAGCAACATGACCACGTCGAGATGGGGCTCGTCGGCGATGCTTTTGAGGCGCGTGACCTCGACGGCCTCGCGGGTCAGGTGGGCATCGGCCATGTCCGCTACCCGACAGCGGGCAGTGTTGACGCCTCCTGTGCCCAGCCGTTCTCTGTCTCATTCAAGTCCGGATCGCTTGGCCTGTCGCACAACGGTAATCTCGTCAACGCCGACGAGATTCGCGCAGAACTGGCCAGCGAGGGCCACGCGTTCACAAGCGACGGCGACACTGAGGTCATCGCCCATGATCTCGCGCGCAACCTGCTGCAGTCCGACCTCGTGCGGGCCGTCCGCCAGACGATGGAGCGAATCCATGGCTCGTACGCGCTCACCATCGTTCACGACGACACCGTGCTCGGCGTCCGCGATCCGGAGGGGAACCGCCCGTTATGTATTGGTCGTATCGACGACGGCTATATCCTCGCCTCGGAGTCGGCCGCCATCGACGTGCTCGATGGCGAACTTGTCCGAGATGTCCGCCCCGGCGAACTGGTCGTGCTTGACGACGACGGTGCCGGCTTTGAGTCATACCAATTGGTTGAGCGGGACCGCACCGGCCACTGCTTCTTTGAACACGTCTATTTCGCGCGGCCGGATTCCCGCATCGACGGGAGCCTCGTCTACGACGTCCGTCGCGAGTTAGGCCGGAAGCTGTGGAGCGAGTCTGGTGTCGACTCTGATGTTGTGATGCCGGTCCCCGACTCCGGACGGGCGTTCGCCTCCGGCTACGCCGAGGCCGCACAGGAGGATGGCGCTGGTGTCGAGTTCGCTGAGGGCCTGATGAAGAACCGCTATGTCGGTCGGACGTTTATCATGCCGACGCAGGACGCCCGGGAGCGGGCCGTCCGACTGAAGCTCAACCCCATCCGCGACGTCGTCGAAGGAAAGACGGTGACCGTCATAGACGACTCTATCGTCCGCGGAACTACCTCCCGACAGCTCGTCGGGCTGCTCCGAGATGTGGGGGCCGAAGCAGTTCACTTCAGAGTTGGCGCACCGGCTATCATCGCGCCATGTTACATGGGTATCGACATGGCGACCCGCGAGGAGCTCATCGCAGCCGACGCGTCCGTTGAGGAGATTCGCGGAGAGATCGGTGCCGACTCGCTCTCATATCTGTCCGTCGAGGCGGTGGCAGCGGCACTCGACGCGAGCGAAGCGGACCTCTGTCTCGGCTGTGTCACCGGTGAATACCCGTACGACATTGATGGCGAGGCGGCCGACCGCCCTGTCGACCGCCCCGAGGTCGGCGCGCCGCCGGCTGATGATTAGTAGACGAGATACAGTAGCACGTAGACGGCGTTGCCAAGAATGAACGAGACGAGCCAGAGCGACGCTGCTACCCGACCCACTAGCCGGTGGTGCGTCGCGAAGACCTCTCGAATCGGTCGGGTCGCTGCGAGTAGGAGGACATAGTAGAGCAGCGGGATACAAACGATGGCGAGCAGGATGTGGACCGCCAAGAGTGGCAGATACAGGTACGTCTCAACGAACGCGGGGCCAGTGAACTCTGCAGGCCCCTGCACAGACACCTTGTAGAGATACAGTGCGAGAAACAGAGCAAACAGTGTGAGCGAGGCGAGCATCAGCGCGCGGTGGCGGCGGTACTCGCCGCGGCGGGCGAACGTCACACCTGCGAGAATAGTCCCAACCGCTAGCGTCGACACGACGGCGTTGACGTGTGGGATAGCGGTGACCACCTCGGCAGGAGCCGACGGTAGCAGCGACGGTGGAATCACCTGCAAGGCAGCTCCGAACACCAGTCCCAGCGAGAGGACGGTCAACAGAACCGTCAGTTCCGGTACCCGTTCGCGCGTAACCCCCTGCATACCAGTGGCTACGTGGGGGTGGCTAAAAACTCATGGCACGCGCTCGTCGTGTGTTCTGTAAGGATGATGCGTGGGTGCTGTCCCGAGGACAGGCACCTGCACTCAGGTGAGTGCGTGGGACCGGATTTGAACCGGCGGACCTCTACAGGACAGCGCCCTCAACGCTGCGCCGTTGGCCTAGCTTGGCTACCCACGCACGTTGTGCGTTCTACGGTACCGCGGTGGGGTACAAAAGCCGAACGGTTCACCACCGCGGACATGTAGCATCCGCCGCGATGGACCAGGGCTTGAAGTGGGCGCGCCGCCCAGTTTAGCCATGGCGAAGTACTCCACCGGCGGGGTGGGCTCCGAGGACGCCGACAGCTGTGAGCTGTGTGGCGCCGACGACCGTTCCCTGCGGGAGACGACCGTGGCGGGCGCGACGCTTCAGGTGTGTGGGGAGTGCGTCCAGCACGGCGACGATGACAGCAGCGGCGACGACGGCGATCGCAGCGACGAGCAGGAGCGACGGCGCGAGGCTGCACGCAACACCGCGCGGCTCGCCGATGCGACCAGCCCGGACGCGACCCGCTGGGAGGAAGGAACCGACTACGAGGACGATCCACTCCCGTACCTCGTCTCGGGATACGGCGACCGAATGGCTGAAGCCAGACAGGAGGCGGGCCTCCAAGCTGCGGAATTGGCTGGCGAACTCGGCGTCACCGAGGCGGACATTGTCGCGATAGAGCAGGGGCGCGCAAACCGCGCGAATATTCCTGGCTCGCTCATCGAGGCCATCGAGGAGCGGCTTAACGTCCAACTATCTGAGGATTAACCAACCGAGAGCGGTCGGTTTTTTGGCCGCGCCGGTTGTGTGAGACACATGACCGCGAGCCGAGCACCGGCAGAGCCGGAGACGCTGACATTCGAGACTACAGTCGAGGAGGGTGGGCGCGAGGTGACGCTTGCGGAGACGTATTTTTACCCCGAAGGCGGGGGACAGCCGGCCGACCGCGGCCGCGTCGGCGGTCATGAGGTGCTTGATGTGCAAGAGCGCGACGGTGCGGTAGTCCATTTCCTCGACGGAAATCTTTCCGCCGGTGAGACAGTGACTGCCCGCGTCGACCCGGAGTTCCGCCGGTACTGCCGCCGGGCCCACACCGCAAGCCACGCGCTATACGGGGCAGGGCGCCGTCTGCTCGACGACCTCGGCTACGGCGGTTTCGGTATCACCGATGAGCGGGTACGCGTCGACCTGACAACGAGCACCGACATCGACGACGCAACACTCGTCGAATTAGAGCGACTGGTCAACCGTGTCGTCTGGGAATCCCGCGAAGTGACGTGGGCAGAGCGGTCCCGCGAGGAGGCGCTCTCGGACGAATCGGTTGCCTTCAATACGAAGACCGAGGAGGGTATCGAGGGGAAGACGGTCCGGGTGGTCACTATCGACGGCTGGGACGAAGCAGCCTGCGGCGGCACTCACGTTCGAAACACACGACAAATAGGCCCCGTGACGGTGCTTTCGCGGTCGAATCCCGGGGAGGGACTCACCCGCGTGGAGTTTGCCGTGGGGGCGACGGGCATCGAACGGCGAGCGACCGAAAAACGAGCGGCCCTCGATGCAGCTGCGCGGCTGGGAACGAACGTTGAGGGGGTGGTCGAGGCGGTGGAACGGCTTGAGCGCGAGCGGTCGGAGCTGGCCGCTGAGCGAGACAACCTGCGCGCACAGTTGACGGAGCGGCGACTTGCGGACCTTCCGACCGTCGAGCGGGCTGGGTCGACATGGTTGGTCGGGGAACTTGACCGGGACGCGAACGCGCTCGCAGAGGCCGCACAAGAGGCTGTGGGCGAGCGAGCGAGTGTCGTCGCGTTAGTCGCTCCGGACGGCTCGTTGGCTGTTGCGACGGATGGCAGTGTGGATGCCAATGAGGTGACAGCAGACGTGACCGAGGCGTTCGGTGGCGGTGGTGGCGGCTCACCGACGGTTGCACAGGCCGGCGGGCTGGCGGCCGACGCGGACGCGATAGTCGCCTTCTTGCGAGGGGAGTGACCACCCAGAGCGGGCAACTTTTGCGCGCGCGTGCCGACGGGCGCATATGGAGTTCACCGCGGAGCAGGAGGCGATACGCGAGACAGTTCGCGAATTCGCTGCCGAGGAGGTACGCCCGACCGCCCGCGAGGCTGACGAGTCACAGTCGTTTCCGGAAACCGTGTGGGACGGCCTCGCGACACTCAATCTCACCGCGCTGACCACCCCTGAGGAGTACGGTGGTTTGGATGTCGATGGGGTGACGTACGCGCTGGTGAACGAGGAACTCGCACACGGTCAACTTGCGGTGGCGACGGCGCTGTCGGTACACCTGCTCGCTACGTCCTGTATCGCGGAGTTCGGCGATGAGGCCCAACGCGAGGAGTTTCTGCCGGAGATGGTAGACGGCCGGCCAGTGGGCTGTTTCGCGCTTTCCGAACCGGATGCCGGCTCGAACCCTGCCGAGATGTCGACGACTGCCCGCCGCGAGGGCGATGAGTACGTGCTTGAAGGCACGAAACAGTGGATAACCAATGGTGAACGGGGGGGCGTAGTCGTCGTCTTCGCCAAAACAGATCCCGACGATGCCGACTCGATTACGCAGTTTGTCCTCCCGAAGTCGACTGACGGCGTGGAAGTCGGCAAGAAGGAGGAAAAGCTCGGACTCCGCGCATCGGATACGACGACGCTCACCTTCGAGAGCGCCCGAATTCCAGCCGAGTACCGGCTCACCGAGGAGGGTCGCGGACTTTCGGCGGCGCTGTCGGTACTGACTGGCGGGCGGGTCGGCATCGCGGCACAGGCTGTTGGCCTCGCGCAGTCGGCACTCGATGAGGCCATGCGGTACGCGACAGAACGCGAGCAGTTCGACCGCCCGATTGCCGACATCCAGACCGTCCGTCACAAGCTGGCGCAGATGGCGACGGACACACAGGCAGCCCGGATGCTCACATACGACGCCGCTGCCGAACTCGACGACGGGACACCGCCCGCGAAGGCCGCCTCGATGGCGAAGTTGCACGCCTCCGAAACCGCAATGGACGTGACCAACGAGGCCGTCCAAATACACGGCGGTTATGGTTACACGACGGACTTCCCCGTCGAGCGGATGTATCGCGACGCTAAAATAACCACTATCTACGAAGGTACCTCCCAGATTCAGCGAACCATCATCGCCCGCGAACTGCTGGACCGATGACAGTCGTCTATGACCTCGATGGCACCGTCGTTCGGTTGACGGTCGACTGGGATATCGTTCGGCGGGATGTGGCGGCAATGCTCGACGGCCAAGACGTCACTGTCGACCCCGAGGCAGACCTATGGGGACTGTTCCGACGGGCCCGTGAGGCAGGTCTGCTTGCCGACGCTGAGCGAATCATTTCTGCCCACGAGCGGGCGGGCGCCCGTGAGAGCGAGCGGCTCGCATGTGCGGACCTGCTTGCGCGAGACGCCCCCACCGCGGTCTGTTCGCTTAACAGCACGGGCGCGTGCCATATTGCGCTTGGCAGCCACCGGCTCCGCGAGCACGTGCCAGTCGTCGTGGGCCGAGATGCCGGCCCGTGGGAGAAGCCGGAGCCAGAGCCGCTGCTTGCGGCCATCGATGGGCTAGGGGCCGACCCGGCGGAGACGACGTTCGTCGGTGACGGGGAGCGGGACGAACGCACCGCTGAACGGGCGGGCGTCGAGTTCGTCTACGTTTCGGAGTGGGTACGCCGGGCGTAGATGTAGACCGCGACGGCGGTGCAGAACCACACTGCCGCACCGACCCGGACCGCAAATGTCGCCTTCGCCTGCCACGAGGGGAGCACAACCGTGAGCGACGCGAGCGCGACCAGTGGCGCGCCGACGAGGATAGTGACGACAAAGGTCACCTGCATCACCCAGCCGAAATCCACCCCCTCGGCGTCATGGCTCTCGACGCGCTCTGGCATCGTCTACACCCGACAGGCCCTGCGGCTAAGCGGTTGTGGTCTGTCGGCCACGCTTATATCCCGTGCCATCGATCCGCAAGCATGGACACAACCGGACGCGTCGAGGCCATCTGGACGACGTCGGCGGAGGGCGAGCCGATGGCCTCCCGCGAGCGGGTCGAGGCGGTTCCGGGCGGTCTAGCAGGCGACCGCTACCAGCGGGGGACCGGCTATTATACGCCGTTCGACGTCTGCGAGGTGACATTCATCGCTGGCGAGGCAATCGACGCAATCCACCGAGAGGCGGGAATCGACCTCTCGGGGGGTGAACACCGTCGTAACGTCTGTACCCGTGGCGTGGACCTCGCGACGCTTCTGGACGCCCGCTTCCAGGTCGGTGAGGCTATCTTCGAGGGAACACGTCCCCGGCCGCCGTGTCGACATGTCGAACAAGTCGCGGGGATTGGGGGGCTGATGGACGCGTTGCGGGAACGGGGCGGCATCTGCGCTGACGTTGTTGATCCGGGGGAGTTCGGCGTCGGCGACCGGGTGCAGTTTCTTGAGAAAACAGAATTCGATGGAGAGGCGCTGGCGACAGCAATCGAAGACCGGCGAGGATAACGTCAGGTTCTTGCCGCCCACTCACCGACTCAGACTCGCGCGCGGGTAGCCAAGCCAGGCCAACGGCGCAGGCCTTAGGAGCCTGTCCCGTAGGGGTCCGCCGGTTCGAATCCGGTCCCGCGCATCCTATTTTCGTCGTCGGACAGGCGCCGCGGAAATGCCTGGTCAGCGCCCGACTTATTTGACGACGGCTCCCGTGCAAACCATATGAATGCTCCGCGCCGGCGCTACTCGACGGGACTCCAGTTCCTCGACCGCCGCGTGGATGGAGGGCTTGCCGCAGGGACGATGCTTGCGCTGGTCGCGCCGGCACACTCACAGAGCGCACTCATCCTGCGGCAGTTGTTGTGCAGCCGTCAGACCCTGCACGTCTCCACGCTTCGGCCCGAGAAGGAGGTGCGGGCGTGGGCAACGGACGGGGCTGCGACGCCGCCCGAGTTAGCCGTATTCCATGCATCTCCCGAGGAATTGTGCTCGGAGTTCGAGCGAGTCGAGTCAGCGATTCCGCCTGAGTCGTTCGTCATGTTCGACCGGGTGAACGGGCTCGAGGCAGCGGACAGGGAGGCGTATCTTGAGGTGCTCGACCGGCTGAAGACGAAACTCGAGGAGATGGACAGCGTGGGGATACTCCACTGTACGGACACGTACCCATCACCGGAGAAGCGGGGCGTGACGCTGAGCCGCGCCGATCAAGTATGGCAGCTGGAGCTGCTACCGCTCTCACGAGACATCAAGAACAGACTATTAGTGACGAAATCCCGGTACGGCCGCGCGCTCCGAGAACCGATAGATGTGCTGCTCACGGACCGCGTCGAAGTCGACACCAGCCGGCGTATCAGCTGAGCTCGGTCAGCATCTCCCGAACATTTGCGACCGCACGCGCCTTTTCAGCGGGGTACGCCTCCACCTTTGCACGCAGTGTGATGCCATCACCACGGCGCACCTCGCCGCGGAAGGCCGCCTGCTTGTCTAGCGTCAGGAAGAAGGTGCAGTCGTCGTCGACGCGGTCGTCGAGTTCGGTAATGACATCGTCGATATCGTCCAGTTCCGTCAGCCGGGAGAGAACGTATCGCATCTCGTCGGCCCGCTCCAGCCGCGCCGACAGCACGAGGATGCGGTCGCCGTGAAACCCCTCGCTTTCGGTCCGCTCCAATTCGATATCATCGCCGGGAAGGAAGGTCCCGAGCGCGTCTGCGACGCGCTTGTCCGACTCCGTCGCGTAGCAGAACGCCCGAAGGTCGACGTAGTGGAACGGGACCGACGACACGCTACGCCTCGTCGTCAGCCGCAGTAAGCGCGTCCGCAGCGATGCCTGCCTCCTGTCCATCCTCAAACGAGACAACGTAATTCTCGTCGCCGAACATTGTCTCCGAAACCGTCTCGATGGTGCCCGTCTCACCGTCGAACTCGCTGTGCTCGTCGTGCAGGACAACCCTATCGCCTTCCTCGAAGCTCATGTGCTTCCGTTCTCGGGAACGAAGCAAAAGACCGTCGTTTCCGGGGCTCGGGCTGCCGAACGCTTTTGCGCGCGTCGCCCCTCGTGAGCATATGGAACGGCACCGCTCGCGACCAACAGACCCGCTCGGCCGCTGATGGACCGGTTGTGGTATCTCGCCGAGGAGGCGTGCCAGCAGGCAGAGCAGGCGGCCCATCGGCTCGCCAGTCACTATGACGATTACCTTGAGGTCGACCACGAACGACGCGTCTCCAGACGCCGGTTTCGGACCCTCGCCGACCGGATACGCGAGACGGGCGCGCCCTACGGCGCCCACACCATCGCCTACCGGCCGGACGGCTCGCTGCTACTCGTCCGTCACGAGGAGGTCGACATGTGGGTGCTACCCGGCGGTCAGCAGGAGGGTGAGGAGACATTCCGCGAGGCCGCTGAGCGGGAACTCGCTGAGGAGGCCGGCGTGGCCGGCGAGTATCAAGGGCTGGCGCTCCTGACGCGGGTACAGGTCCGCCACGGTGACCACGAATTGCTGGGGGTAATGCCCGTATTCGCTGCGGCAGCGACCGGCGAGCCGTCAGTCGCGGACCCCGACGGCGAAATAAGCGAAGCACGGTGGTTCGAGGAGCTACCAGCAGACACCCGCGACCGCGCCGACCTCCTTCGGTGGCGCGACCGCTACCTCTCGTAGCCGATCACCACTCGACTCCCTCGCGTGACTCGGCATCCATCCGACGTAGGGCCGCCCGAGCGTTGGCCGCGTCATAGCCGAACAGGACGCTCTCACCGTACTCGGCGGCCACCTCTGTCGCATGGACAAGGGCGTCCACGTCTACATCAACGGCATACAGTTCAACCGAAAGCGGCGTCGACAGCCGGTCGGCGAACCCCGATGCGATAGCCTCCAGCCAGTAGGTTGTCCCGTATGCCGTATCGTACAGCGGGACGACGAACTCGTCGACAAGCGGTTCCAGCGCCGGGAGGTCCAGCCCCGCCCGCTCATAGAGGTGGTCACCGTACGGATCCGGGTAGAGCGTGAAGTACGTCCGACCGGGAATTCGCTCAACAGCCGACTTGACAAAGTCCGTGATAAGTTCGCTCCGCCATGCGTACCGATCCGCGGGGCCCGTTTCCGCTGGCGGAGGGCCTTCACTGTCGGCATGGCGCTGCTCGGCCCACGCCTCAAAACGGGCGTTACACCGGTCGCAGTAGCAGTACTCCGGGCGTGGGAACCCCACGTCGTCAAGTCGGATGTCCGGGGTAGTCTCAGCGCAGTCCTCGATAATCTCGAGCAGCCCCTGCCGGTACTCCTCGTGGGATGGACAGATGTACGCCCAATCGAAGTGTGGTCGGTCACGGGTGGCGGGCTGGCCCTCTGGCGTGATGGGCACGAGGTCATCGTTCTCTGCGGCTGCAGCATTATCGCCGAAGCAAGAGACCATGCTGACCGTATCCTCGAGTGGTTCGTTCGACCGCCCGGAGACGGCTTTCACCTCATAGAAAGCCCGGTCAAATTCGGGGTACTCGACATCCTCCGTATTGCGCGTGACGACCCCGTACATACACGCCGTAGCCGGCCTGGCCCAGTAAGTCGTTCGACCTACCGGCGCGCGATTAGGACGGCAACGAGCGCGAGCAGTACGACGACAGCGATGGTTTTCTTGGACATATGACCATACAGGTGCGCCCTGGCCAAAGACGTTCGGGTTCAGGAGACCTCGATGAGCGCCGCGATATCCTCGCGGACGATGGTGTCACAATAACTGCACCGCACCCCATCGGACAGCACCTCGAAGGCCGACTCCACAGGCTCGCCGGCAGTTGTGATGCAGTTGGCGTTAGGACACGAGAGGACGCCGACAACCCGTTCCGGCCGAGAGACGCGGAGTTTCTCTGTCACGTCGTACTCCCGGACGATATTGATTGTCGCGCGCGGCGCGATTAGCGAAAGGACATCTACCTCCTCGGCGCTCAACTCGCGATCCTCTACTTTGACGATGTCCTTGCGGCCGAGCCGGTCAGAAGGGACATTCATACCGACGCTTACTTCCTCGCCGCCGGAGCCGTCAATACCGACGATGGCGAGCACATTCAGCGCTTGGCCACCTGGGATGTGGTCGATGACAGTGCCGTTCTGAATTTTAGAGACGCGGAGCTGTTTGTCTGTCATAGCATGGAATCGAGCAGCGCCATCCGGACGGGGACACCGTTGTGGGCTTGCTCGAAGTAGTGGGCATGGTCAGTTTCGTCGACGTCGGGCGCGATTTCGTCGACCCGTGGCAGCGGATGCATCACCGTCAGGTCGTCAGGCGCCCGCGCGAGCGTGTCGGCGTCGATGCGGTACTCGCCGGCGACTGCACGGTACTCATTCTCGTCGGGGAATCGCTCGCGCTGGATCCGAGTGACGTACAACACGTCGAGCTGGTCAAGAACGGCGCCGAGATCGGTATGCTCTTTCACTACCGCGCCCGACTCATGGAGATCGAACCGGACGTTTCGTGGGAGCCGGAGCGACTCCGGGCTGACGAAGTGCATTCGGGCGTTGAAGTTCGTGAGTGCGGCCGCGAGCGAGTGAACCGTCCGGCCGTACTTCAGGTCGCCCATGATGCCAACCGTAAGATCGTCAAGCCCGGCATTCTCGCGGATGGTGTACAAGTCAAGAAGTGTCTGTGTCGGATGTTGTCCAGCGCCGTCGCCGGCATTAATGACCGGCACATCAACGAATTCGGCGGCCAG
Source organism: Halosegnis sp. (assembly GCF_042216475.1). Classification (NCBI taxonomy): domain Archaea; kingdom Methanobacteriati; phylum Methanobacteriota; class Halobacteria; order Halobacteriales; family Natronomonadaceae; genus Halosegnis; species Halosegnis sp. The sequence goes on from NZ_JBDGTV010000016.1 coordinate 25,897, forward strand.
CTTTGCGGCCCCTTCGCTCGGGTGTCTGAGGACGATGCCATCGGTGTACCCTGCGATAACGCGCATTGTATCCGCCAGCGACTCGCCCTTCTTTACCGAGGACGACTCGACGGTTCCCATGTCCACGCTGTCGCCGCCAAGCCGCTTGACGGCTGCGTCGAAGCTCATCTTCGTGCGCGTGCTCGGCTCGAAGAAACAGAGCCCAAGCAGCGTCCCTGGGAGCGCGTCTCCGTACTCGTCGGGGTCGGCGTCCATCTCTGCGGCGCGGTCCAGTACCGTCTCGATGTCCGCCCGCGAGAGTTGCTTCGCACCGATGAGGTGGTCGTGACGCATTGTAGGGTGGCGGTCGCCTCGCGTCTTCAATCCCCCGACCGCCGACCGAGAATTCTCCACGCCACGGCCACCGCCCGCGTGGTCGCCGTCACCGAGTGGAAGCGGTGAAACGGAGAAGAAAACGATCTGGCTCGTGCTGACGGGAGCTGCGGCCCGGGGGGGCCGTGCCCCTTCCGTCGGCGGCGCCAATCGCGACAATCGTGACGTTGGGACAGTGTGAGTGACAAACGTGTACTTGCTCGGTATATGAACGGAGAGTTACTGAGCTTCATCGATGCCCGCGTCACCGACGCGAGTGTCGTCGTCTGCGTGCGGGTCGACCCCCCGCATAGTATCTCTCTGGGGAGCCGGCCGGTCGGCGGGATGAAGACCGCGGCGATTGCTCGACGGCTCAGTACCCGCAACCAGAGATGGGCGTGCCGAGGCCAGCAGCAGCCGACGCGGTCGGGGCGTCGTCAAGCGGGGATGCGGTCACGTGTGCCACGCGTCAGACGAAAACCAGCCTAACATGGGGTGAGTAGGCCGTTGATGCGGCGTACGCCTCGCTGATTCGACAGAACCCTTAATACATTCCACGGCGAATATATCCGCGATGGAGGACCGGCTCCGGACGGGAATCGACGTCCTCGATCGTAAGCTTGAGGGTGGGATTCCCGCCGGGAGCATCGTGGCCCTACAGGCAGCGCCGGCAAGTCAGGCGGAACTGTTCCTGTACGAGCTGACGGCAACCCGAGGGACACTATATCTCACGCTCGATCGCACTGACACCGCCGTCGCTGAAAGCATCGATGAGGCCCGCACCCGGACCGGGGACCCGACTGTTCGGGATGTTGGCGGTGACGCCCCACTGGACAACGCCTCGAAACTGGTGTCGGCGCTTCCGGAGGCATCGAACCTGATTATTGACCCGACGAACGTGCTCGAACAACAAGAGGGGCCTCGCTACCGGAAGTTCATGAATGAGTTGCAGAATCACATCTACAATACGGGCTCTCTGGCGGTGCTCCACTGTTTGGAGGGGTACGACGTCCCGAGCCAGCGGGACACCACCCTCCACATGGCCGACGTTGTGTTCGACTTAGAGACGTCGGTGAAAGGTGATCGGGTCGAAAACCATCTTACTGTCCCGAAATTCCGCGGCGGCGTCGCGCTGGCGGATGTCGTGAAGCTGGAACTGCGCGAGCAGGTCGACATCGACACCTCCCGGGACATCGCCTAAGCGTCGTACGAGAGCACGACCCCGTCGTCGAGCCGTTCAACCTCGCGAAGATCCAGCTGCGGGAACTCCTCAATGAAGCCCTCGCCGTCCACCAGCGTTGGCGCCTCTCGACCACCGACGACGAGGCTCCCAATGAACAGCGTGAGTTCGTCGACGATGCCCGCCTCGAATGCCGAAAAAATAACCTCTCCACCGCCCTCAATCATTAGCCGCTCGTGTCCGTCGTGAGCGAGCATCTCAACTGCAGCTGCGAGATTGACACGGTCGTCACCAACGGTTCGTATCTCGGCGCCTGCCGTGCGGAGTGTGTCGACACGGTCGTCGGGAGCACGGTCGGTCACAAGCAGGTATGTCACAGCCGGTCCCTCAAGGATGGCGGCATCTGGTGGCGTACGCGCCCGCGAGTCGGCGATAACTCGTGCCGGCAGCCCCTCCTTGCCGAGATTGCGGCGGTGACGCTCATCATGGCGCAGCAGCGATGGGTCGTCTGCGAGCACGGTGCCGACGCCGACGAGCACGGCGTCGGAGGCGGCCCGGACCCGTTCCATCCGCGCAAAATCTTCCGGGCCAGAGATGGCGAGCTGCTCACGTCGCCGTGTCGAGAGCTTTCCATCGACGGAGACGGCCGCGTTCACGTGGACGTGCACACCACATTTGGCTGCGCGGCGAGGTTAGCCGTTTCGTCGCGGCGGCGATACATCCTTGGGGAGCGGGAGCGAACCCACCGCCGATGGACATCGAACGTGAGGCCGAGGAGCTCGCCTCCGACCTCGGTACGGACAAAGAGGAGGTCCTTGAAGACCTGGAGAAGCTCGTCAGCTACTCCGTCCCGCTGGATGAGGCCAAGGGATCGCTCAGACGCAAGTACGGCGACGGCTCGACAAGCGATGAGCCGGCAACGAAGAACATCGCTGACGTCTCACCCGACGAGGGCAACGTTACCGTCACGGCCCGGGTGCTGACAGTTGGCAAGCGGTCCATCCGCTACCAGGGCGACGACCAGGTTATCTACGAAGGGGAGCTGGCCGACGAGACGGGCCGTATCTCCTACACTGCTTGGCAGGACTTCGATCTCTCAGTGGGGGACACCATCACTGCGGGCAACGCGGACGTTCGCGAGTGGGACGGCGAGCCGGAGTTGAACCTCGGCTCTGCCACAACACTCGTCTTTGAGGACGAGCCACTCGAGGTGACCTATGAGTTGGGCGGTGACCGCGAACTGGCGGCACTGTCGCCTGGTGATCGCGGCCGCAACGTTGTGGTGCGTGTTCTCGAATGTGAACAGAAGGTTATTGACGGGCGGGACGGCGAAACGGAGATTCTGAGCGGTGTACTCGGCGACGAAAGCGGCCGGCTTCCCTTCACCGACTGGGATCCTCACGAGGCTATCGAGGAGGGTGCGAGTGTCCGCATCGAGAACGTCTCCATCCGAGAGTTCAGGGGTGTGCCGTCGGTGAATGTGTCTGAGTTCTCTTCGGTCATCTCGCTCGGCGAGACAGTGCCGGTCAGTGAGGAGGCGCCCGAGATGGATATCGGTGAGGCCGTTGCGTCCGGCGGCGTCTACGATGTTACCGTCGTGGGGAACATCATCGAGGTACGCGACGGCTCAGGGCTCATTGAGCGGTGTCCCGAGTGTGGCCGGGTGGTCCAGAACGGGCAGTGTCGCTCACATGGCCAGGTTGACGCCGAGGACGATCTCCGGGTGAAAGCTATCCTCGACGATGGGACAGGAGCCGTAACGACCATCCTCGGACACGATCTTACGGCGGAGGTATATGGCGGCGGAATCGAGGCGGCCAAGGAGCATGCCCGCGAGGAGATGGACAAGGAGGTGGTCGCCGACGACATTCGCGACACGCTCGTCGGTCGCGAGTTCCGGGTGCGCGGCCAGTTGTCCGTGGACGAATACGGTGCAAATCTCGACGCGACGGAGTTTGCTGAGAGTGACGAGAACCCAGCCGCGCGGGCCCGCGCAACGCTTGCAGAGGTACGCGGATGAGCGTAAACGACGACGGCGACGACGGGCCGGGTACACGGGAGGTAGCCCACCGGCTGTTCGCGGCCGAGTTCGACGACGCCGACTTCTCGTACTCCGAAAGCGACGAAGAACGGGCACCTAATTATGTTATCACGCCGTCGGGCGCGCGAGTGAACCGGTTATTTCTCGTCGGTGTGCTCACCGAGAAGGAGTGGGTCAACGAGGATATGGTCCGCGCACGCGTCGTCGACCCGACGGGGCCATTTGTTGTCTACGCTGGCCAGTACCAGCCAGACGAGCTCGCTTTCCTTGAGCGAACTGAGCCGCCGGCGTTCCTCGCCGTGACCGGCAAGGCGCGCACCTTCCAACCGGACGACAGCGACCGCGTGTTCACGAGTGTCCGACCTGAGTCAGTGAGCAAGGTGGACGCCGATACCCGAGATCGGTGGGCCGTTGAGGCTGCGAAACAAACCATTGACCGCGTTGAGACGGCCGCTGCCGCCATCGAGACGAACCAGTCGGGCGACGCGCTTGTCGACCACTTACTGGCAGACGGGGTAGACCCGGCACTCGCGTCGGGTATTGCGCTTGCGCTCGATCATTACGGGACGACGCCGACATACCTGTCGGCACTCCGTGATTTAGCAGAGGCCACGCTGGAGATGGTAGCCGGTGAACGGGACGAGGTAGGCGGATTTGATGTCGCCCCCGACGAGGGCGACGGTCCAGCGGCGGCTGCACTCGCAGGCGAGCCCGCGATGACAGAGACAGAAACTGAGACAGATTCCGAGGTACCGAGCGGCGCCGAGTTCGACCCTGTCTCCGAAGAGACGAGCACCGACCGGACAACGGGGAGCGCCGGGACCAGAACGGCGGAGTCGTCAGATGACGGGCCGACGAGAGAGGGATCGGTGACAGAGGAGCCGGCAGAAGAGCCATCGACCGAAGCGCCGATAGCAGGAGAGTCGACGGCCGATGAACCGCCGGCGGACTCAGACATAGACGAGCCGGAGACGGCCGACGAATCCGTCGGAGAGTTCGAGGCTGACGAACTCGGTGACTTTGAGACAGATGCCGAGCCAACGGAGCCCGAATTCGATCCGGAAGAAGAGGTACTCTCCGAAAATGAGCGCGAGCAGATAGAGTCAGAATTCGGCACGGAGTTCACCACCGGCGATGAGGTAGAGCCGGAGCCGGAACTCGAGCCAGAAGCGACGGAACGGGAGTCGTCTGCGGATTCGAATCCGCCGTCCGAGGAGTCTTCGGCCGCGGAGTCAGCAAGTGAGCAGCCGATAAGAGAGGAGCCGGAAGGCAACGTGGAACCAGAGCCGGAGTCCGAGCCCTCGTCCGACGAGCCGCTCGATGAGACGGTGATGGCAGTGATGGAAGAGCTCGACGAGGGCGACGGCGCGGACCGCGAGGCACTGACCGCGGCAGTCGTTGACCGAACGGGAGCCGATGCTGACGCCGTTGCAGAGGCTATCGAGGACGCGCTGATGAGCGGACGGTGTTATGAGCCCGATGAGGGGGTCTTGAAGCCTATATAGCGTGGTCCAGCCGGTCGTCGATTCCCCCGTTGCGACGGCTGAAACGGATGACGAGCGGCTGCTAATCGCCGCAGACTATCACGCTGGTCTCGAGGTGCGGCTGCGCACCGAAGGCGTTGAGCTCGCGTCCGCCGCCGGCGAGCGCCGCGAGCGGCTGGTGAGGCTGGTGGATCGTGAGCGGCCTGACCGGGTCGTTCTACTGGGCGATGTGGGCGACGCCATCGGGACGCCTGGCGATGAAGAACGGGCAGAACTGCGGGCGCTGTTCGACGCGCTCACTGACCGGGCGCCGGTCGTGGTGGCGAAGGGGAATCACGACGGTGGATTGGCGGCGGTAGCCGACGCATACGACGCGGTGACCCTTTCTGAAGGGGCCGGCATCTGCGTCGGCGACATTGGGTTCGCACACGGCCATACCTGGCCCAACCCGGCCGTACTGTCCTCGGAGACAGTCTGTGTCGCCCATGAACACCCGCAGGTGCGGCTCACCGACGAGGTTGGTGGCGCGCGTACGGAGCGGGTGTGGCTCCGGGGCCGGTTGGCGCCCGGGCCGTTCCGCGAGCACAATGGGATGGAGCCAGAGGCCGATTGCGTCGTGTTTCCGGCATTCAACGACCGAGTCGGCGGGACGTGGGTCAACGAGGCAGATGACTTCCTCGCGCCGTTCCTCCCAGAAGGGCTTGCCAACGGGGAGGCATACCTGCTGGACGGGACGCGACTAGGCGCTTACGAGCGGGTCTGACCGTGGTGCTTAATCGCTCGTCGCCCCTACAACTGCTGTGACCGACGCCCATGGGCTTGACGCGTTTGCCCACCTCGCGGAGCCGGTCCGGGCAGCCCTCTCCGAACGGGGGTTCGACCGACCGACCGAGCCACAGCGACGGGCGATTCCGCCGCTAGCGGCGGGCCGCAACGGGCTCGTCGTCGCTCCGACGGGCACAGGAAAGACCGAAACCGCGATGTTGCCGGTGTTGTCTGCGGTAGCGGAGCGTGACCAGATTCACGGAGTGCAGGCGCTGTACGTGACACCGCTCCGCGCTCTCAACCGTGATATGCGCGAGCGCCTCGACTGGTGGGGCGATCAACTCGACGTGACTGTTGACGTGCGTCACGGCGACACTACCGATTATCAGCGGAGCAAACAGGCCGACAACCCCCCAGACGTGCTCGTCACGACGCCGGAGACGCTCCAAGCGATGTTCACTGGCGAGAAGCTCAGACGGGCACTCGAAGATGTCGGACACGTCATCGTCGACGAAGTGCACGAACTCGCCGCCTCGAAGCGAGGCACACAGCTGGCGGTCGGGCTTGAGCATCTCCGAGAGTACGCGGGCGCCTTCCAGCGAATCGGGCTCTCCGCGACCGTCGGTGATCCCGCGGAGGTGGGTCGCTTTCTCACCGGCGGACGCGACTGTGAAGTAATCGAGGTAGATGCTGCTGATGACTTCGATGTCGAGGTCGTTCAGCCGGAGATAACGTCCGACGATGAGATACTCGCGTCGGAACTTGTCACTGACGCCGCGGTTGCGAGCCACGTCCGGTTCATCGACGAACTCATCACCACTCATGACTCGACACTCGTGTTCGTCAATACCCGAACGACGGCGGAGGGACTCGGCTCGCGGTTAAAAGAGTACGGCACCGACATCGCGGTCCACCATGGTTCGCTCTCGAAGGAGGCCCGCGTCGACGTAGAGGAGCGGCTCAAGAACGGCGACATCGATGCTCTCGTCTGCACCTCATCGATGGAACTTGGTATCGATGTGGGCGTCATTGATCACGTCGTCCAATATCACAGTCCACGCGAGGTGGCGCGGCTCCTCCAACGGGTTGGCCGCGCCGGCCATCGGTCTGGCCGAACATCGACGGGGACGGTGGTAACGACACGACCGGACGATACCTTCGAGGCACTTGCGATAGCCAGCATGGCTAAGGAGGGCGTCGTTGAGAGCGCAGACATCCATCACGGGAGTCTCGACACGATTGCCAACCAGATTGCAGGGATTCTGATGGGATTCGGTGAGGTGTCGGCCCGCGGATGCTACGAGATACTCTCACGAGCGTACCCGTACCGGGACCTGGAGGAGGAGACGTTCAAAGAGGTAGTCCGAGAACTGTCTGACAACCATGTCCTGTGGCTAAACGAAGAGGCCGACCGGCTCGAGAAGTCACGCGGCACCTGGGAGTACTTCTACCGCAACCTTTCGATGATACCTGACGAGCAGAACTTCCGGGTCGTTGACATGGCCTCTGGACGGACGGTTGGGACACTCGCCGAGCGGTTCGTTGTCAACTTCGCTGCGCCAGGGGAAGTATTCGTACAGGGCGGCGAGATGTGGCGAATCACGACGGTCGATGAGGACGACGAGGAAGTGCAGGTGACACCTGTGGAGGATCCCGGCGGCGAGGTTCCGTCCTGGACTGGCCAAGAGATACCTGTCCCCTACGAGGTTGCCCAGCGGGTCGGCCGGATGCGCGCCAGGGCCCGCAAGGCGTTCGAGGACGGCCGCGATCGGCAAGCCGTCGCACGCGAGTTCGCCGCCGAGTACCCCACCGACGAATCCACCGCCAGTGAAGCGCTCTCGCAGATCAAGGCACATGAGGCGCCGATGCCCAGCGATGACACACTGCTTGTGGAGGGCTACGGCCGGGAGGTAGTAATCAATGCAGCCTTCGGCCACACCACCAATGAGACATTAGGACGGTTACTATCAGCACTGATCGGCCAACAGACCGGCTCGTCAGTCGGATTGGAGACGGACCCGTACCGGGTCGAACTCGAAGTGCCGTCCGGCATCTACATCGGCGACGTCGTCGATCTGTTGTATGACACCGACCCTGAACACGTCGCGCCACTTATCGAACTGTCTCTGAAGAATTCCGACTCACTGAAATATACCCTCGCGCAGGTAGCCGCCAAGTTCGGCGCACTCAAGGGGTGGAAAGGCGGCCGTGGCTTCGGTCGTGATCGCCTGCTGGAAGCACTCCGGGACACCCCCGTCTATGAAGAAGCACTCCGCGAGACGCTACAGACAGAGCTTAACGTCGAGCGGACGGCTGAAGTGCTCAAGCGAGTGCGGCGCCGCGAGATAACCATCGAGACGGTCGGCGAGCGGACGTCCGTCGGCCTCGGTGGACGCTCATCGGGGCAGGAACTGCTGTCCCCAGAGAACGCCGACGCCTCCGTCGTCGAGACAGTAAAGGAGCGCATCGAGACAGATCGGATGCTGCTGTTTTGCCTCCACTGTCAAGACTGGGAGCGGCGCCGACAGGTGAGACGCATCGACGACCAGCCCTCCTGTCCCACGTGCGGGTCAACCCGGATTGCGGCGCTCAATCCGTGGGCTGACGAGGCCGTACGCGCCGTTAAAAGCGACGACAGAGACGATGAGCAGGAGCGGATGACCGAGCGGGCTTACCGGGCCGCATCGCTCGTGCAAGGCCACGGCAAGAAAGCGGTGAAAGCGCTCGCAGCACGCGGTGTGGGCCCGCACAACGCTGCCCGCGTCATCAACAAGTTGCGGGAGGATGAGGAAGATTTCTACAGAGACATCCTCGCACGCGAGCGGGAGTACGCGCGCACGAACGCCTTCTGGGACTAAAGTGCCCGCATCGCGCCGTAGAACCGCTGGAGTGCCGTCAGGTGACCGACGACGGCAAAGAAAACGAGCAGCAGTCCCGCAAGTGACAGCCCCGCGACCGTTGGCGTCCAGAACGCGGCGATGGCGGTGACGACCCCAACGATGGCGAGTCGGTCAGCCCGGCCGACGGCACCGCCGTAGACACGGTCGAGCCCAACTGCCTGCGCCTGTGTGCCGAGATACGATGTCATCAGGACGCCGGTGACGGCGGCGAGTCCGAGTCCGAACCGGCCGGTACCGCCTGCCAAGCCCACCAGCACGGCAATATCGGCGTAGCGGTCGAGGACATGATCGAGCAAGTCGCCTGCGTCAGAGTCTGTCCCGGTCCGACGTGCTACCATTCCGTCAAGCACGTCAAGGACGCCGTTTGCGAACACGAGTACGGCGCCCCCCAACAGCAGCAGCGACCCTGGCGTCGCGAGCCAGTAGACGCTGCCCGCCAGCAGCGCTGTCGCGAACGCGAGGACGGAAATGCCGTTAGGTGTCAGCCCGACTGCGACAGCAGCATCAACGGCCGGCCGGAGGGCGCGGTCGGCCGTCTCGCGGTAGCGGTCCAGCGTCATAGGTATTCCATAAAGTCGACCGTACCGACGGCTGGATCACGCTCGCCGGCGATCACCGACTCGATTGCGGCAGCTACATCGCCGGGGTCGCGGTCGGTGGTGTCTACTTCGTAGACGCTATCGGCGCCGTGCTCCGCAACAGCCTCGGAAAGCACCACGTCCAGCGCCTCTGCCTCGGCGTTCTCGCGGGCCTTCTGTTCTGAGTCTCCACGGTCAGTCAGCCGCCGCTCTATATCCGCGGGGTGACACCGGAGTACAATCACACGGTCAGCTGGGAAGTGGTGCGCGAGATGTGACTCGACGAGTAAATCCTCGCGGCCGTTGAGCCACGCCGCGACGGCATCAGTGTCGGCAATAACGGAGCCCCGCTTCTCGTCGGTGCCGGCCGCGTACCCCTCCCGCTCGATGACATCATTGAGATGAACCACCGTCAGGTCTGTCTCGACCTGCTTGGTTGCCGTCGTCTTGCCCGTGCCTGGGGTGCCGGTGACGGCGACCCTCATAGGGCGTCGTTGACTGCCTCGACGGCGCGTTCAGTCATGGCCGGCGTTCCGCAGGTAATGCGGACACACTCCGGCAGCCCGAACGAAGTGGTGTCCCGGACGATGACGCCAGCCTGCTTCGCAGCCTCAAACACGCGTGTACCATCACCAACCTCCGCCAACACGAAGTTCCCTTGTGACTCGAAGGTGCGACACTCGAGGTTGTCGTACATGTACTCACGAGCCCGGCGCGCTCCTTTCACTGTCTTTTCGACGTGTTCGTCGTCCTCAAGAGCGGCGAGACCAGCCCGACAGGCCAGCTCCGACGCGGCAAACGGCGTGTTGATGCGGGCATAGGCGTCGCCCCACGCCGGGGGAACAAGCGCGTAGCCGAGTCGACAGCCAGCCAGCCCGTACACCTTTGAGAATGTGCGAAGCACGGCCACATCGTCGCGTTCGCGAACCAGTTTGACAGCAGAGGGAGACTCGGAGAACTCGGCGTATGCCTCGTCGACAACAACGAGTGTTCGATCGGCAGTCTGGTCAGCGAGCCGCTCAACCTCTTCGAGAGGCATCTCCGTGCCCGCAGGATTATGTGGCGAGGTGACGTAGACAATACGTTCGCCGTCGTAGCTGTCGAGCACACGGTCGGCTGTCTGTGCGAAGCCGTCGGCCTTCTCCAGCGGATAGTGGTTCACTCGGCCGTGGTGGAAGCGAGCCGACATGGCGTAGTAGGCGAACCCCGGCTCAGAGACGAGTACTCGATCACCGGGCTCGATAAGCGCGCGCGCCAGGTAGTCGAGAGCCCCGTCACCGCCATTGGCAACCCACACCTGCTCGTCGGTCACGTTGAATCGGTTGGCCAGTTGTTCGGTGAGATTCGCGTGGGATGCCTTCGGGTAGGCGTGGACTGTCGCGGCCGCCTCACGCAAGGCGACAACGGCCTTCGGAGACGGTCCCCACGCATTCTCGTTGGAAGAGAGTTTCGTCAGCTCTTCAGGGGTGACGCCAAGTTCGCGAGCGGTCTCCTCGATGCCACGTCCAGCCTCGTAGGGGACGTGCGCGGAGAGGTCCCGTGGTTCCATACCGGGAGAAGCGGCGGCCGACTCTTAAGACTGCTCACACCGGGCGCAGAGCGGTAGATTCACGGACGCACCGAGAGACGCGGAAGCATGGGACCTCTCTTCGTATCCCTGCAAATGGGCGTCGGATTGGCAGTGTCGTACGTGCTTCACATGCTGTTTGCCGCGGCGCTGACCGGCGGCGTGCTATATGTCGCGCTGTTCGTCAATCCAGCGGCGGTCGCCGGTGATATCGGCAACGAGGCGTTCTCGCGGGTGACAGGTGGGCTGTCGACGCTGACGCGGGCCTCGGCGGTCGTCCTGCTGCTCACTGGCGGCCACCAAGCGGGTACGCTCTATACTCTTGAAACGCTCACCGGAACCGGGCGAGGGCACCTCGTGCTTGGGATGCTCGTGATGTGGGTAGCGATGACCGGGCTTATCGAGGTAGCCGGCTCGAAGCTCAGGGACGGCCTCGAAGCAGGGAAGCTTCGCGAACCTGCCCGGGAGGCACGCCCATTTTTCCGTGCCGCCGCAGTGCTGGCAATTCTCCTGTTAGTCGACGCGGGGCTGCTCGCAGCGCCGGCGCTGCCCTTCTAAAGGCTTCCGGCGACGCTTTCGGCACACAGCAGCGCGAGCGCGCCGATGGTGAGCGTCGGGTTGAGCGCGCCACCGTTCGGGAACACTGACGATGAGGCAATCCACAAGTTCTCTACGTCGTGGGTTCGACAATCCGGGCGGACAACGCCCGCCGCTGGGTCGCGGCTCACTCGTGTCGTCCCCATGTGGTGGTAGGCCGGTCCAGTATTGTCAGGGCCAACGGTCCACTCGATGTCGACACCCATCGCCTCCAGCACGGCCCGTTGTACCTCGTTAGCCCGCGCGAGCGTTCGTTTCGTTCGTTCGTCAATCTCCCAGATGATGTCTGGCACTGGGTTGCCGTGGTCGTCGGTGCGCGACTCGTCGAGTGAGATTCGGTTGCGCGCGAGCGGCGGCTGACCAACCAGCCCGCCCATCGCGACGTGGCTACCGTAGGCATCCTGCAGTTGCCGGAGCAGGTCATCGCCCCATGCGTCGCCCGTCATTGCCATCTCGACCGGGGAGGGGCCGGCATAGTTGAGGAATTCCAGTTTAAACGGCGCGAACTCGCCGTTGCGACTAGGGATTGCGTCAGTGCCCACACCAGGGTCGTCGTAAAACTGGTGACTCTCGGTTGTGATGAAGCCGATGTGGTTCTGTCGAGTCGGCTCTCCAAGCGTACCCCCCATCCCCGCAAACAGATGTTCGTGGAAGTATCGGCCGACCAGCCCAGACGAGTTTGCCAGCCCATCCGGGTGGCTGTCGTCGGTCGACAATAGGAGGAGCCGTGGGGTTTCAACTCCGCCGGCTGCGAGCACAAACCGATCGGCCGTGAGCGTTCGTTCTTCTCCCTCGTGGGCGTAGACAGCGCGAGCCACGCGTCCCCCGTTTGCGTCTGTCTCCAATCGTTGGACAGGTGCCTCTGTGTGAACAGTGAGTCCCTTCGCCTCGGCCTGCCGGACCGTGTGGTCGGCACTATACTTCGCGCCCGACGGACAGACAGGCTTGCAGGTGCCGTACCCGACACACGCCGAGCGGTCGTCGTACGGCTCGGAGTTGCGCGCGTTTGGCGCCGAATGGGTCGCCACGCCCACCTGTTTGCAGGCCTCTGCGAATAGCGAGTCCGAGTAGGATGGTGGGAACGCAGGCAGGGGGTGGGGCGACTCGCGTGGCGGCGCAAACGGGTTGTCAGCGGCGCCTGCAACGCCGAACACCGCCTCTGCTCGGCGGTAGTACGGCTGCAGGTCGGTGTACTCCAGCGGCCACGCGGGGGCGTTGTTTTCGCCCGCGAAGTCCGCCTCATGGAGCCGATACACCATCCCCTGCCAGTGATTGGTGGAGCCGCCGACGCCCTTCACGCGGGCCACGTTCAGCGGATAAAAGTCTGGCCCGGACGCAGAAAAAGCGTCCCGCGGACCACCCATTTCCCACACCTCCGGGTCGGCGTGGGCCGGCCGGATAGACCGCTCCATCCGCTCGTGGTCGCGTTCCTCAAATCGGGGACCGGCCTCTAAGACGGTTACTTCGTAGCCCGCCTCAATAAGCTGGTCCGCGACCAGCGCGCCCGCGGGACCGGCGCCGATGACGCAGACATCCGTCTCTGTCATCGTGGCCCCCGCTGGTAGCTGTTCGTCCCGCCAGGGTACCCCTGCGGGTTCTCAATGCCGACGAGTTCACCACCCGTCGGCGATGCATACAGCGCGTACAGCAGTTCATTAACCACATAGTAGCGAACCCGCTCGGCGAGCGTCCCATCAGGCGCCTCTTCGGCGGTGTGGACGCCCAGTTGGCGCAGTAGTTCGTCGCGCGTCTCTGCGGAAAGTTGGGCAAACCGACCGTCCTCCCAAGCCTGTGCCGTCGCGTCGAGTTCTTCTGTCGCCGACCGCACGCCCTCAAGATACCCCTCGCGGCCCTCAATGCGACCCAATGAGTACGTCTCGACGAACGTCTCGACGCCTGTCACCTCGCTTGGATACACCGTCTCGGCGGCCGCCGTCAGGGTCTCGAGGGGTAGATCGACGCGCTGCTCCTCGGCCACGACATCCGATCGCGAGAGCGCCGCCGCCCCGCCCCCGACGATGACACCGGCCCCTGTCAGCGCCGCCAGCGCATCGCGTCGCGTCAACTTCACAGCGGCGGATTAGGGGAACCTAAACTTAGTCGTTGTTACTCCGAGTCAGGGAATAGAGACAGTGTTCCGGAGCGTGCCGACCCCTTCTACTTCTATCTCTACCTCGTCGCCATCCCCCAGCGGGCCGACCCCCTCAGGCGTGCCCGTAGAGATGATGTCGCCCGGCTGGAGGGTCAGGTACGACGTTATCTCGGCGACGAGTTCCGGCACGTCGAAGATGAACTGGTCGCGCGTCGAGTCTTGACGGGTCTCACCGTTGACGCGGCAGCGAACGCTCGCGTCGGCAGGCACCTCATCCGGCGTCGCCAGCGCCGGGCCGATGGGGGCAGCATCATCGAACGCCTTCCCGCGAATCCAGTTTTGCTCCTGACGCTGGTCATCACGGTTTGAGATATCATTGACGCAGGTGAAGCCAGCGACGTGAGCCATGGCCTCCTCAGCAGCGACGTCTCGCGCACGCTCGCCAATGACGACGCCGAGCTCCGCCTCATGGTCGATACGCTCCTTGCCGGCCGGTAGACGGAGGTCATCTCCATGGGCCGCCACGGCGTTAGGCGGTTTCAGGAACAGCAGTGGCCGGTCGGGTATCTCGCTGTCCTGTTCGGCAGCGTGGTCGGCGTAATTAAGCCCGATACAAACAATCTTCGAGGGATCACACGGCGGGAGCAGGTCAACGGTGTCAGCGTCGAACGACTCCGTGCTGGCCAGTCGACTCCCGTGATTGGGGAACGCGCGGATTTCGCCGTCAACTAATTCGCCGAGTCGGATATCCTCACCATCGTGGAATCGAACGTATCGCACACCGGCGCGTGGGTGCGGGCCACGTTAAGCGTTTAGCTGCCGCCCGACTGCTGAGAGCGACAGACCGAAGTCCCCTCGCGGAACCGTGTTCGGATATGGAGGCTCCCGACTTCTCCGTGACGGACGAGCGCGTCCTTGTCACGGGGGCATCACGAGGCATCGGACGGTCGATTGCTGAGCGGTTCGCTGCGGCTGGCGCGGACGTCGCGGTCTGCTCACGGTCCATGGATCGAATCGGTCCCGTGGCAAACAGCATTAATGAGGCAGACGTTCCCGGCGAAGCGCTCGCCGCCGAGTGTGATGTTCGGGAGCGCGAGGACGTTGAGGCGTTCTTCACGGCCGCTGTCGACGAGTTTGGTGGGCTAGATGTCGTTGTGAACAACGCTGGCGGCGAGTTCGTCGCCGACTTCGAGGAAATCTCTGAGGGCGGCTGGGAAGCCGTCACTGATCTCAACCTTGGGGGCACATACCGCTGCTCGCAGGTGGCCGGCGAGTATCTCCGCCAGCCGGCCGGTGACGGCGGCACGATACTCAATATGGCGTCGGTCAACGGTCAGCACGCAGCCCCCGGCGAGAGTCATTACGGGGCGGCCAAGGCGGGCATCATCCGGTTAACAGAGACGCTTGCGACCGAGTGGGCCGATGACGGCGTCCGGGTAAATTGCATCGCGCCTGGTCTCATCCAGACACCGGGGGTCGCGGAGACGCTCGGTATCGACGAGTCGGATATCCCGGCTCGTTCAGAGACGTTCCGGCGTATCGGCTATCCGACCGAGATTGCCGACCTCGCAGTGTTCCTTGCGTCCCCGGGCGCGTCGTTCATCACCGGCGAGACGTACACCGCGAAGGGAGTACCGCGGCCGGGCAACTCGATGAGCAACGACCTCGGCCTGAAGGAGTAGTCAATACGGGTCAAAGTCGGGGCGCGAGTCGGCTCCCCGCGGCAAGTCCCAGCGCTCTCGGTATCGATCCGCTAGCCCGCGGCCAGCCTTGGTAAAGAAGAGGAAGACGCCATACGGCTCCCGGACGGGCTCATCTGGGTCTGAGGCCTCAATAGCCAACAGTTCCTCGGCCGGCGCGTCGGCGTAAGGGAGCCGCTCAAGCCACGGCTCCAGCGGAAGGCGACCAGCCGCCACTGCCGGGGTGAATCCCCCGTCTGGGAGCGAGTCACGCGGCTGGACCCACACTTCACCGGCGGCCTCGTCACCCTCTTGGGTACCGAGTGCCCGACCGGTCGGGACGACTCCCTCCTCGCTGGCCTCTGCGAGTGCGCGCTCCCACGTCTGGCGGGCGACATCAGGATACTCGACGCCGACGGCGAAGTCGATGTCGACACTAGCCGTGTCCTCGCGCTCAGCGGCCTCAAGACGCCACGGCTCCTGTGGCGCCTCGGGATCGCCGGTGACGGTCGCCTCTATCATATCACCCGTCGCGAGCGAGTCGACGGTCGACTGGAGCGGCGCGGGATAGTCGGTCTGGTAGACAGAGTATAACCGGCGGTCGGCAACGTCGAAGAGGTTGATATGAAGCACGGCCCCAAGAACGCGGTAGACGCGAAACCGGCCGCTCGTCGTCGCCATATCGGAGGGAGGCGGCGCCCACGGATACCGCTTTGCTTTGGTCAGACAGGCTTCGCCATCCGCCGGTGCGGGATGCCAGCATCCTCGAACGGTTCGTCGTCCTGTAGGGCGTAGCCCCGGCGCTTGTAAAAATCAACGACCGGTACCTGCGCGTCGAGCACGACCCGGTCGTAGCCCGCCTCGCTCGCATGCGTCTCAACGACATCCATCAGTTCGTCACCGTACCCCTCGCCACGCTTGGCGGCGACGACGGCAACCCGCTCGACTTTCACCGCCGTCTCCTCGTACTCACGGAGTCGGGCGACTGCAGTTGGTTCGCCATCGACGCGCCCGAGAAAGTGGGTTGCTTCCGGGTCACGCCCGTCCACTTCGCGGTCGTATGGCACTTCTTGTTCGTCCACGAACACCCGTTCGCGTATGTCAAGGGCGGCCTCAAATGCCGGGTTCTCGTGTTCGAACACGACCACGTCCATATCATCGCCTGTGGCTCCGTCGGGAAGTTGTTACCCTTCCTCGATACCGGCGTCTGTGGCATTCTGTTTTACCGACTCGATGCCCTGCTTCGCCTTTTGCTTGGAGGCGTACCCCTCGCCGGAGTCCGCGATAATGTTGCCGTTCTCATGGCGGAGCCGCCAGCGGTAGTCGCCGGAAGCATCCTCGTATAGTTCGAACGTTGCGCCCATACGCGCGTGTTCGGCCGAGCCGGCAATAAATCTCGCCGCCAGACGGTCACAACCGGTCACCCCACAGGTCCCCCTCAGGGTAGGTGTCGCCGCGGTCACACAGGGGGACAACGACAGTATCCTCCCGATCGAATACCCCCTCACTCGCCAGCCGTCGGATGCAAGCGATGGCCGCACCCGACGAGGGACCAACGAGGAAGTCGCCGTCAACCCGGAGGTGACGCCGGATCGTCTCGGGGTCGTGGCGACCAGTAGCAATCAATGCCGGATTCGTCTGTGCGTGTGCGGCCGCGAGATCGCGGGCTGCGGTACGGGCACGCTCGGTGTCGACGTACCGCTTGCGGTCGAGCACTGACTCCACGTACGTGTCGGGATGGAACCCGCCGCCGCGGAGGTACTTTAGCCCGCAGATGCTATGGGTCGCGTCGGCCGGCTCGAAACCGACCACCTCGATGGTTGGGTCGCGCTGACGAAGCGTGCGGCCGACGCCCGTCACCGTGCCGCCGGTACCCGCGCCGGCGACGAATCCCGTCACTTGGCCGCCGGTGTCACGCCATATCTCTCGGCCTGTCCGCTCGTGGGCCCGCGGATTCGCAGGGTTGCGATACTGGTCAGCGCGCCAGTAGCCGCCAGCAGCAGCCAATTCGTCTGCCCGAGCTAGAAGAGCATCGTAGCCCGCCTCCGCTGGCACCTCATGAATTGTCGCGCCGGCCGCCTCGAGGGCACCGCGTTTGCCTGCCGCGATGTTGTCCGGGACAACCACGGTGGCGTCATAGCCGCGGGCACCGGCGACCCGCGCCAGGGCGCGGGCCGTGTTGCCTGAGGAGGCTTCAAGAACGGTGGCACCAGGAAGGTGGCCCGTGGTCTCCGCGGCGTCAAGCATCGCAACGGCAATGCGGGCTTTCAGTGAACTACCGCCGTGGCCGATGCCTGGGAAGTGGAGCCACTCCACCTTGCCAAGCACCGTCGGCGCGCAGTCGACGTTGAGCGCGACGAGTGGGGTATCACCGACCGTCGACTCGTCAACGACCATGTCGACGGTAGCCGCGCGAGGAGCAAAACCGCCGTGGCCCGTCCCCTGAACGGTTATACGGGTGCCGCGAGTACGACCGCGCGTATGGAACTGACATACTACGGTCATTCGACGTTCGGTGTTGAAGTGGGTGAGACGTCGCTGTTGGTGGACCCATTCTTTGCCAACCCCATGACCGACACCGCCCCTGCGGACGTTCCGACGCCGGACTACGTCCTGCTCACGCACGGTCACGAGGACCACATCGCCCACGCAGCGGAGTTCTCCGACGCGACCCTGGTGGCCGTCCCCGAACTGGCGGCGTACGCGGAGGAAGAACTCGGCTTCGACAATGCAGTCGCAGGGATGGGGATGAACATGGGCGGTACGGTTGAGTGTGGCGACACGTTCGTCACGATGGTTCGTGCGGACCACACGAACGGGCTGATGACCGACTACGAGTACAGTGCCGGCCCGCCGGTGGGCTACGTTGTCTCAACGACGAAGCCGACGCAAGAGACAGACGCCGAGAGCGAGGCGTTCTACCATGCTGGCGACACGTCGCTGATGTCGGAGATGCGCGATGTCATTGGCCCGTTCCTGGAACCCGACATCGCGGCCGTTCCGGCCGGCGACCACTTCACGATGGGGCCAACGCAGGCGGCCATCGCCGTCGACTGGCTCAACGTCGACTACGCGGTGCCGATGCACTACGACACGTTCCCCCCTATCGAGATCGACACTGACGATTTTGTCCGCGAGGTGCGCGTGACCGGCAGCGACGCAGAAGTCGTCGTCCTAGACGGTGACGAGTCGTTCATCCTGTAGCGGTCCGGCTACCTTTTTACCGGCGGCCGCCATCCGTACGCACGTAATGGCAGACGTCGAATCCAACACGGTCAACGAGAGTGGCTTCCACGCGACCAGCCGCGTCGGCAACTACGAGCTGTCCATCGACGCGACCAAGGAGGAGGGCCCCTCGCCAAATGAGGTGTTGCTCGCCGACTACGCGTCCTGTTACACGTTCGCCTTCCGCGCAGGCGCCAAGCGGGAACACGATATCGACCTCGGGCGCATAGAGACGGAGGCGGAGGCGAACCTCAACGATGACGATGACATCGTCGATGGTTCCGTCCGCTTTCATCTTCAGGTTGAGGCCGATCTTGACGACGACGAAGTGGAGGAGCTCGTCGAACTGGGCGAGGAGATCTGTCATGTCCACGCCGCACTTCACGAGGGGATGTACGCGGAGATTGACGTGACGCCGAACGCCTGACCCCACGTCGTGAGAAACGCTGATACCCGGCGAACACCCACTGACGGGTATGAGTGACTGGCAGGATCGAATCGTCGGCGCCCGTATGACCGTCGACACCCGCTTCGAGGACCGCGTTGAGGCGAGTAGCTTCAGTCGCCAGGAATGGGGGCTGGTGATGACCGCCACTGAGTTCGACATCGACACGAGCGACGAACCGCGGTTGTACGCCGATACCTCCAAACTGGCCGACATCATGCCCGAGGTAGAGAAGGTAAGCGAGCGGACACCGACGCCTGGAGGCGGTGTTGACCGTGAGGACTCGCGGGGGATGCTCGGCTCAATACTATCGACGCTGGGGCTTTCGGGCAGCTCAAGCGGCCCAGACCGCGCCGAACGCGTCCGTGAGGCCGAGGAGTTGACACAGGGATACGCCCGCGAACTCCAGTCGTACCTCGAGGAGAACGGCTCCTGGGAGGACGTGCTCGCGGCCTACCGCCGCGAGTAGTTAGAGATGCGCGAGTACTGCGTCGGTTACCTCGTCGGTAGTCGCTGAGCCGCCGAGGTCCGGCGTCCGCGGCCCGTCCGCAAGCACAGCCTCAACGCCGGCCCGGACCGACGTCGCCGCTTCCGTCTTCCCGAGATACTCCAGCAGCATCGCCGCTGAAAGGATAGCTGCCGCAGGGTTGGCGATTCCCCGGCCAGCGATGTCGGGAGCGGTACCGTGGACCGGCTCGAACAGCCCGTTGTCGTCACCGACGTTCGCGGAGGGCAACAGCCCGAGCCCGCCGACCAGTCCCGCGGCGAGGTCAGAGAGCACGTCTCCCGCGAGGTTCGGTGTGACAACCACGTCGAACCGCTTCGGGTCGAGCGGGAGCTCCGTTGCGAACGCATCCATCAGCACCTCTTCCGTCTCCACACCACGCTGCTCTGCGATCTCGAGAACAGCCTCTCTAAACCGGCCGTCCGTCTCCCGCATCACGTTCGCCTTGTGGGCGACGTGGAATTTGTCAAGGCCGCGGTCGGTCACGTACTCGCAGGCGAACTCTGCCAGCCGCTCCGAAGCGGAGGTGGTGACGACGCGGGTAAGCGTCGATAGGTCCGCAGAAAGACGGTCCTCGTGGCCAGCGTAGACTCCCTCGGTGTTCTCACGGAGGAAGACGAGATCCGTCTCCGGGCGGAGCGCATCGACGCCAGGGTATGCCCGTGCGGGGCGCACATTGACAAACGAGCCGACGGCCTCCCGAAGCGGGAGGATGACGTCCGCGGCCGTCTCGCCGGCGGCGCCAAACAGCGTCGCGTCGGCGTCAGCGACCATGCGGTACGTCTCGTCGGGCAGCGGATCGCCGGTTCGCTCTGCGACGGCGTCGCCGGCCTCCGCGTGGCTGAACTCGAAGAGGCCATTGCCGACTGTCTTTAGCACGCGGACGGCAGCGGGCACCACCTCGCGGCCGATTCCGTCTCCCTCAATGACGACGACCTCAGTCATTCGCGACCCGTGGTTCGGGCTGGTCAACATACGGCAGAGACTCAGCGGTAGCGCGAATCGCCTCGGCGTTAGACTTCATCAGCGCCGTCGTGTCCCAGATGCCCTCAACGAGCGCCTTCCGCTGGGCCTCGTCGACATCTACCTCCACAGTCGTGTCGCCATACGTGACTGTTTCCCCCGCCACGTCGACATCGATATCTCCGTCGGGGTGCTCGTCGACCCAGTCTTGGATGGTTTCAACCGTCTCTTGATCGGCAGTGACAGTCGGAATGCCGAGTGCGAGGCAGTTGCCGGCGAAAATTTCAGCGAACGACTCCCCAACGATGGCGTCGATTCCCCACCGCATCAACGCCTGAGGCGCGTGCTCGCGAGAGGAGCCACAGCCGAAGTTAGCGTTTACCACCAGTACGTTTGCGTCGCGGAACTGCTCGTCGTTGAACGGATGGTCCTTCTCGTTGTCCTCGTCGTCGAACCGCTGGTCGAAGAAGGCGAATTCCCCGAGTCCGTCGAAGGTAACGACCTTCATGAACCGTGCTGGGATAATCTGGTCGGTGTCGATGTCGTTGCCGCGAACAGGAATCCCTGTCCCTGACACGGCCGTCACCTCAGGGATGTCCGTCTCCGTCTCGGTCATGCTTCCACCTCTTTCCGTGGCAGGTCACGTACATCCGTCACCTCACCAGAGACGGCGGCGGCCGCGACCATCTCCGGTGACATCAGCACAGTTCGGCCGTCCTTCGACCCCTGCCGGCCGATGAAGTTCCGATTGGAGGAGGAGGCGGACCGCTCGTCACCCTCAAGCTGGTCGTCGTTCATGCCAAGGCACATCGAACAGCCAGCCTCGCGCCACTCAAAGCCGGCCTCTCGGAACACCTCGTCCAAGCCCTCGGCCTCCGCTGCAGCCTTCACCCGCTGGCTCCCGGGGACAACCAGCGCGCGAACAGACTCGTCCACCTGCCGTCCCTTCACTATCTCTGCGGCTGCACGCAGGTCGGGGAGCCGCGCGTTCGTACAAGAGCCGAGGAACGCCACGTCGATACCGTACCCCTCCATCGTATCGCCGGGCTCGATCCCCATGTGCGCCTGGCTCATCCGCGCGGTCTCCTGTTTATCGGCGGGGAGTTCCTCTGGAGCCGGAATCGGCTCGGAGATGCCGACGCCCTGTCCGGGCGTCGTTCCCCATGTCACCGTCGGCTCGATATCCGACCCATCGATAGTAACCACGTCATCGTACTCGGCGTCCTCATCGGACCGAATCGACTCCCAGTAACTCTTCAGCTCCTCAAACCGCTCAGGGTCGTCGCGAAACTCATCGGTGTCGCGGAGCCACTCGTATGTGGTCTCATCAGGGTTGACGTAGCCCGCACGGGCGCCCCCCTCGATGGACATGTTGCAAATGCTCATCCGGCCCTCCATGTCCAGCGATTCGATAGCCTCGCCGGCGTATTCGTACACGTAGCCGACGCCGCCATCCGTACCGAGCTCTCGGATGATAGTGAGGATGACGTCCTTCGCGGTGACGCCGTCGCCGAGTTCACCGGTTACCTCTATCTTCCGCACCTTCTTTTTCTCCATCGCGACCGTCTGGGTCGCCAGTACGTCACGAATCTGGGAGGTGCCGATGCCGAACGCCAGCGCACCGAACGCGCCGTGGGTCGACGTGTGACTGTCGCCACAGACGATGGTCATCCCTGGCTGGGTGATGCCCTGCTCCGGCCCGATGACGTGGACGATACCCTGATTACCCGTCGTCGGGTCATCGAATTCGATGCCGGCCTCCCGGGCGTTTGCCTCGAGTTCAGCCATCATCTCTTCAGCCGCTTCATCTCCCAGCGGCCGGGACTGGTCGGCTGTCGGGACGATATGGTCGACCGTCGCGTGGGTAAGATCCGGCCGCGCCACCTCGATGTCACGCTCACGGAGCATTCCGAACGCTTGCGGGCTCGTCACCTCGTGGATGAGATGAAGACCGACGAACAGCTGGTCCTGTCCGTTCGGCAATTCGGTCACTTTGTGGCGGTCCCACACCTTGTCATAGAGTGTTCCCGAGCTCATCGGTTCGCTCCATCGGCAGCATCATAGGCAGCGTTCGCACTCGGTGCTCCCCGGCGAGGTGTGTGGTCGATGTCTGCAAGCGTATCGGGCTCGGCGTCACCGCCGTCTGTCGAAACGTCCGCCTCCGGTTCCGTCGCTGCGTCTGAATCTCCATCTCCGGTCGGCTCGTCGGGCTGCGCGCCACCGTCGGCGGCAACCGTCCGACCGCGGGCGTACGTCTGCGTCTCGCCAAACGGTGCATCCGTGTGTGGGTTCGTATGGTCGATGTCCGCGAGTTCGTCAGTCATCGGCGGGCACCTCCTCCTCTCCACCGTCGTCGCCCCACGCGAACAGGGCACGCAGATCCGCGCCTACGTCCTCAATGTCGTGGTCCTGCTCAGCCTGCCGGAGCTGGGTGTAGCTGGGGCGGTTCGCCTGGTTTTCGGAGATCCACTCGCGGGCGAATGTACCGTCTTGGACGCCTTCGAGCACTTCCTCCATGTTCTCGCGGACCGTCTCATCGACAACCTCGTCGCCCCGAGATAGTCCGCCGTACTCAGCCGTATCCGACACCGAGTCCCACATCTCGCCGAGCCCACCCTCGTACATCAGGTCAACGATGAGTTTGAGCTCATTGAGACACTCGAAATAGGCCATCTCACGGCTATACCCGGCGTCAACGAGCGTCTCGTACCCCTGCTTGACTAAGGAGGTAACACCCCCACAGAGTACAGCCTGCTCGCCGAAAATGTCCGTCTCTGTTTCTTCACGGAATGTCGTTTCGATGACGCCTGCCCGCGTACAGCCGATAGCCTTCGCATACGCCAGCCCCACGTCGTGGGCCTCGCCGGTGGCATCTTGGTACACCGCAAGCAGGCCTGGGGTCCCCTCGTCAGCCTCATAGTTGCGCCGCACTAAGTGGCCCGGCGACTTTGGCGCGACCATCGTCACATCGACATCCGCACGCGGCCGAATCTGGTTGTAGTGGACGTTGAAGCCGTGGGCAAATTGGAGCGTGTCGCCCGGCTCCAGCGCCGACTCGATGTCATCGTAGACGGCCGGCTGAACCGTGTCGGGGACGAGGATGCTCACAATATCTGCCTCCTCAGCGGCCTTGACCGGTGTGGTCACCCGGAGGCCGTCGTCGCGGGCCGCGTCCCGTGAACTGGAGCCTTCATGCAGCCCTACAACGACATCTACACCAGAGTCGTCAAGATTCTGTGCGTGGGCGTGTCCTTGGCTGCCATACCCGATGACAGCCACGGTACGGTTATCTAAGATCGATACGTCCGCATCCTCGTCGTAGTATACTGGGTTCTCGAAGTCACTCATCGGTGTCGTCTCGTTTCAATCGGTCGGGGGCGATAGACGTCTTCGTCTCGCCACGGGCCAAGGCTGTGTGGCCCGTGCGGGCTATCTCGCGCACATCAAACTGTCGGAACGCATCAAGCGCGTCGTCGATGACCTGCTCCGCGCCGGTCAACTCGACGGTAATGGTCCGGGGACCAGCATCAAGCGTTGTCCCGTCGTACATCTGAGTGATGGCGTGAATCTTGTCCGGCTCGTCGGCACTCACCTTCACCAACACGAGTTCACGCCGCACCGCATCGTCACCCAGTTCGCGAGTGTGGATGACTGGCACCAACTTGTCCAGTTGTTTCTCTATTTGATCGATATTGGGATCTGGCTCCTCAACGACCACGGTCACCCGTGACCAGTCAGGGTTCTGGGTTGGGCCGACCGTCAGCGACTCGATGTTGAACTGTCGGCGACTGAACAGCCCCGACACCTCCGACAACACGCCTGGCTGATTCTCCACCAGCGCAGTGATAGTCGTCCGGCGGGGCGCCCGTTCGGCCTCTGTCTCGGGGTCGATACGGATGCCTTGGCTGTTCCGTCGCCCCTCCGGCCGGGCTCGCTCCTCGGGATCTGGCCCCAACAGGCCGCGTTCCGGTGGCTCTTTCTCGGAGCTCATGCACACCACCTCTGGGAAGTGGCGAGCAGGTCGGAGTGTAACGCAACGCTACTCACAGGTGGTCACCTCGCAGCGCGAACAGGCCGTTGTCGCCGCCAGAGGGGACCATCGGGAACACGTCCGCCTCAGGGTCGATGTGAACGTCGACGACGCTCGGGCCGTCCTCGGCGAGCGCGGCCTCGATGGTATCCTCAACCTCGTCGTACTCGTCGATACGATAACCGCTGGCACCGAACGCCTCCGCTAATACGTCGAACTCCGGCATCCAATTGTAGTCAGAGGCCATATGCCGTCCCTCGAAGAAGCCGTCCTGCCACTGACGCACCATCCCAATGTACTCGTTGTTGAGCACGAAGACGGTGATATCCAACTCTTCGCGGACTGCAACGGTCAACTCCTGACACGTCATCAAGAACGACCCATCACCATCGAAACAAATGACCGACTGATCGTCGGCGGCGGCAAGGCGGGCGCCGATAGCCGCCGGCACGCCGTAGCCCATCGCGCCAAGGCCGTGGGAGGAAACCCACGTCCGCGGTTCGGTGAACGTCCAATACTGGCAGGCCCACATCTGGTGTTGACCGACGCCGGTCGTGACGATGGTGTCGTCGGCAGTAGCAGCGTCGACGGCCTCAACGACGAACTCCGGGCGGAGTGGTGCGTCCTCATCGATGTAGTAATCGAGTGGATACTCCGCCTCCCATTGCTCGCACTGGTTGAGCCACTCGTCGGTATCCGGCGAATCGGCGACAGCGGCGCCGAACTGCTCGATGACGACAGCCGCGTCACCGACTAATCCATAGTCGGCCTCAACATTCTTCGAGATCTCGGCGGGGTCGATATCCGCGTGGATAATCTCTGCATCGGGCGCGAACGTCTCGACACCGCCCGTCAGCCGGTCGTCGAAGCGAGTGCCGACCGCGAACATGCAGTCGGTCATCGTGAGCGCCATGTTCGCGTAACCGGTGCCATGCATCCCTGCCCACTCTAGACACAGTTCATGATCCTCTGGGAAGGCGCCGATGCCCGGCATTGTCGTCACGACGGGGACATCGTGGGTGGTGGCGAACTCGTACAACTCGTCGCTCGCGTCACCCTTGATAATGCCGCCACCCGCGAGAATCACCGGTCGTTCTGCTCGCTCGAACGCCTTGGCGGCCCGCTCAACGGCCCGTTCGTCAGCCCGCTCGGCAGGCTGGTAGGTAGCAGGGGTCTCCGCCGGCCCCGGCTGGGCATCCGTATCGGCGTTTGTGACGTCCTTCGGCAGGTCAACCAATGTGGGTCCCTGCCGGCCGCGTGCGGCCATCGCGAACGCCTCACCGACGGTGTCGCCTACGGCGTCTTCGTCGGCCGCGAAGTAGTTCTCTTTCGTAATCGGCCGGGTAACGCCCGTCGTATCTGTCTCTTGGAAGGCGTCGCTCCCCACGAAGTCGGTCGGTACCTGACCGGTGAGCGCCACCACCGGGTCCGAATCCATATCGGCGTCAGCGATGCCGGTGACGAGGTTCGTCGCTCCTGGCCCGGAGGTAGCCATGCAGATGCCCGGCTCACCAGTAACGATGCCGTAGGCATCGGCGGCGTGGACTACCCCCTGTTCATGGGCCATTGTCACATGCGTCATCTCGGAGTCGTACAACGCGTCGTAGACGGGCATGATGGCGCCGCCTTGAACGCCGAATAGGTATTCAACGCCGGCGTTCTCAAGCGCGCGCACAACCGACTCGGCACCGGATGTGACCGGCTCCTGTCGCTCTTCATCGTCTCGCTGGACGGCATGCTCGCTACTCATCGGTCGGTTCCCCCTCTCTGGTGTGGCTTCGTTCGTTCATCGGTCGGCGGTGGTCTATCTGATCGTCAACTGTACGAGCGCGGTCGCGAGGAGAATAGCTGGCCGGGGCATTCACGCCCCTACGCGACGAGTCGTGCGGCTCGTCAAATCGCCAGCACGGAGCGTCGCGCGTCGTCGCATCATCTGATGGTTTGCCCGCAGCCACGTAAGCCTCACTGGCAGCGCAACGCTTGCCGGTCGACACAGGCTGGACGCACGGCTGGGGGTCGGTCCCCCCGCGGGGTGCGCTCATCGCAGTGTGACCTCCTCGCCGGAGCGCTGGACACCGACTTCCTCGGCGAATCGCTCCAGCGTCTCCATCGTGACGCGCTTGTCGTCGGCACCACGGTCCTTCACCCGACGAGTGACCGCGCGTACCTGCTCGTCCGTGGGTTCATAACCTGCGTCGGCCAGCCGCTCGCGGACAGAGTGCTGGCCGGTGTGTTTGCCCAAGACGAGCTCTCGCTCGGCGCCGACCATCTCGGGGGTCATCACGCCGGGTTCGAACGTGTCGCTATTCTCGATGACTCCCGCCGCGTGGATGCCCGACTCGTGCGAGAACGCGTTGTCGCCGACGACCGGCTTGTTGCCTGGCGTGTCGATGCCGGATCGCTCCTCAACCAGTGCCGACAGCTCCGTGATGCGGGTGGTATCGATACCCGTGTCGACATTGTACAGCGATTCGGCGGCCATCACAACCTCCTCATAAGCGGCGTTGCCAGCCCGCTCGCCAATACCGTTCACCGATACCTGCGCCTGTGCGGCGCCGGCCTCGTAGCCGGCCAGTGCGTTTGCCGACGCCAGTCCAAAGTCATCGTGCGTATGTACGTCCACGCGGGCGTCAGTCGCCGCGTCGACTGTTCGCACGACGTTCGCGAAGCGGGTCGGCGTCGCTACCCCGCACGTATCGGGGATATTAATCCAGTCGACATCCGCCTCAGAGACGGCCTCGACAATTTCGACGAGGAACGACTCTTCTGTCCGGGTGGCGTCCATCGGCGAGAACATACATTCCACGCCGGCTTCTTTCACCCGCTCAACGGACGCGACCGCACGCTCGACCGCCTCTTCGCGGCTCGCGTGCATGCTGTCCTCCAGTTGGACATCGCTCGTTGAGACGAAGACGTGGACCATTTCCACGCCGCTGTCGATGGCAGCTTCGATGTCTTTGTCCACCACGCGCGCCAGTCCACACACCGTTGTGTCGGTATGTTCGGCGATGTCGCGAACGGCCTCAAACTCCGCGTCGGAGTTTACCGGGAACCCTGCCTCGATGACGTGGGTGCCCATCTCGTCGAGCACTGCCGCTATCTCTCGTTTGTCCTCGTACGAGAAGGAAGTTCGCGGCGACTGCTCACCGTCACGCAGCGTGGTATCGAAAATCCGTGCGTCGTCGAATTCGTGGGGGTTAGATAACGTCCCCGCGAAGAACTCGACCCGCCGACTCGGTCGACGTATCCTCTTGCGTCATAGCAACTGAGTGAACCAGTACGACCTACTTCAATGTTTCGTCACAGCGCCACCAGAATTCAATATATTACAGAAGGCGGCCGGGCATGGGCTGGAGAACCGCACGACCTAAACGCCCTGGTATGATACGTTATTCCCTATTATAGTACCATCGTCACGAGTTCACAGGGAGTGAATAACACACCCTCTGCTGGGGCGGGCGCACTGACACGCGGCGTCGGAACGCGGAGTTGGGTTTTTGCCATCCGCCCGCGAGCGTGACGTATGGGCGAGTTCGATCTTGACCTCCAGTCGGCGGAAGGGGAAATGGAACTACCGGAGGGAGACAGTGTCGTGCTCGGTATCCTCGATGGCTCCACGCCGGGCGAAGAGTGGCTTGCGACTGTAGAGGCGGGCAACACACTCGTGCTTGATGTTGAAGGCGAGCTCGCGGAGTTAGCAGCTGACTTCGCCCCGCGAATAAAGGAACTCGGTGGCACGCTAGTCCGGTTCCGCGGCTTCCTCGTGGTCACCCCGCCAGATATCGAGGTGGACACCGAGCGTCTATAGCCGTCCCGAAGGAGGGCAGTATCAAGCAGTCTTCGCATCCTGGCTACGACGGCCCAGGTGTCAGCCGGTCGGTCTCGGCGCCACAGGCTTGACACGAGAGCACATACACCGTCGTCTCGTCGGTTTCTTCGACGGCAAAGTCGCGGTCAGTCGCTGCATTACACTCCGGGCATTCTTCCTCAAGCACCGCGCCATCGGCGGCCTTGGGTGCGCCGGCGGCAACAAGTCGGCAGCCATCCTCGCCGGCAACGGCACGCTGGGGTGCACCCGCAGGAACGAAGAACGCCTCACCGGCGTCGACGCGGTGTTCCCCCTCAGCTGTCTCCACCGTGAGATAGCCCTCAAGCACGTATAGCAACTCCTCATGATTTGGGTGGTAATGGTAGCCCCATGGGACCTGTTCGCCGGGGTCGGCGACGATGAGATTGAACCCAAACTCTGTGGCGCCAACGGCCTCGTCGACTTCCTTCTTGTGGCGGGTTGGGTTCGGCGCGTCCGGTAGGTTCTCAACAACGACGTGTTCATACTCGTCGGACATGTGACCGGCTCGGCGCGCATCTAATATAAGCCCTGCCGGGTGGCGACGGTTTATACCCGGCAGGCGTCTCCTCATTGATATGCCTATCAAGGGTTCCGGCGAAGCGGCGCCGCGCACGATAAATCGGTTCGACGGCGGCGTCGGCTGGATTGCTTACCCTCAAGAGGGGATGCAGCGAGCCTCCCAAGCCCTCGCAACAGATGCAGGCGTCATATTAATCGACCCAATCGAAGCGCCCGATATCGAGACGACCTACGAAGAGTTCGGCGATGTTATCGGCGTCGTCGTCCTGTTGGACCGCCACGAGCGTGATGCCGCGGCGTTCGCCCGCCGCCACGATGTCCCCGTCGGCGTCCCATCAGCACTATCGAATGTCTCACCAGACGACACCGAGACGGTACCGCTCCCGGACCTGCTCGCCGGGACGGACTACCGTGAGGCGAGCGTGAGCACGCCGCTGTGGGATGAGGCCGTGGTCGTCGATGAAACAAACGGCACGCTCGTTGTGCCGGAAGCGCTTGGGACGGCAGGCTTCTTTCGGGCTGGCGACGAACGGCTGGGCGTCCACCCCGCGCTCCGACTGACGCCGCCCCGCCGGCTCCGCGAGTTCGACGTTGAGCGGGTGCTCGTCGGCCACGGGGAGGGGATACTCACAGATGGGAGCGTCGCTATCCGTGATGCGGTCGACAACTCTCGGCGGCGCGCTCCAGCGGCTTACCTCGGGGCACTTCGGGAGTTCATCGCCTGAGGCTCGAGTTTAACGCCACGCGCGAAGGGTTTTACCCCCGCGTGGTCTATCACTTGACGTGCTCTGCGCGACGACCGGGTTGGTGGACGCACTCCTTCGGATGGCTGACGACCGCGATCCGAACTCAGTCACGGTGGCGCTGGCAACGCGCCCTGCCCGGGACCTCCCGGAGTTGGATGAGGACGGCCCCGCTCCCGACGAACCAGTGTTTACCGATCTCTACCTTCCGGAGACTGGCGGCTCCGTCAGTGCGGTATTTGGGATGGACCTTTCGACGCCGCGGACACAGGGGCGATTTGTCTCCCACCCGACGGGACCGCTCGCGCTCACGCAAGAGGATGATCTGCACGAGACGGTGCTGGTGGCGGTACCGCCGTACGATCGCGACTCGCTGGCAGCGTTCGACCGGCGGGGCTCCCGAATCGAACTCACCTTGCTTGACGCCGCGCCCCCAGAGGTTGCCTTCGAGGGTTAGCGGAGGTAACCGAGGTCGTGCAACTGGTCGGCGATTTCGCGGAATTCCGCCTCTGTCAATTCGCCTTCCTGCTGGTGCTGGATGACAATACTCCGAAGAAGGAACCGGACGAGATCGGAGGTAGACGAGAAGCTGGTCCCCTCGATAGTCTCCTCGACGCGGTCCGCAAGTTCGGTCGGAATCGACACGGTGGTGTAATCGGTCACATCTGTGTGTCGGGAGCGTCAGTATTGTGGGTTTCGGGCCGGCTCCGGTGACTTTTCAACCGGGCCCGCCATGTGACCGGTAATGGGTGTTCGGCCGCCAGCTGACGACACGACAGACGAGGAGCCGGACGCGCTCGCATTCGGCATCGCAGCGCTAGACGCGCACCTTGACGCAGCGACATTCCCGGCGACAGCCGGGGAGCTGACCGACCAGCTCGGCGATCCCGCTGTCCCGTACGATGCCGCCGGTAACGAGATACGGCTCTCGGAGGCGCTCCGCGAGACGGACCGCGAGCGGTTCGAGACGGAACAGGAACTGCTGAACGCGCTCCATCCCGTCTTCGAGCGGCATCGTGAGCGTGCGAGCTCCAGCATCGTCGCTCAGCTTCGCGGGCTGTTACCGTTCTGACCCGTCGTGGCCGGCCGACTGCCGCTCCGTCGGTGGCTCTTGGCGCTCCTCGCTCCCGGATTGTGACGTCGATGTCGTCTCTTCGAGCCGCCGCTCAAGCAGTTCCTCCAGCCGCCTGGTCTGCTCGCGGGTAGCAGTGACGACGACGTCCGACAGCACGCCAAACACAAACAATTGTACGCCGAGGATAATGCCGGCCGCGCCTACCACGGCAAGCACCTCGTGAGACACCGGAGGTGTCCGCAGGAACCACTCGGCTGCGACGAACGCCGCCACCCCGAGTCCGGCTGCCAGAGAAACAGCGCCGACGCTCCCGAAGTAGAACAGCGGGTTACTCGTCTTGGCAAGCCGGTACAGCGTGAGAAAGATGCGGCCGCCGTCTGTCACCGGATTGAGGTTAGTCTCCGACTCGTCCGGCCGGGCACGATAGGTGATAGGGACAACGGCCACCCGAGTGTCGTGTTTGACCGCCTCGACTGCCAGCTCCGTCTCGATGCCAAATCCGTCCGCAGCGAGCCGATACCGGCGGAATGACGCTCGAGTAAACGCCCGGTAACCCGAAAGAATATCACCAAGGTCACGACCGTGGACGATCCGGAACACGGTGTTCGCCAACCGGTTGCCGACGCGGTTGAGCCGGGACATCGCCCCCGGCTCCATGTCCGCGAATCGATCACCAACGACGTGCTCAGCTCGGCCCGACTCAATCGGCTCAAGCAGGCGCTCGGCGTCTTCCGGACGATAGGTCCCGTCTGCATCGGCCATCAGTACGACCGGTGTACGTATCTCCTCCAAGACCGCCTGCCTCACGGCCTGGCCTTTCCCCCGACCGCGTTGGCGGACGACCCGAGCGCCGGCCTCGCGGGCGAGTTCGCGAGTGCCGTCCGTCGAGTGGCCGTCAACGACGAGCACGTTCTCGAACCCGTGCTCGCGGAAACCGCCTACTACGTCGGCGACGGTAGCCGCCTCGTTCATCGTGGGCAGCAGCACGCAGACATCGCCGGAGTCCATCGGTCGGAACTGGACTCGCCCCCGCCGAAAAGGTTCCGGGCGGGCGCCGACCAATCTCATCCGGTCTCCCAGGTGCTTAAGCCCACGCCGCGGTAGCCGTCAGTATGGATCAACCGGGCCTGTTCGACACGCTCGGGCTGACAGAGTACGAGGCGACGGCGCTGGCAGCGCTGCTCCGTCTCGGTCAAACCACCGCACCTAACCTCGCGGAGGCGACCGGGATTCCCAAGGCCCGCATTTATGACGTCCTCGATTCGCTTGCCGACCGCGGTTACCTAAAGGTGATTCCCGGCCGTCCCAAGGAGTACCGGCCGTACGACGCCGAAACGGTACTCGAACGGGCCGTCGAGAACCGCCGGCAGGAGTTGGAATCGTTCGAACAGCAGATTGCCGACGAGCGGGATGCGTTCCTCGCGGAATTCGGATCGGCCGACGACGAAGCAGCCGCACCCGCTGCAGAGCTGTTTCACGTCGTCGATGTCGGAGAGCCATCTGAGTCGGAGACGCGTCGGCTCTATCACGAGGCAACCGAGGAGGCATACGTGCTGACAAAGAGTTTTGAGTATCTCGACGCCGTCCGTCCGTCGCTGTCGTCGGCGCTAGACCGCGGCGTTCGCATACGGGCGCTGTTCTACCACCCGGACTTGCTCGACGACGCCGAGCAGCGCGTGCAGGCGGAAGTAGTCGAGCAGCTCCGCAAGCAGCTATCGGCCGTGGAGTTCCGCTTCTCGACAGGCCGGCTCCCGTGGCGCGGCACGTTCGTCGACCCGAGCATGGAGTACGACGACGGCGAGGCCATCTTTCTTGTTGAGGAGCCAGAGGTACCCGATCACATGCGACAGGCCGCACTCACAGAGAACGGCTCGTTCGTCGCTGGCTTCAAGCGCTACTTCGAAATCGTGTGGGACCACGAGAGCGTGGCGAGCGTGTAGTCAGAGCTGAACAAGAACCGGGTCTGACTGACCGTCACGCTCCATGATGTGTGGTCGTGCAGGCCTACAGGATGTCACCGCCAGTAAACCTCACCGTAGAGGTAGCCGAGCCCAACGGCAGCCGTCAGGATGAACAAAAATAGCAGCTGAGCACCCTCGTCCCTGCTCGGTGCCCGGATGAGGCGGGCGACACGGTCAGGGATATACTCACGGACAAGCCGGGCGAGAAATGTCCGCTCGGCGCCGGTCGCCTCCGGCGCAAACCGCTCCATTCCTCGTTTAGAGACTCCCTGCATGAACGCTCGTCGAATTAGCCACACGGGGTCTGTCCGATAGCTATAGATTTTGTGTTCCACCACCGCGTCAGGGACATACCAGACGCCCTCACCGTACATAGCCCGGAATCGAGCGCTCAGTTCCGTCTCACCACCCTGCAACTGCTTGTCGCCCTTCCGGCCGCCGACATCTGGCTCGAAGCCGCCTAACTCGGCAAAGACCTCAGCATCGAAGGCGATGTTTGAGCCGAAGCCATTGCGTACCTCCCCTTCTGTATCGGGATTACCACCGGGACCGAAGCCGCGGCCCACAACGCCGATAAGAAAGTAGAACTCCTCTGGGAGGAAGTCAGGGCGACCCGCGACCCACTTGGGAACCATCCGGCCGCCGACCGCAAGCCGGTCGCGCGCCTCGACTGCCTCCATCAGCCGAGCGAGCCAGTCCTCGTGAGCGACGGCATCGTCGTCGAGGAAAGCAACGAATTCTCCCGAGGCCGCGCTGGCGCCGGCGTTGCGCGCAGCGAGCAGTCCACGGTTCTCAGTGAGCGTCTCGACACGGACGGCTGGGTGGTCGCCGTAGTCGCGCTCCATCCGCTCGCGAACCGACTCAGAGCCATCGGAGACAAGCACGAGTTCCACGTCGTCGTAGGTGCCCTCAAGGACGGAGTCCGCCGCCTCGGCCAGCGCATCGTAGCGGGCCGGCTCGTGCGTGCAGACGACGACGGACACCTGCATGCCGGGGCCTGGAACGCCGGCGGCGATATGGCTTGTGTTTCCTCCGTGTCCCGGATATGAGAAGGCTTATGCGTGTTTTGGGGCACCCACGTAGCAATGAGTAGGCTCTCCGACCGGCTCGCAGCCGAGGCCGATTCATCGGTCCTCGATCTGCTCCGCGACTACTACCACGTCCCACTGCTGGCGCTGGCGGTAGCCGTGTCACTGTGGATACGGACCCGGGGATGGCGGAACTTCGTCACTGACTCCGGGGTGCTCTTCTCCGGGAACGACCCGTGGTACCACTACCGGATGGTCCAGTACACCGTCGCAAACTGGCCGTTCACGATGCCGTTCGACCCGTGGACTGGCTATCCGACAGGCACGTCCGTTGGCCAGTTCGGGACACTGTTCGACCAGCTTATCGCAACAGCCGCACTCGTGGTCGGTCTCGGAAGTCCGAGCGAGCACACCATCGCGATGGTCCACCTATTTGCGCCCGCTGTATTCGGTGCACTCGCGCTCCTACCGGCCTATGCACTTACTGCCCGTGTCACCGACCGGCTGGGTGGGCTGATCGCTGTCCTGTTCCTCTCGCTCACCACCGGCCAGTTCCTGACGCGAGGAGTCGTCGGCTTCTCTGATCACCATATCGCGGAGGTGTTCTTTTTTACCCTGGCGGCGGCTGCCGTCGCCCTCGCGCTCCGAGTCGCGCTCGCCGAGAAGCCTGTCTGGGAACTCGTCGTCGCCCGTGAGTTCGACCCGCTCCGAAAGCCGGTCGGCTACGCAGCGTTAGCGGGTATCGCCATCACACTCTACCTGTGGACGTGGCCGCCGGGGGTGTTCCTCCTCGGTGTCCTTGGCATCTTCTTCGCCGTTGCCGCCTCCATCTACCAGGCTTCGGGCACTAGCCCCGACCACGTCGCACTCCCGGGCATCGTCATTGGGCTGGTCGTCGCTATCCTCACGCTGGTCACGATAGACACGTTCACACTGAGCGCGGTGAAACTCTCGCTGCTCCAGCCGCTGCTTGGGGTTGGGCTAGCGGTTGGCTCCGTATTCCTCGCCGCGCTCGCCCGCGTGTGGGAGGCGAACGATGTTGACCCTCGGGCGTACCCACTTGGCGTGCTCGGGGTTGCAGTCATTGGCCTCGGCGCGTTCGCCCTCGTCTTTCCCGAGGCGTTTGACTTCTTCCGCGGACAGGTGCTTCGCATCTTTGGCTACGACGCCACGGCCGCCTCCCGGACCGTCGCAGAGGCAAAGCCGGTGCCGCTTGACTCGCTTGTCGGCTTCTTCTCGAACTATTATGGATTCGGCTTGTTCACAGCCGTGGCCGGCGCACTCGTCATGCTATACACGCTGGCGGTCGCCGACGAGCCGCGGGCCGATCGGCTGTTTTTGCTCGTCGTGACCCTCTTCATGTTCTTAGCGGCCATTACCCAGCGCCGCTTCGAGTACTACTTTGTCATCCCCGTGGCGGTGTTGAACGGCTACCTCGCAAGCACCGTCTTCGACATCGTCGGCCTGCGCCAACGGATTGTGAATCTTGAGCGGCCAACTGGCTACCAAGTGATGGCCGTCGTCGCTGTCCTGCTCGTTGTGGCTGCGCCGATGACGGTCGGTGCGCGCACCGCACCAAGCGTCGCCAACCAGCAGGCCTCACCAGGCGGCGTCCAGCAGTGGACGGCGAGTCTTGACTGGATGGAAGAGAACACGCCAGCAATGGGCGCATATGGTGACGGCTCACCCGGCGAAATGGAGTACTACGGTACCTACGAGCCGACAGACGACTTCGAGTACGAGGACGGGAACTACGGGACACTCGCGTGGTGGGACTACGGCCACTGGATAACGGTCCTCAGCAAACGGGTCCCCAACGCCAACCCGTTCCAGCAAAACGCTGGCTTTGCCGCCGACGTACTGCTCGCTCCTGATGAGGATACTGCCGTCGAGATGCTGGAGAACGGAGGCAGCGAGGAGACACGGTACGTCATCGTCGACTATCCACTCGGCGTTCCGGGCACCCGCAAGTATAGCGCGCCCACCGCTTTCGAGTCACGGTACGACATTCAGCCGAACGACCTCCGACGGACTATCTTTGACCGCGGCTCCGTCGAGCAGGCTATCCGGCAAGGGGATGCTCGGTTGGTGCGGCGGGCCGTGACACTCAACCGACCGCGAGCATACGACAGCCTCCGGGTCCGACTCTACCAGTTCCATGGTAGCCGTATCTCGCCGCGGTCGAACGGCCAAGTCGTCGTGTTCGACTGGGCAACGGATATCCGTGGCGTGCCGACAACGCCGGCACAGGGGAATCTCACGAAAACGTTCCAAAATCGCTCTGCCGCCGAGGACTTCGTCGCCGCTGACGGCACCTCCCAAATCGGCGGCACACCAAATCTCCCCGCTAAGACGGTACCAGCACTCGAGCATTTCCGGCTCGTGCACGCGAGCAATGAGTCGCGCATCGGCCAAGGACGACAAGTGTACGCCGCCGTGAAGACGTTCGAGCGGGTACCCGGCGCGACGGTCCGTGTCGAAGGGCCGCCGAACACGACGGTCATCGCCGCGGTCCAGATGGAGATGACCGCACGCGACCGCCAACGGCTCGGTCTAACGGGTGATGGCCGCATCAGTACTGTCTCGACAGGCCGACAGCAGACGTTTGTTTACCGCCAGCAGGCGCGTACGAACGGGGACGGTGTGGCAACGTTCACACTGCCGTACTCAACGACGGGCTACGAGGCGTACGGCACAGAGGCCGGCTACACGAACGTCAGCGTGCGCGCGACCGGTCCCTACCGATTCTCAACGCCGGTGCGGCAGGACAGCGAGACGTTGACGACGTACTACTTCAACGCCACTGCTGACGTGACCGAAGGCCAGGTAATCGGCGAGAACGAGTCAACGACGACGGTCGAACTCGAACGGACGGTGCTTGACAAGCCAGAAGGCGCGAACAACACCTCCGCATCGCTCACGACGCCGTCGCTGCCGGAGACATCGACGGAGCCGCAGGATGCCCGCAAGCCCGCCACGGACACTAGGCTCATCGCGGCGCGAGCCTCGTAGATGGGCGCCGACAACCGCCCAGACGGCGGGGGGCGGCACCCTGCGGCGGTTATCTACCTGAAGGGTGTCTGCATGGGTGCCGCCGACGCCGTCCCGGGCGTCTCCGGTGGCACTATCGCACTCATCGTCGGTGTCTACGAGCGGTTAGTCTCGGCACTGACGGCACTGGACCCGCGCGTACTCCGGCACGTGAGCCGGCTCCACACCCAGGACGGCCGGCGCGCGCTGGTGCGAGACCTCGCAGCGATGGACGTCCCGTTCCTCGTCGCGCTCGGACTCGGCGTGGTTACCGCGGTGGTTGCGATGTCCGGCGTGATGCACGTCGCCGTCACCGAGTACCCCGGGCTGACGTACGCCTTCTTTTTCGGGCTCATCGCGGCCAGCGCCGTCGTCCTGCGGGAGGAACTGTGGCTGGCGGCCCCTCAGGGCGTGGCGGCTGCTGGCGCCGGCTTCACGCTCGCGTTCTTGCTGTCTGGAGTCGCCCGGAACGGCCTGCTCGCGCCGTCGCTGCCGGTCCTGTTCGTCTCTGGGATGATCGCGGTATCGGCGATGATTCTGCCGGGCGTCTCTGGCTCGTTCATACTCGTGCTGCTCGGCCAGTACGAGTTCCTTACCGGAGCACCAGGCGCCTTCCTGTCGGCACTGGTGGCGACCCTGCGGGGCGGGTCAGCCGACCTCGCGTCCGCGACGGCAGTAGTGGTCGTCTTCGTCGCGGGCGCCGTTGTCGGGCTGTTGACCATCTCCCACGCCGTCAGCTACGCGCTTGCGACCCACCGTCGGCTGACACTCACCTTCCTCGTGGCGCTGGTCGTGGGTGCGTTGCGGGCGCCCGCGATAGAGGTGGCCGATGCCGTCGCGCGGACGCCGGCGGCGCTGGCTGCCGTCACCGTCGCGGCACTCGTCGGCGCGGGGCTGGTGCTCGCGCTCGACCGGACTACGGACGACCTTGACTACTGACGCCGGCGGAGTTTAGTGGCCGGGGGCGGGAGCAGCGGCATGGTTGTACGCTCGTTTGACGGGATGGAACCGGAGATACACGAGACAGCGCGAATCGACGAGGCAGCCGTCGTCGTCGGTGACGTGGTGCTTGAGGCCGACGCGTCGGTGTGGCCGAACGCCGTCCTCCGGGGTGACCGCGGACAAATTCGGGTCGGCGAGGCGGCCAACGTCCAAGATGGTGTCGTTTGTCATGAGGGAGCCGAACTTCGAGCTGGGGCGACGGTCGGGCACAACGCCATCGTCCACGCGGCGACAGTCGGCGAGCGCGCGCTCGTCGGTATGGGCGCGACAGTGCTTGACGGCAGCGTGATCGGTGAAGCAGCGATGGTCGCGGCCAATGCGCTCGTCCCGGAGGGGACAGATGTGCCCAGACAGACGCTCGCTGCCGGCGTCCCCGCGGAGGCAAAGACTACCTTCGAGGAGTCACCGTGGGCGGCTGCCGGCGAGGAGTACATCCGGCTCTCACAACTCCACGAGGAGACCAGCGAGCGGCTCGACGAGTAACTCGGGGTATTTTACCGGGCGGGCGCGAGTCACCCGCCATGACAGTACTCGCCGCCATCGACGGCGACCGCGACGAGGATCCGGTCGTCAGCACGGGCTACGACCTCGCGTCGGCCTACGACGACCGGCTGGTCGTGTTGCATGTGATGAGCAATGAGGAGTTCGCAGATCGCCAGGACTCCACCCAGGAGTACTTCCTTGAGAACGCCGAGGAAACAGCCCGCAACGTCGCTCGCCGTATAACCCGTGGAACACTCGGCGGCGTCGGCGACATCCAGTTCCGCGGCGCGGTCGGACCGGTCGCCGAGACGATAATCGAGTTTGCAACAGAGGTGGACGCGCGTTACCTTGTCATCGGCGGCCGCGACCGCTCGCCGGTCGGGAAGGCGCTGTTCGGCTCCAAGACACAGACGCTGCTGAGTGACGCCCAGCGGCCGGTCGTCTGCGTGCAGACCTAAGCGGGGACAAGCCGGGTACGCCCACCGCGTCGCTCAAGATACACCTCTGCGTCCGCTCGTCGGGCGTACGTGGCCACCCGGTCGAACGGAAGATCAGTGACGTCAAGCCCATCGCCGCTGTCCGCGAGCCACGTCGCCGGGGGAAGGTCGGGCCGCTCGTCGGTTGCCCGCTCCTCGGTCCGCACTGTATCTATGCTGATGCTCATAGCTATACGAAGGAGCGAATGGCATCTTAAATCGAGCCTCCCGCGCGGTGAAAGTGAAAATGAATACTTTAAGCGTTACCTGGTTCCTGTACCGGGTTGTAGTCGCCATTGATGTCCCACTCGTGGATGCAGGTAGCCGACCCCTCCTCCCCGTCGATGACCCATGTACCCACGTCTTCGTCCCAGCGGTCCTCACGGCCACACAGCTCGCACGTGCGCTCGGTTGGAGGGACGATGACTTCTGACATGTTCTTCGGGACGTCGCGGGCGGGCATGAATCCTGTGTCGTGGCACTTGACTTCCTCCCACGGCGGAAACTGTGGGTTTTCGTCTTGAACAAGTGTAAACCGTAGGTCGCCGTACCAACGGTGATGCCAGAGCGTCGACGCGTCCTTGCCGGGCTGGGAGCCGCGGTAACCGCTGGGTTCGCCGGCTGTGGCTCTGCCTCGCGGACGGCGACACCGGACGCTCTCCGGTTCACCGTGCCTGCGCTCGCCGACGGGACGGTACCGACCCGGCTAACGTGTGACGGCGATGGTACGTCGCCGCGTGTGGAGATCGACGCCGTGCCGCCGCCGACGGAATCTATCGCGCTCATCTTCACCTTTCCCGACGACATCGCCTCACAGGTGACGCTGTGGACGATGTGGAACGTGCCGCCAGAAACGGAGACGGTACCGGCGGACGTCCCGGCAACCGAGCGAGTGGCCGCGCTAAACGGTGCCCGACAGGGACGCAATGCCCGCGGTGACATCGGTTACCTGCCGGTGTGTCCGCCGCCGGGTCGCTCATACGAGCACTGGTTCACGCTATATGCATGCCGGCGGCAGCTCGATCTCGAGGCCGGTGCCTCGCGGGACGCATTGGCGGAGGAATTGGAGACAGCGACGCTTGCCTCGAAACGGGTAGTAGCAACCTACGAGCGGTCGATGAATACAACCTCTTCGTAAGAGTCACCGTCGATAGTGGTCTCGCCGCGCTCGTCAGTACGCTCGAAGCCGCAGGCCGCAAAGAAATCCGTAGCGGTCTCATTGGCCGCAAGCGCCATCGCACGGACCGTCTCGTAACCGCGCTCATGGAGTCGCTGACGGGCTGCGTTCACCAGTTCCCGGCCCACACCGCGTCCGCGAGCGTCCGGTCGCACATACACACGGAGGATGTCACCGGTTTCGGCCGTCGCGTCATCGTCTTCGCGGGGGGCAAAGGCGTGGACGAATCCCACCACGCAGTCGTCTTCTTCGGCTAATAGGAGCACGTGGGTCGGGTCAGCCGCATCTCGTCTGATACGCTCGGGATCGTACCAATCGCGCGCGGCCGCGCCAGGGTGTTCGCGAGCGAGCAGGTCAGGATAGTCGTGCTCCCACGCCGCGGCGGCGACGGCCTCTATCGCCTGTGCATCGGACTCCTCGGCCGGCCGGACCTCCAGCGACACGGACATATTCATCTGTAGGCAGGCCGAACGGAAACGCGTTGTCCCGCCGCGACTAAGCCACTTGCCCCCGAGCAACCGGTATGGGCTTTCATACGTTCGATGCTGATCGAGCGGCGACGCTTGACGACCCTGCGCGCTTCGAGCACTGCTCGGTCGAAGAACTGTTCGGCCTCCTCCCGCCAGACACGGCAGCGACCGTCGCCGATCTTGGGAGCGGCACCGGCCTCTATACTGAGCGGCTGGCGCAGGCATACAGCCGGGTGTATGGCGTCGACGTGCAGGCTGCGATGCACGACTACTACCGCGAGCGAGGAATTGCCACCAACGTCGATCTTGTGCGCGCAGATATCGTTGATCTCCCTTTCTCTGATGGGGAACTAGACGGCGCCGTCTCTACGTTCACCTTCCACGAGTTCGCAGACGTGTCGGCGCTGGCAGAGTGTCGCCGGACACTCCGGGCTGGGGCATCCCTTGCGTTGGTCGACTGGTCGGCAGCAGGCCCCGGTGAAGCCGGCCCACCGACAGCTGAGCGGTACGACGCCGCGGCAGCGGCAGATCTGCTGGCCGAGGCGGGATTCGTGGTGGAGACAGCCTGCGAGCGATGCGAGACGTTTGCGGCTCTCGCTCGCACCCCGCAGAACTGACCATCCGTCCACCATAGAATTTTCTGGGCGGCAGCATATTAGGTAATTAGAGACGTAATAATAGAAATAGGAACAGAATTTAGGGAGATAGTGCGTTATGAAAGAAACATGCAACACGACCCCTCGTCCACGGATGTAAGCCTGTACGAGTGTTACGAGTGTGGCGCCCGCGTTGAGAGCGACGGTGTCTGCCCGGAGTGTGCTGGCGAAGTCCGGAATCTAACGGTCCCCCGCAACTAGAAGTCGGGGAGGTCTTCGGGCGCGTCGAACTCCGACTCCCAGTCGATGTACTCTTCTTTGAGCACGTCACAGACCGTCTGGCCCAACTCCGTTAGCCCGGCGTTGATAGTCGATACCCGGTTCCACGATTTGAGATCGGGGTGGAGTTCTCGCTCCTTCCAGTCTTCCGGAATGCCAGGGGCGTGGTAGCCGACCCGGTCGGCGAAATCGTCCCAGAAGAAGTCGAAACCAGCAGTCAGCCCGAGATCAGTGACCACAGCCCAGTCGTTCTCGTCGAGCGTTGTGCTCTCGGCCCACTGCTCGAAGGCCGTCACCCATGCGCCCTCTCGAAGGAATGTCTGGAGCTCTTCCCGGCGGTAATCCTCGCTTCCAGGATCAGTATCAGCATACTCGCCGGCATCGTGGCCGACAGCGAGGGATGGTGGGTCAGGCGGGTCGGCGTCAAGGCTCATACTCGTCATTGCGGCCGAGTGGCTTTATTCACCCGGGTCCCGACCCGTGCCGGCATCGGCCTACCCCGACAGCTACAAACGGCCGCGGCTGCAGTCTCCGGTGATGAGTGGGCAGGCGCCGGAGTCGGCGGGCGAAGTCCGCGTCGTCGGTACCGCGCACGT
This sequence comes from Halosegnis sp., assembly GCF_042216475.1. NCBI lineage: Archaea > Methanobacteriati > Methanobacteriota > Halobacteria > Halobacteriales > Natronomonadaceae > Halosegnis > Halosegnis sp. The sequence continues at coordinate 67,584 of NZ_JBDGTV010000016.1, forward strand.
CTCTGCAGACAGCGTCGACGAAGTAAAGCGAGTCATCGAGTCGGAGCAGCCCGACATCGTCGCTGTGGAACTTGACGAGGGTCGCTACCGACAGCTGAAAGGAAAGACGCCCGACAATCTTGAGGCCGCGGACCTGCTCGAAGGGAACACTGTCTTCCAGTTTCTCGCATACTGGATGCTCTCGTATGTACAGGCGCGCATGGGCGAGCGGTTCGATATCACACCGGGCGCCGATATGCTCGCGGCTGTGGAGACCGCTGAGGAACTCGGGCTTGATGTTGCACTTGTGGACCGCGACATCCAGGTGACCATCCAGCGATTCTGGGCGCGGCTGTCGACATTAGAGAAACTGAAGCTAATCGGCTCACTTGCGCTTGGCGCCGGCGATCCCGTCGTCGTCGGGCTTGGGGTAGGAGGGATGGTCGGAGCGCTGCTCGCCGTCCCGGCCGTCGCGTTGTTCGGACCGGTCGTCGTCCCTGCAGGACTCGCACTGCCGGGGCTCGTCGTCTCGGTCGTTGACTTCCTGCTGGTGGCGGCACTCGTCGGCCTCTCCTTTGGCGTCGCGCTCGCCGTAGCCTTCGGACTCACCGGCCCGGATGAGGACATGGAGGAACTCGACCTTTCAGAGCTGACTGATGCCGACGTGGTGACGGCAATGATGGAAGAGTTCCGCCGATTCTCGCCAGGGGGCGCGGAGGCGCTCATCGACGAGCGGGATGCCTACATCGCTCATCGTTTAGTCGCGCTGCGCGAGTCGGGCAAGCGAGTCGTTACGGTAGTCGGTGCGGGCCACCGCGAAGGCATCGAATCGTACCTCGAGCGGCCGGAGACACTGCCAGATCCGGCGACACTCACCGGCCGGCAGGCATCAGGCTTCTCAGTGTACAAGCTGTTCGGCTACCTGTTCACGCTCGGCTTCCTCGCCTTCTTTGGGCTGGTAGCGATGGCGGGCGTCTCGAACGGCTTCCTGCTCCGGCTATTCGGGGCGTGGTTCCTCGTCAACGCTATCTTTTCGGCGGGGCTGGCGAAGCTGGCGGGTGCCCACTGGCAGTCGGCGGGTGTGGGCGGCGCTGTCGCGTGGCTCACCTCCGTTAACCCACTTCTGGCGCCCGGCTGGTTCGCCGGCTATGTCGAACTCCGCTACATCGACGTCAACGTCGCCGATATCGCCCGGCTCAACGATATCGTCTCCGACGAGGATCGACCGATTCGACAGCTGCTCGGTGACCTCCGGGCCGTACCGCTGTTCCGCCTTATCGCCGTCGTCGCGCTGACAAACGTCGGCTCGTTCGTCGGGAGCCTCCTGTTCGCGACGGTACTCATCCCGTACCTGTTCGCGGACGTCGGCGGGCCCGACGAGGTGGCACGGCTCATGCTCGAGGGCGCCCAGAACAGCCTCGACCTGCTGGTGGGGCTCGTATGAGCGGCCGCATCCGGTTCGCCCGCGAGGAACTGCGCGATATCGGCGCTGCGTGGGGGCTGTTGTCGCTCGCGTTCACGTTCTTTATCGTACGGACGAGCCGGTACGCCATCCTGCCAGATCCGACGTCGGTACCGATCGGCTACCTTGCATCCGTCTTCGTCGCTTCGCTGCTAACGGTTGGCGTGGGGTTCCTGCTGCATGAACTCGCCCACAAGGTGGTGGCCGTTCGATTCGGCCAGATCGCGGCCTTCCGGGCCGACTACGGAATGCTCGGGCTGGCCGTCCTTGGCGGGCTGGCAGGCTTCCTGTTCGCCGCGCCGGGAGCGGTGTACCATCGTGGCCGGATCACCCCCCGTGAGCATGGGCTTATCGCGCTGGCCGGCCCGGTGGTGAACGTCGCGCTCGCAGCCGCGTTCGTCCCGCTGTGGCTCGTCGGCGGTCCAGTAGGGGAAGCCGGCCAACTCGGCGTCGTGGTCAACGCCGTGCTCGCCGGCTTCAATATGCTCCCTTTCGGCCCGCTCGACGGCGCAACCGTCCGGGCGTGGAGCACACTCGTGTTCGCCATCGCCTTCGTCATCTGTGTCGGGACAGGGCTGTTGGCGTACCTGTTCGTGGGCTTCCCGTTCTAGACGGGACCGCAACCGCTATGCGGTCGTCGCCCGCGGTGTCCGTATGACCGATGAGGCCGACGAGGAACTGACATACGCGGCGGCCGGCGTGGACATCGAGGCGAGCGAGGCGGCGACGGCAGCGCTTGTCGGCGCAGTCGGCGAGTTCGAAGGCGACTACGCGGGGCTAGTTGAGGTCGGCGACCGATATCTCGCGCTCGCGACGGACGGCGTCGGCACGAAGTTGCTTGTCGCGGAGGCGCTGGGCGACTACTCGACAGTTGCCATCGACTGCATTGCGATGAACGTCAACGACCTCGCAGCTGCGGGCGTGACGCCGGTAGCATTCGTTGACTACCTCGCCGTCGACGAACCCGACGAGCGGTTCGCAGAGCAGGTGGGTGAGGGGCTCCGCCGGGGCGCAGAGGCGGTCGGAATGGCACTGGTCGGCGGCGAGACGGCCGTGATGCCGGAGGTGGTGAAGGGGCTCGACCTGGCGGGAACCTGTGCGGGGCTCGCGACCGCTGACGAACTGTTCCCTAGTGAGGCGGAGGCCGGTGATACGCTCGTCGGCTGGCGGTCGTCGGGGATCCACTCGAATGGGCTGACGCTCGCGCGGCGGGCGGCGACCCGCGACGGCGGCCGCTATGACGACCCGTTCCCCTACGAGGGGTACGACACTGTGGGAGAGGCGCTCCTCGAGCCGACGCGGCTCTACACCGACCTGCTCGATCCGCTCCACGACGTGGAGACGCACGCCTGCGCACACGTCACCGGCGGTGGCTGGACGAACCTCGCGCGGATGGGTGAGTTCGCATACGATGTGACCAATCCCTACGAGCCTCAGCAGGTGTTCAAGTTCATCCAAGGCCGGGGGAATGTCGCCGACGAGGAGATGTACCGCACGTTCAACATGGGGACAGGGTTCGTCGCGGCGCTCCCCGAGCACGACGCCGATCGGGTGGCCGACCGGACCGACGGGCGCGTAATTGGCCAGGTGCGAGAGGGCGAAGGCGTCGAGATACGCGGGCTGTCGCTGTAGTGCCGACCGGTTTATCACGCCGGCGCGCCCACAATCGCTATGACCAACGGGGCTGGCAGCGAAGAGCAGAACCTCTTCATTACCGTCTCCGGTACGCCCGGGTCGGGTGTTACCACGCTGTGTGAGGGTCTCGCTGACGAACTTGATTGCGGCTATGTCTCCGGCGGGGAGGTGTTCCGCGAACTCGCCGAGGAGCGGGGAAAGACACTGACGGAACTGGTCGCTGAAGCCGGCGAGTCCGACGAGATTGATCGTGCGCTCGACCGGCGGCTCTCGCGTATCGCCGAACAGTGGGGGACCGCTAACAAGAGTTTCATTCTCGAGTCACGGCTCGCCGGCTGGCTCGCTGGGAACCGCGCGGACCTGCGCGTGTGGCTGGACGCCCCCGACGAGGTGCGGGTCGCACGCACCAGCGACCGCGAGGAGATGGAGGCGGAGATGCGTGTTCGAGAGGTCATTGAAGCGAGTCGCTATGAGTCGTACTACGGCATCGACCTCTCGGATCGCTCCATTTATGATTTAGTCGTGAACACCGGCCGGTGGAGTTCCGCCGCGGTCCGACAGCTCGTGCTCACTGGCATCGAATCATACGATCCTGACGCGGATGAGGGAGCGTTCGAGACGCCGGAATTCAATCCTTAGCTCAGCCGCGAGGCAACGTCTGCCTCCGTGATGATACCGACAGCCTCGCCGCTCTCGGTCACCATTACGGCCTTATAATACTCGAGCAGGTGTCGGACCTCGTCGATGCTAGCGTCAGCAGCGACGGTAGGGAACGACTCGCTCATATGCTCGGAGACTGGCTTCTCTCGGTCTGCCTCCGCGAGCCCCACGAGATCAGACTGGGAGATGCTGCCGACTGGCCGGTCGTGCTCGAGCACCGGCAGCTGCGAGTAGGCCTCCTCGTCCATCAATCGAGCGGCTTCCCGAACGGCGTCGTCCGGCGAGACGCTGACAACGGCCTCGTGCATCAGGTCACGCGCCTTCAGGACGTTCCCCTCCGCCTCTTCTAACGCGGTGACGATGCGGCGAAGTGTCGACAGCCGTGGGTCGACATCACCCCCCTCGATGCGGGCGATGAGCGGCTGTGACACGTCCGCTCGGTCGGCCAATTCGCTCTGGGTCAGCTCCAGCGCCTTCCGCTTCTCGCGGAGATCGGCGGGGGTCGGCAGCTCCATGTCTCGTAATGCTCGACGGTTATCCCTAAAACCAACGGTAATCTCAGTCCTCCTCTTCCGGCTCCATCTCCATCGTATCGATGACCTTCAGCGGGACGTCACGGAGCGCGCCGCCCACCTCTTTCTTGGCGACGCGGCGCGCGTGCTGGGTGCTCTCCACGTTGAACACCTTCATCTCTAGCTGAAGGCCGACGAGAGCGGTATCAGCGGCGACGAACACAGAGTCGAACGGCTCGCCGCAGGCGGGACACGGCGTCGCGCCGACGCCCACCTCGACGTAGTCCATATCCTGTTGATTGAGCCGCTTGCCCGCCTCGCTAACCGCTACACCGATTGCGTCGTCGACTTCCTCAACATCACGGACCAACCACGCCGCTTCCATCGCGACCAGATAATCGCTCATAATGTCACCCAGCGGGGCCGCAAACTTGACACTACGGGATTGTCCCGCGCACGTTCCACGGAACCCGCTCGTAAGTTATGGGGATGTTCCCCCATGCCCCTCACGACGTCACGGGTTGCCCGGCACGCGTGCCCCCAGAGCCAGCCTACCACGGAGCCACGAGGTCAAACCGGCACATCTGGCGTTCCGAGGGCTCTCAGGCCCATATGCGGCGTTGGCCGGGGCCGGTGCGTTTATATATTGGTGTCGTCTGTCTTCCGGCTACACCGATGACGATCCGACCCGCACGGTTCGCGCTGTTCGTCTCATACCAGCTGACAGTCCTACTTGGCGTCCTACTGATGCCGGTCGCGCTGCTCGCGCGACAGTTCGGCGTGCCGGTTCCGTTCGACCGAGTCCTATCGACGCTCGACAAGCGGGTGGAGTGAGTCGCGGCGAGCGGCGACGGAAGGGTGTCGTTTATACGCGGGCGCAGCCAACACCTGCCAATGCGTAACGAGGAGCTTTCCACCGACACCCCAGAGCGGGCAGCGCCCGAGTTCGACCTCGACCCAGAGTTCGACCCATACGCCCCGGAGGTCGGCGAACTGCCGGAGAACGACCTAACCAAAGCCGATCTTGATAACGTCAACAAGACGGGCACGACTACCATCGGAGTGACGACGCCCGATGGCGTCGTCATGGCCACCGATATGCGCGCGTCGCTGGGTGGCCGGTTTGTCTCCAATAAAGACGTCCAGAAGGTCGAACAGGTTCACCCGACTGCGGCGCTGACGATGGCCGGCTCCGTCGGAGGCGCCCAGTCGTTCATCCGCACTATCCGCGCAGAGGCGAACCTCTACGAGGCGCGCCGCGGCGAGAACATGAGCATGGAGGCACTTTCCACGCTGTGTGGCAACTTCCTTCGAGGCGGTCCGTTCTTCCTTGTCTCGCCCATCCTCGGCGGCATCGACGACGAAGGGAGCCATGTCTACTCGCTGGACCCCGCCGGCGGCGTGATGCGAGACGACTACACCGTCACTGGCTCAGGAATGCAGCTCGCATACGGCGTCCTTGAGGGCGAGTACACAGACGACCTGACCATCGATGAAGCCCGCCAGGTTGCTGCCCGCGGCATCCAGTCTGCCGTCGAGCGCGACACTGGCTCTGGCAACGGAATCTATCTCGCCGAGATAACCGGCGAGGGGGTCGACATCGAGGGGCACAAAGAGTTCGACGACCTGCTGTAGCCGGCGAAAGTTCCTTCGGACCCCCGACGGTACGCGAGACATGGTCCAGCACGACGGGACGACAGCTGACTGGCTCGGCTACGCAACGCTGCGGCTGGCCGGCGAGGATATCACCGTCTACCTCGACCCCGGCCGCTACGGCGTGCTCGACGGCCTCAAGCCCCAGGACGGCGACGTTGTCTGTGTCACCCACGATCACCACTATGACAGCGACGCCATCCGGCAGGTCGCCCGCGAGGACGCAACGCTTGTCCTCTTTGACGGGATCGACGCGAACCGCATCGACCGGGACGTCGAGCGGCCGGCCGACCTCCCATACGAGCTCGTCAACGTCGACGAGGAGACGGACATCGCCGTCGGGGACCCGACCGGCGATCGGGACGACGGTCCTCGGCCCGGTGAAGTCTTCATCCGCACGCTACCAGCGTATAACGACCCGAACGGCCCGCATACCCGGGCGGACGGTGAGCCGTTCCACCCGCCGGGATTCGGCTGCGGGTTCCATCTCACGCTCCCGAGCGTGTGGGGCCGGGACGTGACTGTCCTGTGGCCAGGAGACACGGACGTCCTTGCAGGTCACGCGGAGCTCGACGTATCGTTGTTCTGTCCGCCAATCGGCGGCTCGTTCACGATGGACCGCCAGGAGGCCGCGCGGCTGGCCGAGGAGTTGGCTCCGAATCTGGTTCTACCGATTCACTACGACACCTTCGAAGCCTTAGAGACGGATGCCGCTGCGTTCGCGGGGGATGTCGCCGGCCGAGGGGTGCCGGTCGTCCTCGATTAGCGGCGTGCAGGATGGTCCGTGGGGAGCCGCGGACCGGCACCGCCGGCCCGCTCACGGAGCGTCTCACCTGTGGTGTCGACGAGCAGGCCGCGCTCGCGCAGTTCGGGGACAACGAGGTCAACAAAGTCGAACAACGAGTCGGGCCGCACTACTTCCTTCACATTGAATCCCGCGATGGGCAACTCCTCGTACCAGGCAGCAAGTTCATTGGCCACTGTCTCGGGCGTGCCGACGACGATGGGAGAAGTAGAGCCAAGACCAGCGAACTGCGCCATCTCGCGGACCGTCCACTCTCGGTCGGGGTCAGCACGCGTGAACGCGTTTACCGCCCCCTGTATCGCTTCCGTTTCGATATGCTCGAGCGGCTGGTCCGGCTCGAGCGTCGAGAGGTCCATATCCATAAATCCTGACAGGAGCGCCAGCACCGCCTCGACATCGACCGTCTCTCGGAAGCTCTCGTGTTTCTCGTGGGCGAGCGCCTCTGTCTCACCGACAATCGGGACGACGCCGGGATAGAAGCCCAGCGAGTCGGGATCCCGGCCGTGGTCGCTTGCGCGCTCGCGGAGGTCCTCAACATAATCGCGGACGCCCGCCTGTGTGGGGTACGAGCAGAATACTGCCTCGGCATTGGCAGCGGCAAACTCTCGGCCTCGTTCCGAAGAGCCAGCCTGATAGAGATAGGGTGTCCGCTGGGGCGACGGCTCGCAGCCGTGGGGCCCCTCCACGGAGAAGCGCTCGCCCTCGTGGTCGATGGGCTGGACGCCGTCGGGGTCGGTGAATACGCCAGTCTCGCGGTCACGGAGAACAGCGTCGTCGTCCCACGATTCCTCCCAGAGCGCGTAGCAGACATCCATGAACTCATCGGCCCGGTCGTAGCGGTCGTCGTGGTCGAGCCGCTCGCCGACCCCGAGGTTGCGGGCAGCCGACTCCAAATAGGAGGTGACGATATTGAATGCGACGCGGCCGTCGGTCAGGTGGTCGAGCGTAGAGAACTCCCGGGCGAGTTCGTACGGATGATTATACGTCGTTGACCGAGTGACGGCGAACCCTAAGTCGTCGGTCACCTCTGCCATCGCCGGAATCAGGAACCGGGGATCGTTCGATGGCGTCTGGACGGCCCGCTTGATGGCGACATCACGGTCGTCGTCGTAAACGTCGTAGATTCCCCGGACATCGGCGAAGAAGACGGCATCGAAGCCGCCCCGCTCGGCGGTATGGGCCACCTCCGTCCAGTAGTCACGGTCCGTGTAGTCGGCTGCTCGGTCACCGGGGTAACGCCACGCGCCCGGCGAGACATGGGTGACCGCGTTCATCGTGAACAGGTTCAGCCGCATCCGGTCGCGGTCCATATTCCCGACTCGGCCGGCTCCGGGGTAAGGCGATACGATACCGGCGAGCAACGCAGGCTTTCAGCAGGCGCAGTAGTAGTCCCGGTCAGCGAACTCTGTGGCCAGCAGGGCGCGTGCTGGCCCCGGGTCGGAGAGGCGGTAGACGCCGGTCGTCAGCCATCCACCAGCCTCGAATTCCCCGGAGAGCAGCGCCGCCCACTCCCCGTCTGAGAGCACATCATCAAAGCCGGGGTCCTCGAAATTGAGCCGGAGGTAGTCGGGGAGGTACACCCACCGGGCGTCAAGCGGACCGGTATGGACCACCTCAGTGCCGATAGCGTCGGCGTAGGCGGCCATTGGCAGGTTGATGCCCGCGGCCACGGCCAGCCCTATCCACTTCCATGGGCGCGTGTTGACGTCTAAGAGAACGAACTCCTCACGGTCAGCGTCATACAGAAATTCCGATTCAGAAATGCCGTAGTACCCCGCGTCGGCCAACAGTCGCTCAGCTCGTTCGCGTACGGTCGGCTCTTCGACCCGATCGACCACACAGGAAGTACCGTAGCCAGTCGGGTACCGGATGCGCGCGTTTCCGACTACCCCCAGCGGCTCGCCGTCCGGCGAGATGTACGAGGCGAAGGAGTGGTCCTCACCGGTCGCCCGCCGTACCTTCTCTTGTGCCATCACGCGAACGCCGGCCTCCTCGGCGGCCGCGACGGCCTCGGCGAATTCCTCCTCGTCATCAACTTCGAGGACGTTCGTTCCAACGGCCTCCTCGAAGCGCCGCTTGCGGGCCGGCTTCACCACCAGCGGAAAGCCAAGCGCGTCGGCGGCTGTCGTTGGGTCTGTCTCCTCAAGGAAGTATGTCTCAGGGAAGGGCACGTCGAGTCGGTCGGCCCGTCGGTAGAGTTCGTACTTGTCAAGGACGGTGTCAACGACGTCAGCCGCGAATGTGAGCCGGACACCCGCCGGCGGATCATCCGCCAGCGCGAGTGCCCACTCGTCCATGCAGCCGAACGCCACCGGCTCGTGGTCGACGGCCGCCGCCAGCCGCTCGATATCCGCCCGGAACTCGTCGGCGTCAGCAAGCGGATACGTCACCTCCCCAGCAGCGACTACCGCGTCGGAGGCGGGAGCCACGCCGTCGCCGGATCGGTCCAGCGCGATGACGGGCACGTCGTGGGCCGCCAGCGCGCGGGCCACGCTCAGCCCGGTAACGTGCGCGTTAGCGACGAACGCTGGCGGGCGGGCGAACTCACGGTCTTGAAGCGTTGTGAGCAGTTCCTCGAACGAGCGAAATTCAGTCATCGCGCCCCTGTACTCGGGCGCGCGTGGAAAGTGCCGCGGTTCCGTCTTAGATGATATCCATCTCCGCGAGCCGCGTTGGGAGGTACTCGTCGGTGACGAAGTCGAGCCCGCGAGAGGCGAGCGCCTGCTGTTCAGACTTCTTTTCCATCTCAAGCTGGAGGCCGATCTGTTCCTCCCAGAAGTCCGTCTGGAAGCGGGGGTCGTCGAGTTCCGACTCAAGCGCGTTTACGTCTGAATCCGACAGGGGATCTGAAGGCAGGTCGTACTCTTGGATGTCCTGCGGGCGGATACCAACGAACTGTGCGGCGGGCGTCGCGAGGTACTCTGAGAGGTGAGCAGACTTGATAGAACCATAGGCGACGGAGCCGTAGATGCGGTAGGACCATGGGTCACCGTCTGTAAACACCGCCACCGGCAGCCCGAGTTCGTCGTTGAGCCGGCGGGTGATGCGCCGGGTCGCGCGTGCGGGCTGACCCTTCAGGTGGACGATGAGCGCGTCGTGCTTCTCGTCGAAGCCGTTCTCCACGAGCCGGTCGCGCATCCCCCCCGTCTCCACACAGAGAATGAACGCGGCGTCGTGCTCGAGGAACTCAATGGTATCAGGGTTGTTGGGTATCTGGTAGCCGCCCTCACCGACGTCTTTCTGACAGTGGATGACCCGTTCGCCGCGACGGGTCTGTTCGCGGAGCTCAAGCGGTCCCATGATAGTCGCCCCCGACTCTTCCGGGCGCATATGGAAGTCCTCACGGGTGACCCCGGAGACCAGCTCTAAGTCCTCCACAAGCTGGTTCGATTCGTCCTGGCTTGAGAACTGGGCGTACTCGTTGTCCCACGACTCCGAGAGGTAGTACAACTCCCGGAGCGTCGAGGAGCGGTCCTCGTCGAGCTGGGTGGCGAGGAACTCCACCGTGTAGATTGACTTGAGCAGCTTCTTGGCCCCGCGCACAGAGTTCGCCGACCGTGTGGAGTGGCGGTCGCCGAGCACCCACACACCCGACTCCTCGTCGAAGACGATGTTCGACTTCGTGCGCGTGGGTATCTCCATCGAGGGGACGTCCCCGCCTTCAAACTGGTCGTAGAACGTCTCAGCCAGTTCGATGAGCCGGCGGCGCGCCTTCTCGTCCTGTACCTCGGGATCCGTGTCGACCGGGGTATCTTGATCTGAGCTCATGCGTTCACCGTGACCTTCTCAGCCTCGACGCCTTCGACCGACAGGTCGAATTCGGCGTCATCGCTCACCTCGTACTCGATGCTCGTCTCCTCGCCGCCCGCTACATCGACACTCCATTTCACGAACCATTCGCCGTCCATCTCCACTACGGTTGCACCGGCGACATCGCCAGGGTTCTCTGTGACGATATCGGTCAGCTCGAGGTCGACCCCTGAGGAGTCGTGGTTCTGGACCGTCAGACGGACACGGCCGTCCTCGACAGTCCGGTCGACGAGCGTATTATTCATGATGCGCGCCAGCGAGTCATCGATATTAAGCGGCTCGCGGGCGGTCACCTCCGAGAGTTTGCGGGCCATCTCCGGAAGGATATCGACGAGCGTGTTTTGTTTGCGGCGGCGCTTCTCTAAGGATCGCTGCTCGTTGAGATACGTCTTCAGCTCCCGGGCGGCTTCCCGTAACGCCAGTTCGATTTCGTCTTCAATCTCCGGGACGTTCGCAACCGCATCCTTCGACTCGCTGGTGAACGGGACGTTCGTGGAGGCGATATGTATCATGATGACACAGGGGCCGTTGGGCATCCCGCTCCCGCCCGGCTGGTCAAGCCCGTAGTTACGCCAGTTGATGCGCTTGACGACGCCCGTTGTCGAGCAGGCGCCGAGCCGGTAGACCAGCGGGACGCGGTTAGCGAAACGGAGTACCTCAACGTTCCCTTCTGCCGGGAGTGACCCGCCATATGCGATGCCTGCCTCAACGATGAACGGGTCACCGCGGTGGACCTCGGCGTCGCGGGTGGCCGCCGCGTAGAAATCGGCGTCGTACTCTTTGCGGAGCCCGGCCTCAACGAGCGACTCCTCAATTGGGGCGAGACAGCCCGTCGGCGGCGAGAGGATGTCAGTCTCCCGCATCGCCTCTAAGAACGCCGCCGCCGTGTCGCGGTCGTCCGCGACGTCGGTGACACTCGGCGTATCATCTGGCACCGTCTCCATCAGGCGCCACAGCGCGTCAGTCACCTTCTCACGGGCCGTCTCACCGAATGTCTCGCCATCGCGCTCCTCAGTCATCTCCGCCGAGCGAGCAACGTAGTCGGAGAGCGTCTCTCTGGTCGCCCGATCGCGGCCGTCGTCGTTGCTCGCGAACTTCTCAGCGACCCGTCGCGCGAGCCCCGCGACGGCCTCGTCGTCCTTCCGGGAGGTAGTTGCCTCGTCAACGACGTCGATAAGATTCTCGGCGCGCGAGTCGGTGCAGGCCGACCACGCCGCAGCAACGGCGTTCTCGCGGGTCGTCTCGCCGAAGGTCTTGTCTGACCGCTCTTCGGCGGCCTCGGCAGTCTCGTCGATTGCCATGACAACGTCGTGGTGGGCTACCCGGTCGTGGGCGGTGATGGCCTCTGCGACGTCGGCCGCGAACGCCGCAGTCGCCTCACGCCCCTTATTCGAGACAGCCGCAATGACAGCAGTCTCCACTTCTGTCCCGTCGGTCGGTGGCCGCCACGTCATCTCGCGGCCAAAATAGCGGTCGCGGAAGCTGTCGAGCACCGACCCGGCTGTCTTCGCGCCCACACGAGTGAATTCCTCCTGCATGAAGCCGGACAGCGAGTAGGAGTCGGTTGCCTCCAGCATCTTCAGTAGTGTCCCAAGTTCGACGCCGTGTGGGTGGGGGCGTATCTCCTCCGTCTCGTCGGGGAGTTGGTCGGTTGCCCGCTCGTACTTCTGGTGGGTTTCGGGTTCGCGGAACTCGATACGGGCGTGTGGATTGACGACAGCGGTATACTTGATGTAGTCGTGCAGTTGCTGGCGAGCCCGCATGTTCGCCTCCATCTCGAGTTCGATGCGGGTGCCGTGGGGTCGCTCCCAGGTAGTCTCCTCATCAACCTCGATTTCGGGCTCGTTTGTGTCCGTGTCGATGGTCAGTTCGAAGTAGCGGGCCTGCTGGTCGGCGCCCGTCTTCGCCGTAATCTTCGCGGGCTTGCCGGAGGTGAGCTGTGCGTACAGCACTGCCGCGGAGATGCCAATACCCTGCTGACCGCGGGACTGCTCGCGAGCGTGGAACCGTGAGCCGTACAACAGTTTCCCGAACACCTTTGGCACCTGCTCGCGGGTGATGCCGGGGCCGTTGTCCTCGACGACGAGCCGGTAGTAATCGCCAGCATCCTCGATTTCGACGTAGATGTCCGGAAGGATGCCCGCCTCCTCGGTGGCGTCGAGCGCGTTGTCAACGGCCTCCTTGACGGCCGTAACGAGGGCCTTGCCGCCGGAGTCGAAGCCGAGCATCTGCTTGTTCTTCTCGAAGAACTCGGCGATAGAGATGGAGCGCTGAGACTCGGCGAGTTCCTCGGCGACGGTGCCGCCGCCCTCGCCAAGCGTCGACTGGAACGAAGTCATCTGACGGACGATTGTCGGCCGGGGAGTAAAACAGTCGCGGTGGCTCGGTGAAAGTGGAACGCGGAGTTTTATATCGGCTCGACGGCTAAACGGTCCGTGCGCGACCACCCGCCCGAGACGCCCCGCGAGCCGGTAACCGAGACGCGCCACGGCACGGAGGTGGTCGACCCATACCAGTGGCTCGAGGCCGACGACGACCGCGTAGCGGATTGGATCGACGCACAGAACGAGTATGCCGACAGCGTGCTCGCCACCCCGACGCGCGACGCGCTCCGTCCGGCCTTCGAGCGGGCCTCGCGGATTGCCGAGCACGGTTCGGTAACTGCCGCCGGTGGCCGCTACTTCCGGACCATCGAGGCGCCAGACGAGGACCACGCCGTTCTCTACGTCGAGTCATCTCCCGGGGGCGAGCGCCGGGTACTCGTCAATCCAAACGAGTTCGCAGCGCCGGCCGCCTCGATGAACTGGCATGTCGTCGGTCCGGATGGCGAGCGGGTGGCGTACGGCTACGACGAGGGCGGCGAGGAGCAGTACGATGTCCGCGTGCTCGATGTCGAGACAGGCGACCGCAGGGAGACGGTGCCCGGCGTCGGTCGCACCAACCCAGGCGGGTTTGCGTGGACCGATGAGGGCTTTTACTTCGTCCGGACCGGCGGCGCCGACAACGACGGCGGCCAGCTCGACCGCGCGCTCTACTACCACAAGCATGGCACCGACTCCGCCGCCGACCGGCTCGTCACCGACGCGTTCGGTCCACGCGAACTCGCCGTACTGACGACCGATGACGAAGGGACCTGCTTCGTCGCTATCAACGACGGGTGGGACACGACTGAACTGTATCGGCTCGATGAATCGCGGGCCGACCCACTGGTGCCGCTGTTCGTCGACTTAGACGCGAATATCGAGATAACCACCGACGACGAGTATCTTTACCTGCGGACAGACGCTGGTGCCGACCGTGGGCGGGTCCTGCAAATCTCATTGGGGACCGCCCGTGAGGGCGAGCGGCTCTCGCTGGAGACATTCCCCGAGGCGGTTCCAGAGACTGAAGACGTCCTACGGGGAGTAGAGCCGGTCGGCGAGCGGCTCGCGGCGGTTCATCTGCGAGATGCAAGCAGCCGGCTCACGCTGTGGGCCGACGGCGAGTGCGTCGAGACAGTCCCGACGCCGGCGCTGTGTACTGTTCCGCCAGCGTCGCTCGATGCAGACGGGACTGGGGAGAAGCTATTCTATCGGGTTGAGGATTTCACGGCACCCAGCCGTGTGCACCAGTACGACGCGGCGAGCGGTGAGACGAGCGTCATCGCCCGGCCGGAGACGGAGCCCACCGTGCCGGTAACCGCAGAGCGATTGTTCTTTGAGTCGGACGATGGAACGGCAGTGCCGGCGTTCCTGGTGCACGCGGAGGGAAAGCCACCAGACGCGGAGACGCCCGCAATCGTCTACGGCTACGGAGGATTCCGGATTGCAATGACGCCATCATACCGACGGTTCGCAGGACCGTTTCTCGCGGCAGGCGGCGCATTCATTGTCGCGTGTCTACGTGGTGGCTCCGAGTATGGCGAGTCGTGGCATCGGGCAGGCACATTCGAACAGAAGCAAAATGTCTTCGACGATCTCTACGCCGTCGCCGAGGGGCTTGCCGGCGAGTACGCTGATCCCGACCGGCTAGCGGTATGGGGCGGCTCGAACGGCGGGCTGCTTGCGGGTGCGGCGCTTACCCAGCGGCCAGATCTTTGGACGGCGGTACTGTGTGAAGTTCCCTTACTCGACATGCTCCGATTCCACGAGTTCTTGCTGGGCGAGTCATGGACCACCGAGTACGGCTCGCCCGACGAGCCGGATGCGTTCGCGTATCTCCGGGCATACTCACCATATCATAACGTCACGAAGCGGGCTTATCCGGCGACGATGTTCACCACGGCATTAGGTGACACCCGTGTCCACCCCAGCCACGCCCGGAAAATGACTGCGCGGGTGCAGGCAAACCAGACAGGAGACGCGCCGATAATCCTGCGCACAGAGACGGATACCGGCCACGGCGTCGGGAAGCCAACTGAACGGATTGTCCGCGAGCAGTTGGACCGGTGGACATGGCTGTGCGACCGACTCAATGTGACGGTAGAGTAGTCATCGTAGTCACGCGCGCGACGCGCGTGCGGGGATTTATGTCGGAGACCGGCATAGGGTTGGTAAGATACTCCCAATGTCCAAAGAAGGTAGCTACGGTGCCGACCAAATACAGGTTCTCGAGGGATTAGAGGCGGTTCGCAAACGGCCCGCGATGTACGTCGGGTCCACGGACGCGCGAGGGCTCCACCACCTCGTCTACGAGGTTGTCGACAACTCAATCGATGAGGCGCTGGCCGGCCACTGCGACGAGATAGAGGTATGGCTCCACGAGGATGGTGCCGTCTCGGTAAGCGACGACGGCCGTGGCATCCCAGTGGACACCCACCGCGAGCACGACCGTCCCGCTTTGGAGGTTATCATGACTGTCCTCCACGCAGGTGGGAAGTTCGACAAGGAATCCTACCAAGTCTCCGGCGGTCTTCACGGCGTCGGCGTTAGCGTCGTCAACGCGCTCTCGAAGTGGCTAGAAGTGGAGGTAAAGCGCGACGGCCATCTCTACTATCACCGCTTCGAACGGGGCGTTCCAGACGGCGACATGGAGACGGTCCGCCCGCTTGATGAGGACGAAGAGACGGGCACGACAATCAAATTCTGGCCCGACGAGGAAGTGTTCGAGACGACGGAGTTTGCTTTCTCCACCCTGGAGTCGCGGCTTCGCGAGCTTGCCTTCCTCAATCCTGGGGTCGAAATATCCCTGGTTGACGAACGGGCTGACGAGTCTGCTCGGTTCCGTTACGAGGGCGGTATCCGCGAGTTTGTCACCTACCTCAACGAGACGCGCACGCCGCTACACGAGGAGGTGGTGTATGTCGCTGGCGAGGAGCAGGACATCAGCGTTGAGATAGCGCTGCAGGCAACCGACGGTGTGCAGGGTTCCATTCACGCGTTCGCAAACAATATCAATACCCGCGAGGGTGGCACCCATCTCACTGGATTCAAGACGGCGCTTACGCGGGTCGTCAACGACTACGCCAGCGAGCACGGGCTGGCGTCTGATGTCGACGGCAACCTTACAGGCGAAGACATCCGCGAGGGACTGACTGCAGTCATCTCTGTCAAGCACCCTGATCCACAATTCGAAGGCCAGACGAAGACGAAGCTCGGCAACAGCGAGGTGCGCGGAATTGTCGAAGGGCTGATGCATGAGTCCTTTGCTGCTTATTTCGAGGAGAATCCCGACACCGCAGAGGCCATTGTTGGTAAAGCCGTCGAGGCGGCAAAGGCCCGGCTCGCAGCCCAGAAAGCCGAAGAGCTGACACGCAGAAAGTCCGCGTTAGAATCGACATCACTGCCTGGGAAGTTGGCAGATTGTCAGAGCCGCGACCCTGCAGACTCGGAGCTGTTTGTCGTCGAGGGAGATTCGGCCGGCGGTAGCGCCAAGCAGGGCCGCAACCCCGAGTTTCAGGCCATCCTCCCACTACGCGGGAAGATTCTCAACGTGGAAAAACACCGACTTGACCGCATCCTCGAAAACGACCAGATACGCAATCTTATCACCGCCGTTGGCACTGGTATCGGCGACGAGTTCGATATCGAGGAGGCTCGCTATCACAAGATAATCATGATGACTGACGCGGACGTGGATGGCGCCCACATTCGGACGCTGTTGCTCACGTTCCTCTACCGGCACATGACACCGCTCATCGAGGCCGGCTACGTCTACGCGGCCCAGCCGCCGCTGTACCGCATCCGGAAGGGCGGGAACACTTACGACGCCATGACAGAGGCCGAGCGTGAGCGCATCATCGAGGAGGAGTGTGATGGCTCTCCCAGTCAGGTCCAGCGATTCAAGGGACTCGGCGAAATGAACCCCAAGCAGTTGTGGGACACAACGATGAACCCGGAGAACCGCATCCTCAAGCAAATCACTGTCGAGGACGCGGCCGCGGCCGACCGGATGTTTTCCGTGCTGATGGGTGATGCAGTTGAGCCGCGCAAACAGTTCATTAAGGAGCACGCTGATGACGCGGAGTGGGTGGATATATGAGCGCCGACGATGCTCCTGACGCCGACCCAGAGGTACCCGCCCAGCGGGTAGAGACGGTCCGCGTCGAGGAGGAGATGGAACAGTCGTACATCGACTACGCGATGTCTGTCATCGTTGGGCGGGCGCTCCCGGACGTACGGGACGGGCTGAAGCCGGTGCAGCGACGTATCCTCTATGCGATGCACGAGGCGAACATCACCGCCTCGGCCGGCCACCGAAAGTCCTCGAACGTCGTCGGAGACACGATGGGGAATTACCATCCTCACGGCGACAGCGCCATCTACGACGCACTCGCGCGGATGGCGCAGGATTTCTCGTTGCGTTATCCGCTGATAGATGGGCAAGGCAACTTCGGATCCATCGACGGCGATCCACCCGCAGCGATGCGGTACACCGAAGCCCGGATGTCGCCGCTCGCCGAAGAACTGCTCGCAGATATCGAGGAAGATACTGTCGACTTCGAGCCCAACTACGACGATCGGCTCACAGAGCCGGCGGTGTTGCCGGCGAAGGTGCCGAACCTGCTCGTCAACGGCGCCTCCGGCATCGCCGTCGGAATGTCGACAAATCTCCCGCCGCACAACCTGCGCGAGGTGGTCGATGCTGCAATCCACCTCATCGACAACCCCGACTGCACCGTCGCAGACCTCGTTGTCGAGCCTGACGGCGAAGGCTTCATCAAGGGACCCGACTTCCCGACAGGCGCGAACATTGTCGGGCGGGAAGGTATCTACGACGCCTACGAGTCCGGCCGCGGGCGACTCCGCGTCCGTGCCGAAATGGATATAGAGGAGAGCGACCGGGGCGGCGACCGCATAGTGGTCACAGAGCTTCCCTATCAGGAGAACAAGGCGCGCCGCATCGAGCGCATCGCGGAGGATGTCACCGACGGCACCATCGAAGGCATCAGTGACATTCGTGACGAGTCGGACCGTGACGGCGTCCGAGTTGTCATTGAGCTCAAGCGGGGCACAAACACCGAAGTGGTGAAAAATCAGCTGTTGGAGTCGCACCTCGAGAAGACGTTCTCGGTGCTATCGCTCGCGCTCGTGGATGGGCAGCCGCGCGTGCTCAATCTGAAGGAGTTGCTTGAGGAGTACGTCGACCACCGCCGCGAAGTAGTGCGGCGCCGCTCACAGTACCGACTCGATGAGGCGCGCGACCGCGCGCATATCCTCGAGGGACGGCTCCGCGCGCTGGAGAACGCCGAATCCGTCGTCGACCTGATTCGCGACAGCGACGACCGCGACGCAGCGAAGGCGGGGCTTCGCGAGGAGTTCGGCTTCTCGGCGGACCAGGCCCAACATATCGTCCGGATGCAGCTTGGCTCGCTCACCTCGATGGAAGCGGCCGACATCAAGTCGGAGTACGAGGACGTACAGGCGACAATCGAGCGGCTCGAGACCATCCTCGCCAATGAGTCGGAGCTACTCAGCGTCATCAAGGACGAACTCCGTGAGGTGCGCGAGGAGTACGGCGACGAGCGGCGTACGTCCGTCATCGAGGATACGGGGAGCGTCACCCGCGAAGACCTCATCCCAGAAGAGGATGTTGTCGTTGTGCTCACCGAGGAGGACTACGTGAAGCGAATGCCACTCTCGCAGTTCGATACTCAGCACCGCGGCGGCAAGGGTATCATCGGAGTCCGCCCGAAGGAGGGAGACCGCGTCTCGACTGTATTCCAGGCGAACACCCACGACTACCTGCTCGTGTTCACGAATCGCGGACAGGTATACCGGTTGAAGACCTACGAGATACCTGAGATGTCCCGAACCGCACGGGGGACGAACGTCGTGAACGTAATTGACCTCGACGGCGACGAGGAGGTGACCGCTGTCGTTGATGTCGATGACGTGGAAGATGAGGAGGGATACCTCGCGATGGCAACCCAACGGGGATATGTAAAGCGAACAGAACTATCCGCATTCAAGAACGTCCACTCTGGGGGGATTCGCGCCACGCGACTCGAGGAGGGCGATCGGCTCGTTGACGTCGTAGTCACGGATGGGACACAGGACATCGTTATCGGCACCCGACAAGGGATGACCATTCGTTTCGACGAGACGGAGGCTCGGTCGATGGGCCGGTCGGCCCGCGGGGTTAACGGCGTCGATTTGGAAGGAGACGACGAGGTGGCGGGGCTGGTCGCCACCAGCGAGGGTGACGGTCTCGAATTGCTCACCGTCACCCGGATGGGATATGGCAAACGCACGCCTCTTTCAGAGTACCGCCGCCAGTCCCGATACGGAAAGGGACTCGTCGACATCAAGACGAACGAACGGAACGGGGAGGCCTGCTCGCTCAACGCCGTCGATTCCGAGGACGGACTCGTCATCATGAGCGAGTCTGGTCAGATAATGCGGACGCGTGTCGATGAGGTTTCCCAGCAGGGCCGCAACACAATGGGCGTAACGGTGATGCGGCTCGACGAGGACGACTGGGTCGCCGGCGTCGATGTTATCTAATCCTCGGTCAGTTCGCGGTACTCCTCGCTGGTCATATCGACGCGCTCGCCGAGCCGGTCGTCGACTAACTCCGGCTCGTCAGCCTCGGCGGCCACCTGTCGGCCAATGTACGCAAGGGCGACGGCGATAATCGCCAGCGGCAAGCCAAGTGCTCCGACTACGAGTCCACTCGGTAGTGACGCCTCCATGAGAGTGGCGCCGCCAAGCAGCAGTGACGGGGCAGCGAAAGCAGCGAGCAAAAGGCCGACGACGAGTCGGGCACGCGTTCCCCCGAACATACACACAAGAGGAACGCGACGCATAAAAACACTCGGCGCTACAGTATTTGTTTGCCAAGCGCACTCGCGACGAGTTCTACGGCCAGTTCCGCTGTGCGGTTGTGGGTGTCAAGGACGGGATTCACCTCGACGACCTCCATCGAACGGATGTCGTCAAGTCGGTCAGCGACGGCCTCCATCGCGGCATGGGCTTCTCGGTACGTGACGCCGCCGCGGACGGGTGTGCCGACCCCGGGTGCTTCGTCAGGATCGAGGAAGTCCATGTCCAGAGAGACGTGAATTCCGGTGGCGCCCCCTGCGACCGCGAGCGCCTCGTCTGCGACGGCCGGCAGGCCGCGCTCGTCGACGTCAGACATTGTGAAGACGGAAACGTCGCTGTCACGCAGCGCGGCCCGTTCTCCTTCGTCAAGCGAACGGACGCCGACCAGCGCAACATTCGCTGGATCGACGGCGGATGCGTGGGCCCACTCACGGTCGGCGAATTCTCCCATCCCCAAGATGGCAGCTAACGACATGCCGTGGACGTTTCCAGAGGGAGTCGTCGCCGGAGTGTTGAAATCACCGTGGGCGTCGAACCAGACGACGCCTGTAGAGCCTTGGCGGGCAGCACCACCGACAGTCCCGATAGCAATGGAGTGGTCACCACCGAGTACGAGCGGGAATACGCCATCGGCGACTGTCTGTGCGACTACAGACCGGAGTTCGCGACAGACAGCCGCCGTCTCGTCGAGGTACTTCGCGTGACGACCCCCCGTCGGGTTGGCGACAGTCGTCTCCGGGCGGGGAACGGTGAGGTCGCCAGCGTCCGTGCACTCGTGGCCTGTCGCCTCAAGTTGCTCGTCCAGCCCAGCGTACCGGATGGCCGACGGCCCCATGTCGACTCCGCGGCGGTCCGCCCCGAGGTCCATCGGGACGCCGACGACCCTAACCTGCATGTACGCCGGTCGACAACGGGCGGTGAAAAACCGTTCGTTCAGTCGAGATATGGCGCACAGACGCGGCGAAGTCCATCTTCGAAGTCAATTTCGGGCTCCCATCCGGTCTCCTCCCGCATCTTCGAAGGGTCCGCCATCGTGTGGTGGACGTAGTTCTTCATCGTGTTCTCTGAGTAAGTGGGCTCCACGTCGGTACCGAGCACATCGTTGAGCCGATCGACGAGTTCGTTCAACGAACGGGACTCACCAGTGCCGAGGTTGTAGATACCGTCCAACTCATGATCAGCCGCGAGTTCTAGGCCGCGGACGATATCATTCACGTGGGTGAAATCGCGCGTCTGCGTGCCGTCGCCCCAGATGTCGGGCCGCTCGCCGTTAGCGATTTGATGGGCAAACTGCGCAATGAGGTTCGCGTACTCGCCCTTGTGCTCCTCAGCCCCGGAGAATCCTTGGTAAACGGAGAAGAACCGCATTCCGGCCATCGACAACCCGTGAAAATTCTGGTAATACTCGGCGTACCGCTCGCGGGCCAGCTTCGAGGCCTCGTAGCCGGTTCGGGCCTCTACCTCCATCGACTCAGGAGACGGCTCCGTCTGATCGCCATAGATAGAAGAAGTAGAGGCATAGATGACGGTGTCACACCCTGTTTCGCGCACCTGTTCAACGACATTGACAAATCCCTCGACATTGACGCGGACGCCACGAGCGGGGTCTTCCTCGTGCATCGCCCGCGAAGACAGCGCCGCGAGGTGAAACAGAACGTCAACGTCTGCCGGCAAGTCCTCTTCGAGGACCGACTGGTCGTAGAACTCAACAGCCTCAGCGAGGTTCGCCGGCGTACCGAGATACAGGTCGTCGATAGCAATCACGTCGTTGTCCGCGGCGAGATGGTTCGCGAGGTTGGAGCCGATGAACCCCGCGCCACCGGTTACGAGTACGCGCTTGCCGTCCATATCCGAGCGGCCGTACCCGCAGGGTAAGTGGCTACCGGTCGAGGGCCAGTCTCACCGCCGGCTTTAAGCCTGCCCTTGCCGAACAAAATTTATAATGTCGTCAATCGAGCTTACGCCCTCGCAAAAGAAGATACTCGAGGCCCTCATCAACCTCTACCGGGAGTCCGAGAGTGCTGTAAAAGGCGAGCAAATCGCCGAGGAAGTCGACCGTAATCCTGGCACCATCCGCAACCAGATGCAGAGCTTGAAAGCGCTCCAGTTGGTTGAGGGAGTGCCGGGGCCGAAAGGCGGTTACAAGCCGACCGGTACCGCCTACGACGCCCTCGAAATTCAGGAGATGGACCAGGCCGCGGATGTCCCGCTGAGACACGAGGGGCAGTCAGTACCGGGCGCGAACGTCCAAGAAATCGACCTGACCAGTGTCCACCACCCGGAGCTGTGTCGCGCCGAAATTCGCCTGCAAGGATCCATCAGTGACTTCCACGAGGGAGACTCCGTTGCGGTTGGCCCGACGCCGTTATCGAAGCTGCTTATTGAGGGAACGCTCGACGGGAAAGACGACACGAATAATAGCCTCATTCTTACCATCGACCGGATGCGCGCACCCGCCGAGGGAGAGACACCGAAGAAGTAGCCGCGGACGTTTCGCAGGGTTTGTATCGGAGGCCCGCACACAGCCAGTATGACCGACGATATCGTCGTGCTCGGCTCCGGCTACGCCGGAACGGGCGCGGTGAAGCGGCTCGAGCGAGAACTCGACGGCGAGGCAGACCTGGCCTGGGTGTCCGACGTCGACCACCATCTCGTCCTGCACGAGTCACACCGCATTATCCGTAATCCGGATGTCCGTGATCGTATCACCTTCGACTGCGAGGAGCTGAAGACCCCCTCGACGCGGTTCATCAACGCTCGGGTAGATGGCTTAGACACCGACGAACAAACAGTTCAACTCGCCGACGGATCGACAATCGATTACGACTACGTACTCGTTGCATTCGGCTCGCAAACAGCCTTCTTCGGTATCGACGGACTGGAGGAACATTCGCTGACGCTCAAGAGTCTTCAAGACGCCCTCGATATCCACGAGGCGGTCAAGGACGCTGCCGCCGAGGCGACGAAGGACGACCCTGCGCAGGTAGTCGTCGGCGGCGCCGGGCTATCGGGGATACAGTCAGCCGGCGAGATCGCGGAGTTCCGCGATCGCCATCGCGCGCCAATCGACATCCACCTTGTCGAGGGGCTGGACAACGTCTTCCCAAACAACGATCCCGTCGTGCAGGCGAAGCTAGCAAAGCTGCTTGATGAGCATGGCGTGAACGTGATGACCGGCGAGTTCATCGGCGAGGTTGACGAAAACACGGTCTACGTGGGCGAGGAGACGGAACTCGACTACGATGTGCTGCTGTGGACTGGCGGTATTACTGGCCAAGACGCCGCGGCCACAGCGGATGTAGAAAAGGACGAGCGGAGCAACCGCATCCACGCCGACCGTGACTTCACGACAAACGATGAACGGGTGTTCGCCATCGGTGACGCTGCGCTTGTCGACCAGCCGGGTGACAATCCCGCGCCACCGACAGCACAGGCCGCCTGGCAGGCCGCCGAGGTCGCCGGCGTCAACCTCGCGCGGGCCGTCCGTGGCCAGCCGCTTGAGACATGGACCCACGAGGACAAGGGCACGCTCATCTCTGTCGGTGATGAGGCCGTCGCTCACAACGTCATCGGCGTTCGTGAGATGGTTGATACGTTCGGCGGCCCCGCTGCCGAACTGCTGAAGAAGTCTGTCGCTGCACGGTGGATTAAGGATGTCGCCGGCTACGGAGCCGCCGCGAAGGCGTTCCCGGACATGTAGACTGAGACTCGTCGCGTAGACACACCTGCTCGTAGGCTACCAGCCGCCGCATATCGTGACAGACGTTGCGGACTCAGTCAAAACAGGACGACTCAGTCTCCTATCTTTCTGCGAGGAGAGAATCCCGCCGTTCACGGCGGGCGTGAATCCGACAACTCCTCTACGAACTACGTTCTGGCGCTGATACGGATATTTAGGTAATCTCAGTTCATATTGTGACAGACACCGAGGCGGTCACACCGCCCACCCAAATGCACAATATCGGGACTCCGAGGCCCTCGATGTTCGAGACACCCATCTCGAACCGCTGTGGTGTCTCGGTTGCGAGATAACTCCGAGTCCCCTGCCGGGATAGGAGTAACGGCGGTGTGGCCCCGCCATCGGCCTGTCATGCCGACGGGTCGTAAACCAGCAAATCTCCCAACTCAGCGGTGCGGTGCCGTGGGAAGCCTCGCCGTTTACGGCGAGGAGGA
>NZ_JBDGTV010000010.1:0-74488 GCF_042216475.1 Halosegnis sp.
CACGTCCAATCGGCTCGTGACCGTGCTGTCGATGCACTCGATAGTGTGGTCGCCAAGTGGTCGAAGGGCAAATACGCCTCGTTGCCGACGTTCACCACGCCGTTTTGCGAATACAACCAGCGCAACGCCACGTTCCACGACGACCACGCTTCGCTGTCCACCGTCGATGGGCGCGTCACCGCCGAGTACGTCTTGCCCGACGAGAACCGTGACACGCCCCACTCGGAGTACCTGCGCTCCGACGAGTGGGAGACGACCGGCGCGACACTCCACTACCGCCGTGGCGACTTCTACCTCCACGTCCGAACAAAGGCGGACGTGGACGACCCCGAACCAGCCGAGAACGGAACGGTTCTCGGCGTGGACCTCGGGGTCGAGAACATCGCCGTCACCTCGACCGGCGTGTTCTGGTCTGCCGACGAGTTGAACCATTGGCGGACGGAGTACGTCGAGCGCCGCAAATCCCTCCAAGAGTGCGGGTCGCGGTACGCCCACGAGAACGTCCAAGCGGTCGGGCGCAAAGAGACGGGCCGCTTCGAGCAGCACCTTCACCGCGTGGCGAACGAACTCGTCGCTGAAGCCGCCGAGAATGGCTGTACGGTCGTCGCCTTCGAGAACTTGACGGACATCCGCGACCGGATGCCCAACGCCCGCAAGTTCCACGAGTGGGCGTTCCGCCGCCTGTACGAGTACGTCTCGTACAAAGCCGACGAACGCGGTATCCACGTCAAGCAAGTAAACCCGAAGAACACGTCGCGGCGATGTTCGTCGTGTGGATTCACCCACGAGGACAACCGCCCGGCACAGGACACCTTTTGCTGTCAGTCCTGTGGGTACGAGAACCACGCGGACTACAACGCGGCCAAGAACATCGGCTACAGACTCCTTCGCAACCAAACTGGGGGCGAAGGAGGCGCACCCGTAGGTGTGCGCTTGAACACCGGGATGCTGAACGCGAACGGGGTCAAACCCCTGCCGGATTCGGCCAGAGCGGGAGTCCATGGTGAAAGCCCACGGCGTTAGCCGTGGGTTAACTTACATGTAGAGGGTAGAGTCCCACCGACTAAACGGTTGGCTGAAACGAATTTCACCAGCCGAGACGCAGCACACGCCGACGAGGGGGACCGAACACGGTAGGTTTATCAGTCGCACGGAGCGAACTCATCACAATTACTCAATGACTGCGAACAACCGACAACCGGAGGTGAATATCGGGCTGGTGGGCCACGTCGATCACGGGAAGACGACGCTCGTGGAGGCGCTGTCGGGCGCGTGGACCGACCAACACTCCGAGGAGATGAAACGTGGTATCTCCATCCGGCTGGGCTATGCCGACGCGACATTCCGCCGTCGACCTAGTGTCGAGCCGCCCGAGTGTTATACCGTAGAGGAGGAAGTCGATGGCGAGCCGACAGAGGTCGTTCGGACCGTCTCGTTCGTTGACGCGCCGGGCCACGAGACGCTGATGGCGACGATGCTCTCCGGGGCCGCCATCATGGACGGGGCCGTGCTGGTGGTCGGGGCTAACGAAGAGGTGCCCCAGGCACAGACGGAGGAGCACCTGATGGCGCTGGATATCATCGGAATCGACAACATCGTCATCGCTCAGAACAAAATTGATCTCGTTGACCCCGAGCGGGCTCGCGAGAACTACGAGCAGATACAGGCGTTCGTTGATGGGACCGTCGCAGAGGACGCACCGGTTGTCCCCACCTCCGCCGAGCAGGGAATCAACATCGACGTACTCATCGACGCCATCGAGGAGACGATTCCGACGCCGGAGCGGGACCCCGAGGCCCCCGCTCAGCTCCAGGTCGCCCGTTCGTTCGACATCAACCGCCCGGGGACGACATTCGAGCAGCTACAGGGCGGCGTCATTGGCGGATCGCTCACACAGGGGACACTCGAGACGGGCGACGAAATTGAGATTCGGCCGGGCCGCGACGTCGACGACCGCTACGAGTCGGTGACAACGATGGTTCGGTCGCTGCAGGCTGGCGGCGAAACCGTCGACGCGGCCACGCCCGGCGGGCTCATCGGCGTGGGTACCGGGCTCGATCCCTCGATGACGAAGGGCGACGGACTGGCCGGCCAAGTGGCCGGGCCGAGCGAGTCACTGCCACCCGTCCACGACGGATTCACGATGGACGTAGAGCTACTGGACCGGGTTGTCAGCGTCGACGAAGAGATAGAACCCATCTCGACGGGCGAGCCGCTGATGTTGACGATCGGCACCGCGACGACAGTCGGCTCTGTCACCTCCGCACGCGACGCGGAGGCGGAGGTGCAACTGAAGCGGCCGGTCTGTGCCCGTGAGGGAGCGAAGATCGCTATCAACCGACGCGTCGGCGCGCGCTGGCGACTCATCGGCGTTGGCACGCTCCGATGACGCGGATTGCCGTCGACACGAACGCGCTCATGATGCCCGTCGAGGCGGACGTGCGGCTGTTCGACGAACTCGATCGGCTGCTCGACGACTACGAGCCGGTCGTCCCCGAGTCGGTACTCGAGGAACTCGACCGGCTGGCAGCCGGCAACGGCGAAGAGGCCGTCGCAGCCTCGGTGGGGCGCGACCTCGCCGACCGGTGTACTGTTGTTGCGACCGACGCCGAATACGCGGATGACGCCGTGCTGGAGCTGGCCGGCGACTGCGCGTACGCGGTGACGAACGACCGGCCCCTGCGCCGCCGGCTTTCCATGGCTGGCGTTCCCGTAATCTGTTTACGGGCTGGGACGAAACTCGCGGTAACGAACTAATGTACAAGAAAGTCAGGCTGAAGGACACGGTCGAGGTGCCTCCAGAGCACCTGCCGGACCGGACAGAACCGGAGGTACCGCCCGCGCTCATCAAGCGACTGCTCCAAGACAAACTTGAGGGACGGATGGACGAGGAGGTTGGCTCTGTCGTCACCGTGACCGAGGTGCAGGACGTTGGCGACGGCGCCGTCGTCCCGAACCGTCCGAGCGTCTACTACGAGGCAGAGTTCGACGCGATCACCTTCGATCCGGAGATGCAGGAGGTCGTCGACGGCGAAGTGGTCGAGGTGGTGAACTTCGGCGCGTTCGTCGGTATTGGACCCGTCGACGGGCTGCTCCACGTCTCGCAGATCTCCGACGAGTATCTCGCCTACGATGGGGAAAACCAACAACTCGCCTCCCGCGACTCCAACCGCGTGCTGAGCGTCGGCGACGCCGTCCGCACGCGCATCGTCACCAAGAGCATCGACGAGCGGAATCCCCGCGACTCGAAGATTGGGCTGACCGCCAAGCAGGTGGGGCTGGGCAAGCACGGCTGGCTCGAAGAAGAGCGCAAGCGGCGTGCTGCCGGAGGTGACTGATGGCGCAACGTCTGGTTTGTCGCGACTGCCACCGTGTGCTCGATGTCGACGACGGCGAGCAGTGTCCCGCCTGTGGCTCAAACTCCCTCACCGAGGACTGGGCCGGCTACGTCGTCATCACCCACCCGGAGAAGTCCGAGATCGCCACAGAGATGGAGATTGACGAACCGGGTCGATATGCGCTGAAGGTCCGGTAAGTCGATGGAGCCGCTCCTCGAGCTGCCGACAGACCTGCGCTCGGAGCTGAAGAAGCCACTTGGCCCCGTCTATCAAGATGCAGATGCGCTGCTTGCGGACGCTGGCGAGCCGCTAGTCGCCGTCGGCGACGTCGTCACCTACCACCTACTGGAGGCTGGCTACCGGCCGGCGGTCGCGCTCGTTGATGGGAAGACAAAACGCGAACGGGTACGCCGGGAGGTCCGCGAGACCGTTGGTGACGACGGGTTTGATCATCGACTGGAGGTTGCGTCGCCGGCTGGCGGGCTCTCAGAGCCGTTGCTAGCCACGCTCCGAAAGGTAATCGACGCCGGCAAGCCGACGCTCGTCGAGGTGACCGGTGAAGAGGATCTCGCGGCGCTGCCAGCGGTGCTCGCGCTGCCGGCAGGTGCAAGTGTCGTCTACGGCCAGCCTGACGAGGGGATGGTGCTGGCGATGGTCGACGAGCGGACACGGACGCGAGTCAAGGAATTGCTCGATGGGTTCGAGGGAGATCACGCAACCGCCTACGCCACGCTCGGCGTCGCCTAAGCCACCGGACTCGAAATCCTTTTACGCGTTTCGGCGGCATCTATGGGTAACGAACCATGGAAATCGACGTCATCTCCGAGGAGGAGAACCCCATGTTGCACCGGACAGACGTGCGGTTCGAGGTGACCCACGAAGAGGCGAGTCCGTCGCGGCTCTCCGTGCGTGACTCGCTGGCCGCGAAACTCAATAAGGACGCCGACGAGGTCGTCGTCCATCGGCTCGACACCAAGTACGGGATGCGCAAGACCGTCGGTTACGCGAAGGTGTACGACAGTGCCGAGGCTGCCGTCGACGTCGAACAGGAGTATATGCTCGAGCGTAACAAGATAGACGAGGAGGCCGACGAAAGCGAGGAGGCCGAGGCCTGATGGCGCGTCACGAACTGTACAGCGACAACGGCACGACAGAGCGCGAGCAGTGTCCCCGTTGTGGCGATACGTTCCTCGGCGACTACGGCGACCGGCTCCATTGTGGTCGGTGTAGCTACACCGAGTTCCAGTAGCCCGGCAATGACCGACCGCGCGCCCGACGCCCTCAACGCAGGTGGCGGGGCGCCGCAGTGACCCGGATTCTCGGCATCGAGGGGACTGCCTGGTGTGCCAGTGCCGCAGTCCACGACACCGCGAGTGACGAGACATTTATCGAGTCGGACGCGTACGAGCCTGACAGCGGCGGCATTCATCCTCGCGAGGCCGCAGAGCACATGCGCGAGGCCATCCCTCGCGTCGTCGCCGCGGCCCAACAGTATGCCACCGAGACGGCCGAAGAAGCGGACCCAGGCATCGACGCCGTGGCGTTCTCGCAAGGACCGGGGCTCGGCCCGTGTCTGCGCGTGACCGCGACAGCCGCCCGGGCGCTCGCACTGTCATTAGACGTGCCCCTGGTCGGTGTCAATCATATGGTTGCCCATCTTGAGATAGGCCGACACCGCTCTGGCTTCGCGTCCCCGGTATGTCTCAATGCCAGCGGCGCGAACGCCCACCTGCTTGGATACCGAGGCGGCCGCTATCGCGTGCTCGGCGAGACGATGGACACTGGCATTGGCAACGCAATCGACAAGTTCACCCGCCATCTGGGCTGGTCGCACCCCGGCGGGCCGAAGGTAGAGGCGCGGGCCCACGACGGCGAGTACGTCGAACTTCCGTACGTCGTGAAAGGGATGGATTTCTCGTTCGCGGGCATCACGAGCGCGGCGAAAGCAGCCGTCGACGATGGCGTTCCCGTTTCGGACATCTGCTTCTCGCTGCAGGAGACGATGTTCGCGATGCTG
This sequence comes from Halosegnis sp., assembly GCF_042216475.1. Taxonomy (NCBI): domain Archaea; kingdom Methanobacteriati; phylum Methanobacteriota; class Halobacteria; order Halobacteriales; family Natronomonadaceae; genus Halosegnis; species Halosegnis sp. The sequence goes on from NZ_JBDGTV010000010.1 coordinate 5,356, forward strand.
ACAGAGGTGTCCGAGCGAGCGCTGTCGCTGACGGGTGCAGATGAGCTGGTCCTTGGGGGCGGTGTCGGCCAGAACGACCGACTCCGCGAGATGCTCACGGCGATGTGTGCGGCCCGAGGCGCCGACTTCTATGCACCCGAACCTCGCTTTCTCCGGGACAACGCCGGGATGATAGCCGTCCTCGGCGCGCGGATGTACGAGGCCGGTGACACGATCGCGGTTGAAAACTCTCGCGTCGACCCCGATTTCCGGCCCGACGAGGTGGACGTGACGTGGGACGCTCAACCGGTCGCAAGTGCAGCCCGACGCCACCCAGACGGCGAGGTCCGAGGCGCGGAGGCCACCGTCGAGTTGGGCGAGCGGGTCCACAAGCGACGGGTCGGTAAACCCTACCGGCACCCGGAGTTGGACGAGCGGCTCCGGGCCGAGCGCACTCGACGCGAGGCGCGACTGACGAGTCTTGCCCGCCGCGAGGGAGTGCCGACACCCGTTGTCTATGATGTGGACGATCAAGAGGCGACACTCACGCTCGAGCGGGTAGGGACAGCTGACCTCCGCGAGCAACTGGCCGGTCCGCACGTCCAGGCCGTCGCGTACCACCTCGCGGCGTGTCACGCAGCCGGGTTTGTTCACGGCGACCCGACGCCGCGAAATGTCCGCGTCGGCGACGAGCGCACCTATCTCATCGACTTCGGCCTGGGCTATCACACCGACCACGTCGAAGACTTCGCGATGGATCTCCACGTATTCGAGGGGGCACTCGCGGGGACGAGCGACGATGCCGACGCGCTAACGGCCACCTTCGAGTCGGCCTATCGGGAGGCAGGCGATGTTGCCGTCGTTGAACGGCTCCGCGAAATCGAGGGGCGCGGCCGCTACCAGTAGCGAGCCACCGGAAACACCTTTGGTCGGGCCGGCATACCGACTGATATGGTCGACAAGCCGCAGTCCGGAGAGCTGTTCGGCGTGCCGTACAACTTCAAACGGCCGTCGCTCGGACGGATGCTCTCATCGTACTGGCAGCCAGGTGACGGGATGTTGGTCGAGAAACCGTTCGGCGTCGGGTACACGCTCAATCTCGCCAACTGGCGATCATGGGTGGTCCTGCTCGTGGCGGGCGCACTCTTCTACCAGCAGCAGCGGGCCGCTGAGACGAGCGACGGCGAGGAGGAAGACGAGCCGGTCGAGGTTCTCGTCGACGAGTAGACCAGCTTCGACGCGTCTTTACTCCGAGCAGGCCAACACCGAGTATGAGCCTTCGGTACGTCACGACGAACGAGGGAAAGGTCGACGAGGCGCTGGAGTATCTCGATGGCGACGTGCGCCAGTTCGACTACGACTACACCGAGATACAGGCTGACGATCTCGAGACGGTCGCCGCCGCGGGCGCCCGTGAGGCGTTCCGGGCGGTCGGGGAGCCGGACACGGCAGTACTCGTCGACGACGCCGGCCTGTTCATCGAAGGATTCGACGGCTTCCCGGGTCCGTACTCGTCGTATGTCGAGGAGACACTTGGCGTCGACCAAGTGGGCCGGCTCGCCCGTGAGGCCGGCGCGACGCGGGCATACTTCCGATGCGTGCTTGCCTACTGTGACGGCGAGTCGTTCGCGGCGACGCCGGAGCCGGTCGACCGCGAGCGACGTGGCCAGGATCTCGCCGCCGATGAACGGGCCGTCGCGGTGACTGACGACACTGTCGCAGAAGGTACTCTGCCAGTGAAACTGTTCGTCGGGAGCGTCCCCGGACGCATCGTCGAGCCGCGCGGCGACGGCGGCTTCGGCTACGATCCAGTGTTCGAACATGACGGACAGACGCTCGCAGAGATGTCCGCTGCCGAAAAGAACGCCATCTCCCATCGTGGGCGGGCGCTGGCGAAGTTCGCCGACTGGTACGCTGACCGGTAGTCTGGCAGTCTGCAGTGTCCGACCGGCGTGTTTTCTTTTCGTTCGACCTGAAACGAGAGGGCATGGAGGTGCGGCCAGCACGTGAACGGGACGCAGAGGCATTGATCTCCTCCTCCGCCTGCAGGCGGAGGAATCCGCACATCGGATTCGGGCGGCCGTCGCCCTTCGGTTCCAACCCGCACTCAGAGGGAACCGGCGACACACCGGGGGAACTTTCGTTTGTCTCCCTCGGAGGGCTGTGGCCCGGTCAATGAGGCCCCATCGGAGTCCGTGTCATCGCCGTGCGACCCACCGTTGGTTCGCCACCCCTTGTGGTTCGGGGACGGCATCTCACCGAGCCCGTAGCAGCCGTACTAACGGTGGAAACGGCCATGAATCCATCGGCGAACAGGCCAAGTGGCCGCTCGATTCCCGCCTCAGGACGGGAGTCTGCGCTCGTAAACTCTATCATGGAGGTCCATGTCGCCGCGGCGGAGGCCGGCGGGGCCCGCGCGTACGACGAGGCGACCGCCGGTGAGTGGGCCGCCCGTGGCGAACGGTCCGCCGACGACTATCCACTCGAGGACCCAGCGAGTCACTTCGTCGTCGCGAGCGACGGCGACGTGGCTGGCTTCGGCGAACTCGTTCCCGACGAGCGGGCGGTGCGAGCGGTGTACGTCCACCCTGACCACGAACGGCGCGGCATCGGAACGGCGCTGCTCGCGCATCTCGAGGGGTATGCGCGGGCGCTTAAACTTCCGAAGCTCCACCTCCAGGCATGGATGAACGCGGTCGGTTTCTACAAGCAAGCCGGATACGAGCAGGTCGGCCAGGGAGAGAGCCCCGGCGGGGTTCCGGTCACTGAGATGCGGAAACAGCTCTAACGGCGCGGCTCACGATCCGGTCCAGGGTACGGTCCCTCGCCGACCGTCGGCCAGAGCCGCTCGGGGTCGAACAGCTGCGCGAACGCGTCGGGCGTTCGAACACTCACCTCGGCGTACGCGCGAAGGTTCGCGCCCGCGGACACGCTCGTCAACGACGGGTCCAGTGAAAGGAGATGCGGGGCTCCGCTGCGGTAGGCACTCGCCAGTCCGGGATGGTCCCCCGGAGGATGGTCGACCCGCTCCGTCCACTCAGCAAGACGGGCCCGGTGAGCGGCCGCGAGCTTCGAATCCGCGAGGCGAGCGACGATTGCCTCCGTGTCCGCCAGCAACTGCTGGGATGCGATGAGGGTCGTCCACGAGTGACACCACAGCGCGTCGAGCGCGTCTCGAGCCCGCCCGCCGACTAGCAAATCGGCCGCGAGGACGTCCGCGTCGGCAACAACGCGGGTCGGGTCCGGCTCAGTCGTCATCTTCGCGCACCACCGCGAGCGTCTCAGTCACGTCGGCCTCGGTGACGTCCCAGGCGATCGCGCGGTCGAACAGGTCAACCCAGTCCATACCCGCTGTTGGCCAGCCACCGGCATAGGCGCGGGGCTTTTGCTCGCCGCGGCCGGACGGCCGCTCGTGCGCGAGTTCGGCTTCGAATTGGCCGTGTGTGCAGGCCTCGAGCGAGATGGCCGGCTCGTCGCCCGCCAACTGTCGGGGGCTGTCCATGGCTCCCGAATCGTAGACTGTGTCGTTATCGAGCCGGGACCGGCGTTCGACAAGCGGACGCGCATTACCGACCAGACTATCCCGCCGCAACTCCTCGAGGCGTCAATCGGGCCAGGGACACCCAGACGACCGAGCGACATCCTCGGTGACTCGTCGTATGCCCGCGAGGCAGTGGAGACAGGGCTCGCATGTGGCTACCTCGTCCGCGAGCGGCGCGACGGCCAAGCGTACGTCCGTGCGACGGCTCGCTATCCGGCCGACTGGTTCGACGGGCTTGTCGCGATCGAGAATAAACCGGACCTTGGACAGCCGGGGGAACTCCAGCGGCAGCTACGGACGGACGTCTCGCTCGCGCTGTTCGACCGCGTCTGGCTGGCGACAGCAAGCCACGTCACTGGCGCACACCTGAACCGCATCCCAGAGGCTGTCGGCGTCTGGCGGATCAACCCCGAAACGGGTGAGCGGACGATTGTCCGCGAGCCGACACCGCTTCCGACCGAGGAGCCAGGCCTCGAACTCCGCGCACGGCACGCCGGCCGGGTCGACGTGCGGCCCGTCGACGCTGCGGCGAAACACCGCTATCGCCGCCGGATCGCGGAACGAGCCTACGGAAAGGGCTGGCGCGTCCCGTTCCCGGACTGTCCGGCCGTCGAGGAGCGGTCGGTCGCCGGCGTCGGTGGGCTAGCCTACTGCACGCGACAGGAGCGGTTCGTGCGGCCGGCCGACGCCTGCGACTGCGCACGGGCAGGGCCGGACGTGGACACGGACGCCCGCCGGGCCGAGCACTCGCCGTGGGTGCGCAATCCCGCGGGGACACGGCGGCGACAGGCAGGACTCGACCGTTACAGGTCGTAGTACTCGCCATCGACGGCCAGCGGGTCGCCGAACGCCTCCTCAGGGCCGGCGAAGTGCGAGACGTGAACCACTCGGAACTGGGCGACGTCAAGCTCCTCGGCTAACGAGACAGCCCCCTCCGTCGTCATGTGCTTGGTACCGAACGTGCGAGGAACACCCGCCTCGTCGTGGTGGTCGCCGCCGAGCGGGTGGTACTCGCACAATGACGCCGGGACAATGCCGTCCGCTAACAGCAGGTCTGCGCCTCTGAACGCCTCTCGAGAGGCATCGGGAATCGCGTAGTTCGTGTCACCGGTGATCGCGAGCGTCGCGTCTGCACTCTCGATGACGACGCCATAACATACCAGCGGTGGGTGAACGACCGGGATCAGCCGCACGTCGAAGCCGCACGCCTCGAACGGGTCGCCAGGGCGGTGGCCGACAGCAGTGATCGCCTCAAGATAGTCGTACTTGCGGGCGACCGTCTCAGCGACCGACTCACCTGTCTCCGGATCTGTCTCATTTGCGGCGTGAACGGGCGTGTCCTCGAGTAGCCGGTAGGCGTTGCCCAGTCCATCGAGGTGGTCGAAGTGGATGTGTGTGACGAGTATCTCGTCAGGCAGCGGGACCGACTCCCGGAGGAATTGGTGGCGAAAATCCGGCGAGGCATCAATAAGTAGCGACTCGCCAGTGATCTCGTTGCGGACGTGGACGGAAAAGCGAGTCCGCTCAACGTCCCGCTCACGCGCCGTCCGGCACGTGTCACAGCGACAGCCGGGCGTAGGTGTTCCCGTTGTGTCGCCGGTGCCGAGCAGGGTTACCTCCACGGACGTCTCTCGGACGGACGGGGAGTAAAGCCCGCGGTCGCCGCGGTAATTCTAATGATTGTTCACAACACTTATGAGGGTCCCACCCATCCAGCCGTGTGTGATGCGAGGGACAGACCCCGCGCCGATTGTGCCGGAGATGCCGACCGAACAAGATGAACAGCCGACGCGTGACGAGGAACTTCGCGCGGACGGTGGCGACACGCGCGAGGAGCCGTTCGGCGCACCGCTCGTACCTGACTGTTCCTGAGGACGTCATATCTCACGCCTACAGTACAGCATTGAACCGGTAGCCACCGGCTACGCCCGGTGTCGTTGATTCCTCAGTGGTCGTGCTCGTGGTCGTGACCGCCGTCGCCAGCCACGGGTGCCGTCTCGTCGGACATCATGTCCATGTTCTTCAGATTGTCCCGTTCCTCGAATCCCTCAACTGCCCGCTCAAGATCTGCCTGCGTGAGCGTGGTCCGCTCTTCGGTGAGCGCGTCGAGGACGGCCTCACGCATTACTAGACGGAGGTCGCTACCGGTCAGCCCCTCCGTGATCTCGGCGATAGCCTCTGGGTCGAACTCTTCGATGTCCATGCTCCGGGTGACAAGCCGGAGGATATCCGAGCGCATTCCACGGTCGGGCTTGGGGAAATTGACAATCTCGTCGAAGCGGCGCCACGCCGCAGAGTCGAGCTGATCAGGGTGGTTAGTGGCGCCGATGAGGAGAACATCGTCCTGAATCAGCGAGATCTCGTCGATAGACTTCAACAGCGTATTGACCGCCCGTTTGATTGCGGCGTGCTCGTCGGACGAACGGGTCTTGGCGACGAAGTCGAACTCGTCCATGAAAAGAATACACGGAGAGAGCCGCTTGGCAACCTCGAACGTCTTGTCGACATTCTTGGCCGTTTCACCCAAGTACTGAGAGGTTATCATCGACAGCTTCACCTCGACAAATGGGAGGTCGAGTTGGTGGGCGAGCGCGCGGGCTACGCTCGTCTTGCCGGTACCCGGCGGGCCGACGAACAGCAGCTTCCCAATCTCACGCAGACCAATCCGCGCGAGATAGTCGCGGTGCTCGATTGCCTTCATCACCTTCTTGATCTCGTTCTCTTGGTCGTCCGTGAGTACGAGATCGTCAAGCTGCATCTCGATTTCTTCGGGCGCGCGCACGTCCACGAGATCGAGCATCTCCTCTTCATCCTCGTCGAACATCTCGTCGAGGAGAGAGTCGATCCAGACTCGGTCGGCGTGGATGGGCCGGTTCGCTTCGCGGGCGCGCTCGTAGTCGACGCCGAACTGGTCACCAAACACGTATGCGAGCGTCGGATTGTCGGCGACGTCGTCGGCATCAAGTCGGTCAAGCAGCCACGTCTCGGCCATCCCCTCGTCGGTGAACGAGACAGTGCCGGAGAAGTCATCGCGGTCGGTGAACATCAGCCCCTTGACTGCGTCCCATGGTCGCTCGATGCCGGTGGCCGCGGAGGCGTTCGCGTCCGTCGCGTTCAGCGGCCGCTCAACGGTCCCCTCCGACCAGAAGACCCGCCGATACTCCGGCGGAAGATCTCGTTCGTCAAGTTCGTCGTGTTCGTTGTAGAGACGGGTCGTGAGGAGAAACGTGACGACATCGACCTCGGGGCTCGTCATCTCAACTAACTATGGCCGGGCCGGTGATAAGCGCGTCGTCTAAAGCGATGCCTGTGGTTAGCGTTGGAAACGACACGACCCCCCAAAGTTACAGACGTAACCGAACGACGGGATAAGTTTACCAAGGAGGAACGGAAAGAGAGCACGTATGAGTGACACCGACCCCGTCGTCGTGCAGGCGGTCCGGACTCCCTTCGGGAAAGAAGACGGCGTCTTCGCCGATGTTCGAGCCGAGGATCTCTCAGTCGCGCTCGTCGACGAGATGCTCGCCAACACCGGCCTCGACGGCGATAACGTCGACGACCTGATGTGGGGCTGCGCTCAGCAGCGCTCCGAGCAGGGGAACAACGTCGCCCGCGTCATCTCGCTGCTGTCGGAGTTGGGCGAGAACGTCCCCGCGACGACAATCAACCGCTGGTGTGCTTCTTCCGCCCAAGCAGTCATCTCCGCGTCGGACGCGATTCGAGCCGGCCAGCGAGACTGTATCATCGCCGGCGGCGTCGAGTCGATGTCCCGCGTGAAGATGGGTGCGAACAACGAGTACCACCCCCGACTGAACGAGGAGTACGACCTCGCAGCGCTCTCGATGGGGATGACCGCCGAGGAGGTCGCGGAGCGGTACGACATCTCCCGGGAAACACAGGACGACTTCGGCTACCGGAGCCACGTCCGTGCCAGCGAGGCGACCCAGTCGGGCCGCTTCGACGACGAGATTGTTCCCGTCTCGACCGACGAGGGCATCATCGACGAGGACGAGGGCATCCGTCACGACATCGATCGCGAGAAGATGCGCGAGTTGCCGACTGTGTTCAAGTCCGATGGGACGGTCACGCCGGGCAACGCGTCACAGATTACCGACGGCGCAGCCGCGACGATGATCACCTCACGGGCGTTTGCCGAGGAACACGGGTTAGAGGTGCTCGCAGAGGTTGGCAACAACGCGGTCGCGGGCGTCGAGCCCGAGGTGATGGGTATCGGGCCAATTCCCGCCTGCCAGGAACTGTTCGAGCGGTCGGGGACGACCGCCGACGACTACGACCTCGTGGAGCTGAACGAGGCGTTCGCCTCTCAGTGTGAGTACTGTCGGCGTGAACTTGGCTTCGACGAAGACATTTACAATGTGAACGGCGGCGCTATCGCGCTGGGCCATCCACTGGGTGCGACCGGGGCGCGGCTGCCAGTGACACTTATCCACGAGATGCACAAGCGCGACGCCGAGCGCGGCCTCGCGACGGAGTGTGTCGGCTTTGGACAGGGCGCAGCGATTGAATTCACGCTCCCGAACTGACCCCCTCTCGGGGCGTGCCTCGGCCTACGACTCCGGGTGACAGAACGCCATCGCCTCGCGGACGCCATCGCGCTGGCCGATGAGCGTGATGCGGTCGCCGTGCTGAAGTGTGGTGTCCGCCGCCGGCACCTGCGTCTCGCCGTTGCGCGAGACGAGAGCGATGAGCGTTCCCGACGGAAGGTCTGGCCCAATCTCTTTTACCGTCCGGCCAACGAGCTCGTCGCTCGTCACCTCTATCTCTTGAACATCGCCCGAACGGCCAAGTTCGCCCATCCACTCGGCGAGCGCGGGCCGCTCGATGGCGTTGTCGAGGGCCTGCGCCGTCGCTAGCGCCGACGAGATGGTGCGCACGCCGAGGTCCTCGAAGGCGTCGACGTTGTCTGGGTTGTTCGCCCGCGCGATGATGGTCTCGACATCAAACTTCGAGGAGGCCAGCTGCGCGACGAGCAGGTTCGCGTCGTCGTCGCCGGTGGCTGCCGCAACGATACGGGCGTTGGCCGCGCCGGCCGACCGCAACACCTCTGTGTCCGTGCCATCGCCGATATGGACGGTATGGCCGTCGTCGCGGGCCTTCTCCACGACCGTTTCGTCGTTTTCGATGATAACGACGTTCTCTCCTCTGTCTTCGAGGCGGTCGGCGAGCGCCCGGCCCACCTGTCCGCCCCCGATGACGAGTACACGCATGGGTATCACGTCGAGGGACTCCGCAAGATACCGCGCGAGGCCGCCCTCGAACACGACCGTCGCGAGGATGACGAGAAAGACGACCCCCACGAGGAGGGTCGCGCTGGCGTCCAGCTGTGCCGCCTGTGCCGTCTCGCCGGCGGCACGCAGTTCGTCGGCCCGGTTCTGGAGTTCGACCGCGAACAGCGTCGCGACCGACGCCGGGATGATACCCCGCGGGCCGACGAAACTCATGAACAGCTTCTCGCCACGGGTGAACCGCCCACCGGCCGTCGAGAGGAATACGAGTGCCGGCCGGATGATCAGCGCGACCGCGATGACGACGGCGACCCCGCCGACTCCCAGCCGAAGCAGATCCTCGAAGCGCAAGAGCGCGGCCAGCGCGATGAAGACGAACGACAGCACGAGCAGGGTGATGTCGCCTTTGAACGCGGCGATATCCTCTTCGTAGGGAAGATCGAGGTTGCCGAGGATGATGCCAGCGGTGGCGACAGCGGCGACGCCCGCCTCGCTGGCGATGGTGTCGGCCGCGCCGAAGGCGACTAGCGCGCCCGCTAACACGAGCAGCCGGGCGTTCTGCGGTGCGTTCCCCGGCGAAAGGTCGATATACCGGAGCAAATACCACACGATCGCCGCGACGATGGCACCAACCAGCAGGCCAACGCCGAGCCGCTCAGCGAACAGCTGGAGAAACTGGTCGGGACCAGTGTTGCCGGTGATGATTATCTCGAAAACGACGACAGCAGTGATAGCCGCCGTCACGTCGTTGACGATACCTTCCGTCTCGAGGGCTGCCTCCACCCGGTCGCGAACGGGAACTACCTCGAGAATCGGTGTGATGACCGTCGGCCCGGTGGCAACCAACAGTGCCCCGATGAGAAACGAGATGTCCCATGGGGCAGCGAAAGCGTACTTCGTGACGACGGCCGTCGAAAAGAGAGCGATAAGCGCCCCTAATGTCACCAGGCGGACGTTCTCTGCGGGGGCCTCTCGGAGCTTCTCTGCCCGGAGGTGGAACGCGCCCTCAAAGACGATGATAGCGACGCTCAGGCCCACGATGGCCGGCAGCGCCGAGCCGAACGACTCGCGGGTGAGAAAGCCGATCCCCTCGGGGCCAAGCGCGATGCCAGCAGCGATGAGGAAGATGATGCTCGGCACCTCGAAGCGGTCGGCGAGTATCTGTGCTCCCACGCCCAGTCCGATGATGGCCGCGACGCTGGGAATAAGTAGACTCGACCCGCCTGCCATCAGGGACCCTCCACGCCGCGGGGTTCGCCGTCGCTATTAATAAACACCCGTGTCCTGACGTCGGCTACGTCTCTTGGGCGTCGAGATAGCGGAGGACACCGCGGGCATTCATTTCGGCTTCCGTGCGCACCTTCCGCTCACTCCACGGCTCGATGACTTCGACATCGGCAGCTACTGTCTCAACGACTGCCGCATCGTCGTCAAGCCGCTCGCGCGTCTGCCGTATCTCCTCGACCCACTCGGTCAGCACCGCTTCGTAGGCATCGAGCTTTCCGCCCGTCTCGGCGGGGCCATAGTGGGCGTACAGCAAGACTGCGGGAGCAAGCTCGCGCAGCTGGTCAATATCCGCGAGACACGCCTCGAAGTCGAAGTTCGGTGGCGGCGAGGTTGGCCGGACGACGTCGTGCCGCTGGGCGTAGATGCCAGCGGCGTCGGCCGCAAAGACCGCATCGTCGGCAGGGCTGTGAAAGACTGCATGGTGAGGGGCATGGCCCGGCGCGTGGTGGACCTCGAGCCGGCGATCGCCCAATTCGACTGCGTCTCCGTCCGTCACCGCGCGGATACGCTCCTCGGGGATTGGCTTGGGTTCGCGATAGAACTCGAATTGCTTGCCGACGGCCGCCCTCGTCCCTGCCCAGAGCCGCTCGGGGTCAACGAGGTGACGGACCCCCCGCTCGTAACACACCACTGTCGCAGCCGGACACTCGGCGGCGAGATAGCCCGCACCGCCGGCATGATCGAGGTGGACGTGAGTCGGAATGATGTAGGAAACGTCCTCGCGTCCAATCCCGAGTTCCGCGAGTGCCGCAAGTGTGTTGTCGACGTTCGTCCCGATGCCGGTGTCGATAATCGCCGGTTCAGGCGTATCGAGCAGGTACAGTGCACCGTACTCCGGCGTCTCGTACATACCCGTGTCGAGGTAGTAGACATCCGATACCGACGGGTAGTCGACGGCGTAGAGATCGCCAATTGCCATGCCGCTTGGTCGGCGGGCCGGGTAGTAAAGTGGTTGGGCGTCGCGTCACCGACACCCCTTTTGCCTGAAGCCGAGAACCGGAAACAGATGCTGTCACGACAGTTCGTCCGGGAGCACCCCGACGAGGTCCGCCGCGCGCTCGAAACGAAGGGCGCGGACGTCGATCTCGACCGGATACTGACCATCGACGAGGAGTGGCGCGAACTGAAGGCACGCGGCGATGACCTGCGACAGGAGCGTAACGAGATCTCCTCGCGCATCGGCGAACTGAAGCAGGCGGGCAAGGAAGAGGAGGCCCAGGATGCCATCGAGCGCTCCAGCGAACTGAAGGCTGAACTCGCCGAGATAGAAGAGCGTGCCGAGGAACTCGAGACGGAGCTAGAGCGGGCGTTGCTGACGCTCCCAAACATCCCCGTCGAGGAGGCGCCCATCGGTGACGACGAGAGCGATAACGTTGAGCGACGTCGCGAGAACTTCGAACCCACCCGACGACTCCCCGAGGATATCGTGCCTCACTACGAACTGGGTGAGCAGTTGGACATCCTCGACTTCGAGCGAGGCGCGAAGGTGGCTGGTGGCGGCTTCTACTTCACGAAGGGCGAGGGAGCACGCCTTGAGCACGCACTCATCCAATTCATGCTCGACCACCACCGCGAGCAAGGGTACGAAGACGTGTTCCCGCCAATCCCGGTTAATTCGCTTGCGCTGGAGGGGACCGGCCAGTTCCCCAACTTCGACCGTGACGATGTCTACCGACTCGGTGGCGAAAACGACGCACCCTACGACGACAGCGACCTGTGGCTGCTGCCGACCGCGGAGGTGCCGGTGACAAACATGTACCGCGACGAGATACTGCTGGACGAGGACCTCCCGCTGAAACACCAGGCATACACGCCAAACTTCCGGCGAGAGGCCGGTGAGCACGGCACAGAGACCCGCGGTATCGTCCGCTCGCACCAGTTCAACAAGGTAGAGCTCGTCAACTTCACTCGGCCAGAGGACAGCCCAGAGCGGTTCGACGAGCTGGTCGAGGAGGCCGCCTCCGTGCTAGACGCGCTCGGGCTCCCCTACCGGGTACTGGAGATGTGTACCGGCGATATGGGGTTCACACAAGCGAAAAAATACGATCTCGAGGTGTGGGCACCTGCCAACGACGAACCGGATGGGCCCGAGCGGGGCGGCCGGTGGCTCGAGGTCTCCTCGGTGTCGAACTTCCACGATTTCCAGGCGCGGCGGGCTGGCATCCAGTACCGGCCAGAGCGTCACGAATCGGCCGAGTACGTCCACACGCTGAACGGCTCGGGGGTCGCGATTCCGCGGACAGTCGTTGCTATCCTCGAGTACTACCAGAACGACGATGGCACCGTCGAGGTGCCAGAGGTGCTCCAGCCATACATGGGGACAGATGTCATCGACGGGAGCGAGCCGGTTGGCGAATCAGCTGTCGGCGCAGGCCGACGGGAGTGACATCAGCCCGAGTGAGTGTACGTCCGCAGACCGGCAAGACGGCCGTCGGCGAACGCGAACACGTCGACAAACCGGAACCAGACTGACCCATCCGCCCGCCGGAGTTCCCCCTCAACGGCGACGCCCCCGTCTGCAGTGTAGACGGTCTCGACGACGTGGCTCGTGTCCGTCTCCGGCCGCTCGTCGCGCATGAACCGGACGAACTCGTCGGGGCCCTCAAGCGTCAGGTCGCTCCGTTCGTGGCAGAAGCCATCGGCCAGCAGGCCGCGCAGTCGGTCGTACTCGCCGTCATCGATAGCCTCGTAGTACGCCCGAGCACGGTCGACACGGTCCATACCGTCGGGAGTCGGCGGCGATACAAAGACGTGACGCGGGCGCGACGGGTTGTTTTTAATCGCTGGGACTGAACTACTGCCGTGGACCTGCACGTCCGCTACGAGGGAGATGACGACCCAGAGAAGTGCACGGCTCGGAAGCTGGCGCGCTTCGACATGGTCGAACTCCACCGGTCGGCCCGGACGGTGCCGCCGGGCGTCGTGCTTGACCCGCACGCCGAGCAGGCGCTCTCACCGGCGGACACGACCGACCGACTCGTGGCGCTCGACTGCTCGTGGGAGACGGCCGACGCAGAGGCATTCACGCTCGAGGGCCCCCACCGCGCGCTCCCTTTCCTCGTGGCGGGCAACCCCGTCAGCCACGGCCGACCGTTCCGACTCAACACCGCAGAGGCGTTCGCGGCCGCCTGCTACATCCTCGGCGAGCGCGAACAGGCCGAGCGGCTCATGTCGAAGTTCCGGTGGGGCCACACATTCCTCGAGTTGAACGCGGAGCCGCTGGAACGGTACGCGGCCTGCGAGGATTCGGCAGCAGTCGTCGCCGTCCAACAGGAGTATCTGGACCGCGGCGGGTAGCTACCGTCGGCCGAAGCCGACCGGCGGGGAAAGTGGACTCCGAGGAAGTCGGCCAGTCGGCTCGGGGTCATTGTACGCGGGCGGCGCTAGGTCGTTTGCGGCGTCCGGGTAGCAGACGGCCGCCAGCGCCTGTGCCTGCTCGCGACCCACGCCGAGTTCGAACTGGCCGCCGCCATAGCAGTCGATACCGTTGGCGGCGGCGTAATCGACCGTGTCCAGCAGCGCTGCGAGGGTGCCGAACCGCGAAGGCTTCACGTTCAGCGCGGCCGGGTCGACCGGAAGCGACTCGACCGCCTCAACGCTGGTAATCGGGTAGTCCCACGCGACCCGCTCGCGCTCGCGGGCGACGAACGACCGTGTCTCGGGGGTGATTGCGGGATCCTCAAGCGTCGCCTCCGGGAAGGCATCCGCAACTCGCTCATAGAACTCCAGGTCCGCAGGGACATCCACGTCAGTCCCCTGGTAATGGCCCTTCAGATCGAGCACGTGGACGCGGCCGGTGTCAGCCAACTGCGCGAGCAAGTCATCCGACCACGTCGGGGTCGGGTCAAGTTTGAACGTCGCTTGGGGATTCGCCGCGAGCAGCCGCTCGATACGGTCGAAGCTGTCGAGCCGCGTCGAGACGACGAACCGGATCGGTTCGGGGGTGATGTCGAGCGCGGCCGCAAGGGTCGTGTCGGCCTGTTTTGGGGCGAGGTCAAGCGCGGCCGACTCGAAGGCCCACCGGCGGAACGCGGGCGCGTGCTCGGCTGAGGGTGGCTCCGGCCACAAGTCCGTCTCGGCCAGCGTTGCCGAGAAACCGTCGATGGTGTACTCGCCTGCAAGGGCCGGATCGGGATACGGCTCGTGGTCGGCCGGCTCCTAACAGACATCTTCACCGCGCCCAACGGCACCGTCGCCGGCGAGTTCGACCGTTGTCGTCCGGCGGGTAAAGCCGCTCGAGACCGCCCGCTCGTGTCGCGAGACGGACAGCGACTCGACGACCAGCGGAAGGTCACACAGCGCGTCGTAGCGTCGCACGCCCCTATGAGAGGCCCGAGCCACAAAAGCCTCGCTTCGACCACTCGCAACGTTTAACAGCGCGCTGGCGGTACCCGTTGCATGGCCAAATTCGAGAAGGCAGAGGCGCGAACGCTCGAGAAGATGATTTGCATGCGCTGTAACGCGCGCAACGCACAACGGGCCGACCGTTGTCGCAAGTGCGGCTACGGAAAGCTCCGCCCGAAGGCGAAAGAGCGGCGCGCGGCCTGACAAGACGGCAGCCGGTTCGACGCAGGACAGCGGGCGTATCCTTTTGTGGTGTGGTGGCATACGACGACACATGAAGTTCATTATCGTCGGCTACGGGCGGGTCGGCCGCGGCACCGTCCGCGATCTTGAGGCTGAGGGCCACGACGTTACCGTCGTAGAGGTGGTCCCAGAACGGGCAGAGCGCGCCCGCGCAGCTGGTTTCGACGTCATCGAGGGCGACTGCGAGAACGCAACCGTACTGGAGCAGGCGGGTGTCGTCGAAGCCGACGCGCTGGCAGCGCTGACGGGCGATTTGAACGCGAACTTCGCCGCCTGTATGATCGCACGAGAACACGGCTGTCGGACGGTGCTTCGCATCGATGAGGACTACCGCGAGGAAATCTACGAGCGGTACGCAGAGGATGTTGACGAGATAATTTACCCCGAGCGGCTGGGCGCGGCGGGCGCGAAGACGGCCCTGCTGGGCGGGAGTCTCAACGTGCTCGCGGACGTCACCGAGAATCTCACGCTAGCCACCGTCGAGGTGCCGGATGGGTCGCCGCGCGTCGGTGAGCGGGTGGTTGCGCTAGAGTTGCCCGGCGACGCACGGGTGTACGCCCATGGCCACCACGGCGCCGCGATGGACGTGCCGCTGCCGAGCGACGAACTCGCGGCCGCCGACAGGCTGGCGGTCATCACGGATCGGACCTCACTTGACGGAGTCCGATCGTATCTGACGGGCGAGGCCTGAAACCGGGCGCGCGTGGGGAGGATGGGGAAATGAGGCCGTCGGTGCGCGCCCACACGAGGGCTGACGGTGATAGCTCTTAAAACCGCGTCAGACGACCGCGTGACATCGCCGGCTCCGGGCGGCTTATATCGACGGGCGCGCCACCCGGAGGTATGAAAGGCACCGGACTGCCGCTGGCGACGCCGTTCGACGAGACGGGCGACGTCGACCACGATGCGCTGGCGGCGCTCGTGGAGTGGGTTGAGACCCGGGGCGTCGACTTCATCGTCCCGTGTGGCTCGAACAGCGAGGCACCGCTGCTCACCCGCGAGGAGCGAGCAGCGGTCGTCGAGACGGTTGCTGAGGCTGCCGACGGACCTGTGCTCGCGGGGACCGGGACTGAGGGGGAGCGACGGACACTCGCCTATACGCGGGACGCAGCCGAGGCGGGCGCAGACGCCGTGCTCGTCGTTACGCCGTACTATTTCAACCACGACCAGGCGGCGCTCGCCGACTACTACCGTCGGGTGGCCGACGAGAGTCCGGTGCCGGTGTATCTGTACGCTGTCCCCGCGTACACCGAGACCCAACTGGCCCCGGAGACGGTGGGTGACCTCGCTGTCCATCCGAACATCGCCGGTATGAAGGATTCTTCGGGAGATATTGCGGCACTCAAGCGCACGCTCGCACGGGTCCCTGACGACTTTGAGATGCTGGTCGGCAGCGGCGGCGTCTACGCCGACGCACTGGCGGCCGGCGCGACCGGCGGCGTCCTTGCGGTAGCGAATGTTCTGCCAGAGGTGGCAGCGGCGGTCTACGGCCGGTCGGGGGCGGACGCTCGGGCGGCAGACGAGGCGCTGCTGGAGGTGAATGAGCTGGTTACCACCGAGTACGGAATCCCGGGACTAAAGGCGGCGATGCGGGCCCGCGGCGCCCCCGCCGGCCGCGTCCGGTCACCCTATCGGCCGGTCGAAGAGGCAACCGTAGCGCGGCTGTCGACAGCCGTCGACGAGGCGCTCGCAGCGTTCGATTGAATCACACGGCGACCGTGGTGTGGTATCGCCACCACTTCGAAAGAAGCGAGGATAGCTATACGCGACGCGAGTTCGAGGCGGTCGGTATTGTCTGTGGTGACGAACACGACAGGCTGCCCGCTCAGTCCCACATCGACCGCGATTCAGCCGACTGTCTCGCCGCTCTCACCAAGAGATAATCACAGTGAGGCTGACGCACGTTCGTGACGTCGGCACTGTCTTCCTCGGCGGTACGGTCGCCGCGCGGCGGCACCGTCAGACAGTAGCGGCAGACGGTTCGTAGTCGAACAGCGTCTCGACATCACAGTCGAAGGCCGCAGCCAACTCGAACGCGAGCGCGAGACTCGGATCCGAACGGCCGCGCTCGATGGCGTTTATCGTCTGTCTGGAGACGCCCACCGCGTTGGCGAGATCACCTTGGCTCAGGCCGCGTCGGGCGCGCCAGCGCCGCAGGTCGTTCTCCATGTAAATAATGTTTGACACCCTCTGGTTAACATCATCGGTCGACGCGCCGCTCAGCGCCGACCATCCCACGAAGTTTAGTGAACCACAGCCAACCGTCCGACGTGTTCCGGTCGCGACCCACCGCGGGAGTGCAGCCATGAGCCGCGCCGTCGCGGTCAACATCGGCGCGAACACGAACGAACCCGGCTTCCGCGGGCCCGTCTTCGCAGACGGTCGGTTCGCATTCGTCCCCATCCCGGAGTCGGAGCCGACACGTGAACCTGTGCCGACGTACGGTGACCTCGCGGCCCACCTCCCAGTGGAGATTCCCGAGCCGCTGTGGGAGACGTCAGTTCACCTCGATCCAGAGTTCGCTGGCTACCCCTACTGCGAGCGACACACCTACGGCGACCCGCACGGTGTGAAGGCGCGGCCGCTCGCGGACCTCGAGCGGGGCGACTGGGCATTGTTTTATGCGACGCTCGCGACGGCTGACGACCCCGCCGGATGGCAGCCACCAGAGTGGGGCGCCTATCTCGTGGGGGGCTTCCGGCTGGCGCGCGACCCAGTGACTGATTACGACGCGCTTGGGGCCGACGAGCAGACGGTCTTCGCCAACAACGCCCACCTGAAGCGCGCAGAGATGGATGCGGCAGTCCTGCTGCACGGCGACGCAGGCGGACTCTTCGAGCGGGCGGTACCGCTGTCAGACCCAACGGGCGGGACGGCCGCAAACCGGGTCGTTACCGACCTGTCGAGCGACTCGGGCAAGGGCCCCTGGTGGCGGCGGCCACTCCGGTTCGATGCCGACGCAACCGCCCGGCTCCACGCGTTTGTCGCGACCCGGTCGTTCGAGCGCCGGTAGAGTCGAGTGGGACCCGGCCCTTGGACCGACATGGTCGTTGACCTCGCCGAGGCGTTCGCCCGCATCGAGGAGTTCTGGTCGCCACATGTGGCCGCTGAACTCAACGGCCAGCACGTGAAGCTCGCCCGTCTTGAGGGGACCTTCGACTGGCACCACCACGAGTCGGCCGACGAGTTGTTCCTCGTCCAAGAAGGGGAGTTGACCATCCGCTTCCGGGACCGAACGGATGTTCACCTCACCGCCGGCCAGTTTCATGTCGTTCCCGCTGGCGTCGACCACCAGCCTGTCGCCGACGAAGAGTGTCATGTCCTCCTGTTCGAGCCGGCTGGGACGCTAAATACAGGCAACGTCGACAGCGAGCGAACGGTCGAGGAAGAGCAGCGAATCGAATGAGTGTGCCGTCCGGGAATTGAACCCGGGCTATTAGCTTGGGAAGCTAATGTCCTACCACTGGACCAACGGCACGCCTCCAACGCCAGAGTTTACCCCAGCGTCGCACTTCAACGTAGCGTTTCGACCGGACGAACGTGCAGGAACCGACCCCCTCGCGGCACGTATTTGTCACTCCCGGCCCGAACACAGGTGATGAGTATCTCCGAGCCGCTGGTCGAGGGCACACCCGTCACACTCGACCTTTCCGAGACGGAACTGGACCGCCACCGCGAACATATCACCGCCTTCATCGAGGGCGTCGTCGACGACGCCGGCGCGACGGGCGCGGTCGTCGGCCTGTCGGGCGGCATCGACTCGACGCTCACTGCTCACCTCGCCGTAGAGGCGTTAGGCCCCGACGCTGTTCATGGGCTGGTGATGCCGAGCGAGGTCAACACCGACGAGAACATGAGCGACGCAGAGCGGGTCGCCGAGCTGCTCGATATCGAGTACGACGTGCTCGATGTCACTCCCATTGTCGATGCGTTCGTCGACGCCTACCCGGAGGGCGCTGACGACAGGACTGCGCTCGGTAATGTCCGTGTTCGCACGCGCGCGGTACTCAACTACTTCGTTGCCAACACCGAGAATCGGGTCGTGCTGGGCACGGGCAACCGCTCAGAAGCGCTGACGGGTTACTACACGAAGTACGGCGATCAGGCCGTCGACTGCAATCCTATCGGCAACCTCTACAAACGGCAGGTTCGCCAGCTCGCGGCTCACCTCGACGTCCCAACGGACCTCGTCGAGAAGCCGCCCAGCGCCGAGATGTGGGAGGGTCAGACGGATGAGGCAGAGATGGGGCTCAATTACGATACCCTCGACGCAATTCTCGCACTCCACGTCGACGGGCCACTCTCGAAACACGCCACCGTCGAGACGCTTGCTGTCCCCGAGTCGGCCGTCGATCGCGTCGTCGAGTTGTACGAGCAGAGCGCCCACAAGCGAGAGATGCCCCCTGCGCCCACCCCACTGTAGTCGGCCTGGCATGCGAGCGTCTGACGAACGTTTATAAGTGTGGGCGGTCGACACGATGACACGATGGGCAACAAGAACAAGACGATCTCCTTCCGGGTCAACGAAGACTCCTTTGAGACCCTGCGTGAGATCGCAGAGGAGCGTGATATCTCGCTATCGGCGGTGTTCCGCGACTACGTGGAGACGCTCGTTGCCCACGACGGGAAGGTACAGGTCGTCCCGGAACACGAGATAAACGACTCGACGTCCTCGGAAACGGAGTCGTTCCCCCCGAAAGTGGAGGTGCCCAAGAGCTTCGTGCGCGAGCACGAGCGGCTCGAACTCGAGGCCGAACACCTGCGCGAACAGCTCGACGAATACAAGCGATACGTCACCAAACTTTCCGAGCAGGTCGAGGAGGCCGACGACGACGAGGTCATCCAGTTGGAGGATCTCGACGGCGACACCGAGGAAGACGAACCGTCCTTCCGGCTCGGCTGACGGTCACAAGTCGATGCTTTCAGGTAGGCTACCTCGGTAGACACAACTACGTCGACGGTTGGTCGAGTGCGGTCAACCCCCTGTCTTCACCCGCAGATTCGCCCAACGGCGACGGAAAGACACCTCCATCGGAAGCGGCGCACGACGCGCGTCAGACACCGCGCCGTTGGGTGATTATCAGTCGAGTTCGATACGGCCGCCGGTTGCGCTACGGAGTCGGTCCCGGAGGGCAGCCGCATCTGCGACTGGAACCTGCACCTCGAAGCTGACGCGCGCCTCGTACTCGGCTTCGAAGTCGACGTCCGCCGATTCCAGCACGCTTCGAACCGTCCCAGAGTCGTCATAGTCGACGACAGCCTGAAGCCGCTCATGGGGTGTCCGCTCGACGATGCCCGCCTCATCGACAGCAGTTTTCACTGCCTGGCTGTAGGCACGCGCTAACCCGCCGACACCGAGGTTCGTCCCGCCGTAATAGCGAGTGACGACAACAGCAATGTTCTCGAGACCCTCGCCTTGGAGCACGTTGAGCGCCGGGTCACCAGCGCTGCCGGACGGCTCGCCGTCGTCGTCGGCGTACTCGCGGAAGGGACTCGCCCGCACCCGGTAAGCAGGAACATTGTGGGTAGCGTCCGCATGCTTCCCGCGTATCGTCTCGATGAACGCCTCGGCGGCTTCGGTCGTCTCAACTGGCCGGACGTGACCGATAAACTCCGAGCCGCGGACGGTAAACGCGGCCCTGGCGGGGCTCGCGACAGTCCGATACGGCTCGGGAGCGCTCATTCGAGTTCCAGCTTTCGGACAAACGACAGCGACTGGAGTTCAGTGACCAAGTCTCCGGGCAGCGGCTCGTCTGTAATCACGTACAGTTTCGGCTCGTCGGTGAATTCGGGATCCTCAGAGATCGTCTGTCGAATCGAGATGCCCTGCTCGGCGATGGCCGTCGTCACCTCAGCGACGATGCCCGCCTGCGTCTCGTCGACCACCTGTACCGTCAGCACAGACAGCCCAAGTACAGGTGCGAGGTCCATCAGTGACGGGATAGCTGAGATGTTGCGAAACACCCGCTCAAGGTCGGGATCCGCGAGAATGGCGTCGGTTGTCGCGTCGACGACTCGGCGGTCGACACCCGCTTCACGGGCGATGCCCGTGTCGGGAATCTCGATGCCGCCGGAGACGACTCTCCCCTCCTCGTTCACCGAGAACCCCCGCTCAAGGAGGAGCCGCACGACCGCCCGTTGGCCAGGCGAGTCGGCGAACTTCGCCATAATCTCGTCGAACATGCCTGGAGGGTCGGCACGCTGTGGTTTGTGCGTTCCGCCCCAGTGCCGTTACGGTTTACTCATCCGGTGCTGAGGTCCGGGTATGCGTCAGGTCTCAGGCTGTGACTTCTGTGGCAACACGGCGTCGGGCGCCTTCGAGGTGCTCCCGGCCGAACACGACCCCGACGGCGACGGGAAGCGGATGATACTGTGTGATGGCTGTCGCGACCGGCTCGCGTCCGTGCTCGACCCGCTCATTGACGCGGCAGCGACGGACGTGGAGCCGGAGGTCGAGGATACGGGGAAAAGCGAACAGGCGGACGAGAGCGCCGACATCGACGCCGATGAGACAGAAGACGAACGGGCGGGATCAATGGCCGCGACGGGCGCAGGCACCTCCTCGCGTGTCCCGAAAGGCTACCGGAAGGTGATGCGCTTCCTCGAGAGCCGGGAGTTCCCGCTCGCCCGGGAGGAGGCAGTTGAGATGGCCGCGGGCGCCTACGACCTCGAGGCGTCGGCTGTCGAGGCGGCGCTTGAGCACGCCGACGCCCACGATCGATTGACCGTTTCGCAGGACCAGATACGCGACCCGTAGCCTCACAGGTCGCGACGTATCGCGACTGTTCCCTCAACGGTCGACTTGAGCGCGAACCCGTGCGCGCGATAGAATGCAGGGCACGCTCGTTACATCGATCCACGGTCAGGGTGATGGCCGTCTCGCCGGCTGAGCACACACGGACAAACTTAGACGCGAGCAGCGCGGCGCCGATACTCGAGTTCTGGTAGCCGGGCCGGACGAAAATGGCCAGTGCGTACCGCGAGGCCTCGATGGGGACGAACAGTGCGTGACCAATGACGTCGCCGTCGTAGGAGGCAACCACGGAGGTCCCGTCCGCGACGGTCGTTAGCCAGTCGCGACTCGCCAATTCGTTGGCAGGCGGCAGCCCCAGCGTCCGGTCAGCCGGCAGAAACACACGGGACATCCCGACACGCCGCTCACGGTCCGCCGATTCCTACCGGTCGAGCCACACACGTCGGTCGCACTCGTCGATGACCGGCCGAAGCGGCGCGAGTGACCCTGACCGCGCGGTTACTGCGGAGACGCCGACAGGCCACGGCGAACGCCTATCGGGGGAACAATTGTTCGACCCAACGCTATCGAACGCTGCGATTCCTCAGTGGATGATGCTTGTTTGTATGTCGTGATGCCTGAACGATTGTTGTGCACGTCTCGTCCGACATGCGAGCCAGTGGTGCGGGCGGCCGATGGCAGACAGAGAGGGAGTGGCGTCTACAGGTGGAGCAGGCCGAGTGCCTCGGGGCCTGACCCCGAGGCGGTTCACAGCGTCCCCTTGGTACTCGGGGCGTCGCCGCGCCGCTCGTCGACCCGGGTAGCGTCGTCAAGCGCGCGGGTCAGTCCTTTGAACAGCGCCTCGATCTCGTGGTGGGCATTCCGCCCCTCGACGCGAGCATGGAGCGTGAGATTCGCATGAGCCGCGAAGGACTCACAGAAGTGACGGGCCATATCGCTGGTGAACTCGCCGACAGCTGACTGGGAGAATTCGCCGCGCCACACGAAGTAGGGACGGCCAGAGAGGTCTACGACGACGGTCGCAAGAGCCTCGTCAAGCGGTACCCGTCGGTCGGCATACCGGACGACGCCGCGTTTGTCCCCGAGTGCCTCGTCGAACGCCTGCCCGAGCGTGATAGCGACATCTTCGACGGTATGGTGGTCATCGATGGCAAGATCACCATCACACCGCACGGTCAGATCAAATAGGCCGTGGGTGGCGAAGGCTGTCAGCATGTGATCGAAGAAGCCGACGCCGGTGTCGACGGTGGCATCTCCGTCGCCGTCGACATCGAGAATCACCTCGATATCGGTCTCGGCCGTCTCCCGAGTTACGGCCGCCGTGCGGTCGGTCATACCGGCGCTTCTCAGGGCGAAGACAAGACCGTTGTGCCTGACCGGCGTTCTCAAAACGCGAGGAGAGGTGACGGGTATAGGTGTCGTGAGGAACTTCGAACGGTCGTGTTCCAAGCTATCGCGCCGTCGCTCGGGCGGGCCGTCGTTCGCGCGAGTTCGCAGCTGTCCGCCTCTTCGCCGACGAGCGCGGCGCTCACCGGCGCGGTCGGCTACGCGCTGGCCCGTTGCTGTACCTATAGAGACTGAGCGGCCGCCAGCGTAAATCGGCCCTCGTAGAGTGCCGTCCCGACGACGACAGCGGCCGCGCCCGCGGCCCGCAGTGACCGGACATCCGCGAGCGTCGCCACGCCACCGGATGCAACTACCGGCACGTCGACGGCCTCGACAACCCGCTCGACCGGATCCGTTCGCACCCCTTCCAGTCGTCCCTCCACGTCGACGTTGGTGAACAGGATGGCGCCTGCGCCGAGCTCTTCGTAGCGAGCAGCCGCTGTCGCAGGATCGAGGCCGGTCCCCTCGGTCCAGCCCGAGACGACCACCTCCCCCTCTTTCGCGTCGAGACTCACCATCACACTCCCGGGGTGTACCTCGGAGATATCGGCGACGAGATCAGGCGTTTCGACGGCTGCAGTGCCGAGAATGACCCGGTCGACCCCTGTCTCGAGCAGGCCGAGCGCATCCTCCGCAGTGCGGATGCCGCCGCCCAACTGCACGTCGACGTCGACGGCCTCGAGGATGGCGGCGATGGCGGCCGCGTTGGCCCGTTCGCCCTCGAAGGCACCGTCGAGATCGACGAGGTGGAGCGTCTCAGCGCCCGCCTCAACCCACCGGCGGGCCGCCTCGACGGGATCGCCGTATGTCTTGCCGGTGTCGCGCTCGCCGCCCACCAGTTGGACGACCTGGCCGTCCTGGACGTCGACCGCGGGAATCACCTCAAAACCCTCGAACATATCGGCGGCTGGGGACGGGCAGGTAAAGCCACCCGGGTTCGCTCGCGCGGCGCTTAAGTCGGCGGGCCGTCCACCACTCCGGTATGCTGTCGGTGCTACTCGTGGTTGGGCTCGCCGTCGCTGCGTTCGTCGGCTTCAATATTGGGGGGTCCTCAACGGGCGTCGCGTTCGGCCCCGCTGTGGGCAGCGAGACGCTCGGCAAGACGGTCGCTGCCGCGCTGATGACCGTCTTTGCGCTGCTTGGCGGCTGGACCGTCGGCCGCAACGTCATCGACACGATGGGCGGCGAAATCGTCCCCGCATCGCAGTTCTCACTGCTCGCCAGCGTCGCAATCCTCTTTTTTATTGGCATGGCGCTGCTGATTTCGAACCTGTTCGGCGTCCCGGCCTCAACGTCCATGACGGCAGTCGGCGCTATCGCCGGCCTGGGGTTAGCGTCAAATTCGCTCGCCTGGGATGTCATGGGCCGCATCGTCTCGTGGTGGCTCGTCGCGCCGCTCATCGCCTTCTGGGTGTGTGCCGTCATCGGCCGGTACCTGTACGTGTATCTGGACGCGTGGGTCGGCCTCGAAGAGGCGACCGGACTGAAGGCAGCGACGACGCGACTCTTGGTCGTCGCCATCGGATGTTACATGGCGTTCTCGGCTGGGGCATCGAACGTTGCGAACGCCGTCGCACCGCTGGTCGGCAGCGGGGCACTCTCCATCGATGCCGGCGTGCTGCTGGCCGGCGGCGCAATCGGCGTCGGCGCATTCACCATCGCCCGTCGGACGCTGGACACGGTCGGCACCGGCCTGACCGACCTCCCGTTGCTCGCGGCACTTATTGTCGAGCTCGTGAGTGCGAGTCTCATCACGTTCCTCTCGCAGATCGGAATCCCCGCATCGCTGGCGGTCTCGTCCACGATGTGTATCGTCGGGCTAGGCTGGGGCCGAGCAACGCGGACGACCCGGCTCTCGGAGGCCGCCCGGACGATGCGTGAGGGCGACGAGCCGCTGGCGGAGGGGGCCGGCGGCGTCGCGCTGCCCGCCGAGCGTGCGGGAGGTGCCGCCGATGTCCCGGCCATCGGCGACGAAGACCCGAGCGAACTCACCGGAGGCGACCTGTTTGACCCCTCGGCGACTGCGCGGGTCGTCGTGCTCTGGATTGCGACGCCAACCATCTCCGCGCTTGCCTCGTTCATCGTCTTCTCAACAGTGCTATAGCCCGCTGCCGGCCGGGAGTCGCTGCGTCCCGCAAAAGGCGACTTTTAACACGGGCGAGGCCCTATCTCGGCGTGATGCCAACGGTAGAATACCTCAACTACGAAGTGCTGGACGACCACGGCTGGGAGATGGACGACGACGACCTCTTCGAGAAGGCCGCCGACGCCGGTCTCGGTGACGAAGACTATGGCTCCCTCGACGTCAACGAGGGCGAGTATATTCTCGAGGCGGCAGAAGCGCAGGGCTTCGACTGGCCGTTCTCGTGTCGAGCGGGTGCATGCGCGAACTGCGCAGCCATCGTCACCGAGGGCGATATCGACATGGACATGCAGCAGATTCTCTCCGACGAGGAGGTCGAGGAGAAGAACGTTCGGCTGACGTGTATCGGCTCGCCCGCTGCCGACACCGTCCAGATCGTCTACAACGCCAAACACCTCGACTACCTGCAGAACCGCGTCATCTAGTCGGGCTCTCCTTACCGTTTCGCTCGCGAGACCCACAACCACTTATACAGGCCCGCAACCAGTAGAGTCGTGAGCCTCGCGGCCACGCTCGACACGCTGTTCGCTAGCCGCACGACAGCGCTGTGCCGACTCTTCGCGCTGCCCGTGTTCGCGCTGGCAGCCTACCGCGATGTCCAGACGCGGCGCGTACGCAACGAGCTGTGGGTGCCGCTGGTTGCTCTCGGACTCGTCTTACTCGTCGCCGACGCTGCCACCGCGCTCGAAGCCGACGCCGTCCGCCGCCGACTGTTCCTCGTGCATGTCGGTGTGTCGTTAGGGTTCGTCGCGCCACTCGGCTACGCGTTCTGGCGAGTCGGTGGCTTCGGCGGCGCCGATGCGAAGGCCATTATCACGCTTGCCGTCGTTTTTCCTGAATTCCCCGCCTACTACCTCCCCGGCGCGGTGCTGCCACTCGTTCGCCCGCCGCTGGGTGTGCTGTCGATGACTGTACTCTCGAACGCAGTAGTCGTGGGCGCGACGTTCCCGCTAGCGCTGGCAACCCGCAACCTGCTCGACGGCCACCTGCGCCCGCTCGCGTTCGTCGGTAGACCGGTCTCAGTGCCGGCGGTCGCAACGGAACACGGGAGTCTGCTGGAGACGCCCGACGGCCTCACTCGCGATGGCCTCGATTTAGACGCACTGCGGATGTACCTCCGGTGGCGGCGGGCGACGCTGTCAGACCTGCGGGCCGATCCAGATTGGTACCGCGACCCGGCCTCGCTCCCACCCGAGGATGAGCGAGGCGACCCCACCGATGGCGCACTCACTGCCGGGCCACCGGTGACTGACGGCGGCGACGCCTCAGAGCCGGCGGTCCGTCGAATCGAACACGAAGATTCATGGGGCGCAGCGGCATTCCTCGCCGCCCTCGAGGGGACTGCCTACGGAACAACGCCCGAGGAGTTACGCGACGGGTTGGATCTACTCGTTGCGCGTGATGAGGTCTGGCTCACCCCCGGGCTCCCGTTCATTGTCCCGACGTTCCTCGGGTTAGTCGTCGCTGTAACGTACGGTGACCTGCTGTTCCGACTGCTGCGCGTGCTCTGGGGCGTACCGTGAAAAGACATATCGGGCGTGCTTGCCGACTGCGAGTATGAGCGAGGCCGACGCCGTCGACGTGGAGTTTGAGCCGGATGGGCTCGTCCCGGCGGTTGCGCAGGATGCCGAGACGGGCGAGGTACTGATGCTCGCATACGTGAACCGCGAGGCGCTCGCACGCACCCGCGAAACCGGCGAGGCCCACTACTACTCCCGGTCGCGGGAAGAGCTGTGGCACAAGGGGGCCACGAGCGGCCATACGCAGACGGTCAAAGAGGTACGCGTCGACTGTGATGCCGACGCTCTGCTGTACGTCGTCGAGCAGGCGGGCGGCGCCTGTCATACCGGCCACCACTCGTGTTTCCACCGGACACTCGAGGGAGAGACGGTCGGCAAGCGCGTCTTCGACCCGGCGGAGGTGTACGAGGACTGATGGCAGACGCCCGCGAGACTGACGCGACAGCCGGGACCGCCCCCGACCCTGAGCGGATTCGTCACCGGCTCGTGGTCGCGGCTGACGAGTACGAGCGAGTCCACTCGCGGGTGGAGAACGCGGGCGGCGAGTCGCTGCTCCGCCGGACGGCTGGCGCTTATCACACCTTCCGGCGGTTGCTCGACGACAACGAAGAAGCCGCGACTGGCTCCGGCTTCCAGGCGTACGTCGAGTTCCAAGAACGGGTCGCAGAGCATACCGCCGGCCTCGACGACTCGTTGCCCGCCTACGAGGCGTTCGAGGCGGCCGATGACGCCGTTCACAAAAAGCGGCTGTCGGCGGCTGATTTCGAAGAGGCCCGTGCGGCGCTGGACCCCGCCCGCGAGTACGCCGATTTACTCGTGGAGTGGGAGGCCGCCGAGGAACTGCTTCGCGAGCGACGCCGGGCAGCCCGCGAGCGCCTCGACACGCTCGCAGAGCGAATCGCCGATGCCGAGCGCCTCCTCGAGTTGGGTGAGGCCGACCTTGAGGCGCCCGTCGAGCAACTCCGAGAGCCGATTGTCGCGTACAATGAACGGGTGGCAGCCGACTTCGACCGGCTGAAGCGAGACTCATCGGCCCGCAAGACGCTTGCCGTCGTCGCAACCGCCGAGGCATACCCGCTCGTTGACTTCCGTGAGCCGCCGACCCGGCTCGCAGAGTACGTCGAGTCGGCACCGGTCGGCGAGGAGTCTGTCACGACGCTCCTCGAGTATGCCGATTATAGTGCCGAGAAACTCTCACACCTCGTTGAGGACCCTGGCGCGCTGAAGCGGCACGTCGCTACCAACCGGACCTACCTCACTAATCTCGACGCGACGCCGCTACAAGTCTCGTATCCGCCGCCCGACGCCGAGACGCTCCGCTACCAGTGTGAGGAGTATGCCCGCGTCTGCGGGCGGTTCGCCGACGATGCGACGTTGGCGGCCCTCCGGACGGTCCGAGGGGTACCCGACACTGTCGACTACGAACGACTCTGCGAAGCGGCTCGGGCGCTGTCGCAACTCACCGAGACGGACCGCGAGCGGCTGGCCGCAGGTGAGGTGTCGCAGGCGCTGGGGCAACTGGAGCGGGAACGGGAGGCGCTTGCCGAGCAGCTGGCAGCGATACCAGAGCCCTAAGAGTCTGACCGAGCCGCGAGCAGAGTGTCGTGGACATCATCAACGAGGTCGCGAGCTCGCCCGCGCTCCCGGGCCTCGGCGTACACCCGGACGACTGGTTCCGTCCCGGACGGGCGTACGAGCACCCACGCATCACCGTAGTCAAGCCGATAGCCGTCGATGGTCGTCGGCGTTGCGTCGGCCTGCTCGGCGTATGTCTCCGCGGCTGCGAGCATCGCTTCCCGTTCGGCGTCCGTCTCATAGCTGACGTTCTCCCGGACGTTCGCATAGCCATCGAAATCGGCGACGGCCGCCGACGCCGGCTGGCTACACAGTAGCTCGAGAAAGCGCGCGGCGGTGTAGGCGCCGTCACGGGCGAGCCGGTAGTCAGGAAACAGAACGCCGCCGTTCCCCTCCCCGGCGACAGGGACCCGCTCGCCCTCGGCAACCAGCTCGCGGATACGCGTGATAATGTTCGTCGACCCGATAGGGGTCAACTCGAGGGTAGCGCCTGTCTGCTCTGCGACGTCGACGAGCCGTTGGGAGACATTTACTGCCGAGACAGCCATGTCACCGGCCTCGAGCGCGGCAGCAGCGAGCGCCGCGAGACTGGCGTCTCCCTCGATATAGGTTCCCGTCTCGTCGTAGAAGATGGCTCGGTCAGCGTCGCCGTCGTGGGCGATACCCACGTCCGCGTCCGTCGTGGCGACGAGCGTCGCGAGATCTTCAAGATTCGCGGCGACCGGCTCTGGGTCGCGGCCTGGGAAGTGGCCATCTGGCTGGGCGTTGACCGTGAGCACCCGACAGCCGAGTTCGCGAAAGAACTCGGGGGAGGTGAGTGCTCCGGCGCCGTGGCCGGGATCGAGCGCAACGGTGAGGTCGGCCGCGGCAATCCGCTCATGATCGACGGCTGCGAGCAGGTCGGCGACGTATTCTCGCCGAGCCGACGTGACACGGCTGGACTCGCCGGTCGTCGCCCAGTCAGCCGCGTCGAACCGCTCGGCGAGCAGGCGGTCCTCGACCCGCTCGAGGGTGTCACGTGACAGTTCCGCACCGTCCGCACCGACGAGTTTCAGGCCATTGTACTGGGGCGGGTTGTGGCTCGCCGTGACGACAAGCGCAGGGACCCCTGTTCGCTCGGCGTACGCCTGTACGCCCGGCGTGGGTACAACGCCGAGCCGGTGAACATCGCTGCCAGTCGCCGCGAGGCCGGCCGAGACGGCATCCGCGAGCATCTCACCGGTACGGCGCGTGTCGCGGGCGACAGCAACAGCATCGGCCCGCAGCGTCGACCCGGCTGCCCGGGCAACGCGGCCAACGAACTCGGGCGTGACCGTCTCGCCGACCACCCCGCGGACGCCGCTCGACCCGAAC
The DNA here is from genome assembly GCF_042216475.1 of Halosegnis sp. Lineage (NCBI taxonomy): Archaea > Methanobacteriati > Methanobacteriota > Halobacteria > Halobacteriales > Natronomonadaceae > Halosegnis > Halosegnis sp. The sequence goes on from NZ_JBDGTV010000010.1 coordinate 34,727, forward strand.
ACCTTCATGCGCGGGCGTATCCGGGGGGCGAAGAAAGTGGTGTCGGTCGGAAGGGACGAGGGGAGGGCAGGAATCGCCAGCGGGTGGCACTCTTATGTAAAGACGACTCCCGATTTACGTCACCGGACGACGCGTCGTTCGGCACCCAGCGACCGTTCGAGGCTCGAACGGACAGGTCTTAGTGGACGCCGCCGCACGTGTGAGTATGAGTTGGGTCTCGCCGGACGAGTCCGTCGACGGACTCGGCGCTGCACTGGATACGCGGGCGCCGCTGCTGTCGGCGCTGGCCGACGGGCCAAAACGCCAGCGGACGCTGCGGGAGGAACTCGACGTGGCACGGTCGACGGCGTACAAGGGACTACGGGAACTCACAGAGCTAGGGTTGGTTCGGGAGACGGACGACGGGTACGCGCTGACCGCGAGCGGCCGGCTCGCTGCACAGACACATGCTACCTACCGGGAGCGACTGGAGCGGCTGACGGCCGCGCGACCGGTGCTGGCGTCAGTGCCAGCCGACGCGGGCGTGCCACCGGCATTTCTTGAGGAGGCGACGGTGGTGACGGCCGACCGCCACGCTCCCGAGCGACCGCTGTCGACGTTCGACTCGCTTGCCGACGATGCCGATGAAATCCGGTCGCTCTCGCCAGCTGCCGTCCCGCGGTTCATGCCCGACCTCCATGAGGCCGTCGAGGCGGGCTACCACCGGGGCATCGTCGTCGAACGACCGGCCGTAGAGGCGCTCAGGGAGAGCTACGATGCGTTCGACGAGGCGGTAGCAGCCGGCCTCGAAGTGCATGTCCTCGAGGAGCCCCTCGCGTTCGGGCTGACAGTGTTCGACGACGAGGGCGCAGCGCTGACAACGTACGACGACGGCGTGAGCGGGCTGCTTCACTCGACGGCGGATGGCGCCGTTGCGTGGGCGCGGGGTACCTACGAGCGTTACCGCGAGCGGGGCGAGCGACTGTGAGCACCGACGGTGATGTCTCGCTCGATGAGAAGCGGGTATACGCCGGCGGCTCCGCCCAGACCGCCTTTATTACAGCAGATGGAGGACTCGTGCGCGTGTCTGTCTCCGGTGATCTTGTCGGCGAGTTCGGCCTTGCGGTCCGCGAGTCGGCCCGCGACGTCGCGTGCGCGGACGGCCGGGTCGCCGCAGCAACCGAGACGGACGCACTCGTCGCAACTGACGATGGCATCGAAACGACGGGGTTCGGGCCGGCTGATGCTGTCGGGTTCGCGGATGGGCTAATCGCCGCGGGCGAGGACAGGATTGCCCGCTACGACGGCGAAGACTGGACTACCCTCGGCCAACTCGCAGACGTGCGCGCAGTCGCAGGGGACCTGCTGGCAGCGGCCGAGGGAGTTCACCGGCTCGACGGAACCCACGTCGGACTGTCGGACGCCCGCGACGTAGCCGTTGGGCGAGATGTGCTCGCGGCGACCGACGACGGACTGTATGCGCTCGCAAACGGGTGGATGCAGCGGCGCCCGGGGGGATTTCGCGCGGTCGCGACCGGTGGCAATCGGACCGTCGCCGTCGCGGACGACGGAACCCTCATTGAGCGGCGCGACGGCGAGTGGATCGAGATGGGCGCGCCGGCAGTCGTCGACGCTGCGCCAACGGCCAACGCAGTGTATGCGGTCACCGCCGAGGGGACTGTGCTCGCGGACGCTGGCGAGGGGTGGCGCGAGCGGGCAACCGGTGTCTCCGGCTGCCGCCGGCTGGCCGTCGTCAGTAGGTCGTGAAGGAAACGCTTGTTACCGTACGGGTGGAGCCTCGGATATGATACTGCCGGGGTCGGCGTCACAGTCGCTCGGCGCGGCGCTCGCCGACGAACTCGACGAGCGTCTCGCCGTCGTCGAGACGGAACGATTCGCCGACGGTGAGTTCAAGCTGCGCGTCCCCGACGCTGGTGGCGACCGGGCGGTCGTCGTCGCGGCGACGACCTCTGCCGAGGCACACCTCGAGCTGCTCCAGCTTCAGGACCTCGCACGCGAGTCGTTCGACGAGGTGGTGACCGTCCTGCCGTATATGGGGTACGCGCGGCAGGACCGCGCCTTCCGCGAGGGCGAACCCATCTCCGCACGGGCGGTCGCCCAGGCCATCTCGACGGGGACTGACCGCGTCCTGACGGTCAATCCACACGAACCCGCAGTTAGCGACTTCTTCGATGTCCCCGTCGAGGCCGTCGACGCCGCGCCGCTGCTCGCGGAGGCGCTGCCGGTCATCGATGACCCACTGTTCCTCGCACCCGACGAGGGCGCAATCGGACTCGCCGAGCGCGTCCGAGATGCCTATGGCACGGGCACGACCGATCACTTCGAGAAGACGCGCGACTACGACACCGGCGAAGTGACGACAGCGCCAGCGGGGACCGACCCTGGTGGCCGTGCGGTCGTGCTCGTCGATGACATCGTCGCCACCGGGAGCACCATGTCGGCGGCGATCGACCGACTGTACGAGCGAGCGGCCGCGGCCGTCTACGTCGCCTGTCTCCATCCGGTGTTCGCCGACAGCGCCCGCGCGCGACTCGCAGACGCCGGCGTCGCTGGACTGTGGGCGACCGATACCGTCGAGCGGCCTGTCAGCGACGTGAGCGTTGCGCCCGCGCTGGCCGACTACCTCTGAGTCGATGCTTGCCAGCCGACGACCGCGAGCGCCGCTAACGCTGCAAGAAGCCCCACACCAGCCTGACCGCCGGTCTGCGTCGGGGACGGCGACGCCGAAGGTGTCGCTGAGAGTGTCCGTCTCGGAGTCTCGGTCGATGGACGCGTGGGCGTCGCTGTCGGCGTGGGTGTGGCCGTTGGGGTCGGCGTGGCCGTTGCGGTTGGCGTCGGCGTCGCCGGAACGCTCCCGAACGCTGCCTCGTGTTCGGCCCGCGACCACGGGTCGGGGAGGGTATCCGTCTGTGTGTACGTCTCTGCGGCCGTGCGCGTGCTTGCGTTGCCAGTCCGCTCGACGGCCGACAGGAGTGTCTCACGGTCGACGGAGCCGTTCAGCGAGCGAAGCACGGTCGCGAGCGATGCCTCGCCGCCGCTGGCGCGCCGAATCCGGCGGTCGAGTTCACCGGCAACGAGTGCACCGTTCAGGTACGGTACGAGAACGTCCGTCCATGTCGTCGGATCCGCGAGGACGCCGTCGTACCGACCTGCACGCCCGAGATGCCGTCGAAACTGCTCGAAATCAATGCGACCCTGCCTGAGCGTCTCCAAGGCAGCGTAGTATTTGGCGGTCCCCTCAATCGTCCAGCGGGTCGTTGCCGTCGGCCGGTAGGTCTGTCTGGTATGGACGTACTCGTGGATCCAGATATTTGCTGGTGAGTCGACGGTTGCATTCGCGTACACCCAGAAGTCACGCTCACCGGTCTGGATACCCGCAGGCCCCCACGCGACCGATGTCGGTGCAACCACGACGAGGTGGGCTGTGTCCCGGGGGCCGATAGTGAGCCGCTCGGCAGCCGCCGAGAGCGAGTCGAGCACTGCCGTCGGCTCCTCCCTGAGCCGCGCGGCCACCGGGACGACGAGTGTGAATTGCTCGCCAGCGGCGGTCCACTCGTAGCGGGTCGACTCGCCAAGATAGACGAGATCACGCCCGGCGGCACCTGCGCCGTCCGTCGCGTAGTCGGTTGTTACGGCCTGTTCGGTGGTCGCGCGTAGGACAGTCCCGCCCGCGGCGTCGGGACGATAGTCCACTCACCGACATCGACGAAGGCATAACGGCCGTCAAGCCGACCGCCGGTCGTCGTCTGGTTGGCCGGAAGATCGTATGTGAGCGTCGGGGTATCGGTCCCGGTCCACTCGTACCCGTCGTCGGTTGCCCGGAACCCATCGAGCCGGGTGACGCTCACGTTGGCGGGAAGCGTCACCGTGAGTTCGCTCACCGCATCGGGTATCGCGAGAGTGAGCCGCACCTCGACGCTTCCCGGCGTCGCCGGCGTCAGGCCGATGACGAATGACCGCTCGATGGTGCCAGGTGTGTCGGTCGTCTCGACGGTGGTGGGCTCGGGGCCCCGTAGAGGCGAGGGGGCTGCCGTCGCCGGCCCAGCGACGAGACTCGCCATTACCAGTGCGACAGCAACGACGGCGCCCCGGCTCATCGGTCGGTAGAAGAGAGCGGCGGGGTTAGTCGTTCGAGCCGGTCACTCCGCAGCCGCCCGGTCGACAGCTGCGACGGCGATGGTCACCGGCACGCCCTCAATCTCGTACGACTCACGGACTCCGTTGGTCACCTCACCGAAGGTCGCACGCGTCTCGTCGGTGATGAGCGACTCGTAATCCGCCACGAGGTCGGCTACCCGGTCGTCGCCGACATCCAGCTCGAGGCGAATCTCGTCGTCCATCTCAAGGGCGAGTTCTTTACGAACCTCTTGAACACGCCGGATGATTTCGCGGGCGTACCCTTCGGCCTCGATATCGTCAGTGAGTTCGGCATCGACATAGACAACCCCGCCAGTGGCGGGACCCTCATCATCGCGGGCAACCCGGAACTCCGTCCCCTCAACGCCCTCGGGCGTCTGAGTGACGAACTCGACCATCTCTGCAGTCAGCTCGACAGACCGGCCGAGTTCGTCGGCGACGGCTCGCTCCAGTGCCGACAGATCTTTTGTCTCGACGGTGACGGCATTGAGCGCGTCCATCACTTCGCCAGCCTCGCCGCCGAATGCAGGCCCAAGCACGGACATGTCCGCACGGGCGCCGTAGGCAAGCTCTGTCCAGTCGGCCCCGGGTTCGACGAGCTCCACCTGTCGGGCATTGAGCCGCTCGCGGACCAGCTCGCGTCGGCGGTCGACCGCGTCGGCGGCCCGTTCGTCGTTGGCGGCGACGACGACACGTGTCACCGGCCACCGGAGGCTCCGGCCGGCCTGCTGTCGGGCGTTCGCGCCCGCCTCCTCGACAGCCCGCACTGTCGCGACGTCTGCCTCAAGGGCGGGGTCACGCCACCCGTCCTCGGGCGTTGGCCAGTCGCACATGTGGACGGTCGGGTGGCCGGCATCACCGGTGAGCGCGCCATAGATGCGCTCGCTGATGAACGGGGCGTACGGCGCAAACAGTTTCACCGTCTCGGTGAGGACGTGGTGAAACGTCGCGTAGGCGGCCGTCTTGGAGGCCGAGTCACCCTCTTCCCACATCCGCTCGCGGACGACCTGCACGTAGAACCGCGAGACATCCTCGACGACGAACTCCAGCAGCGTCTCCAGCGCCTCATCCTGTCGGTAGTGCTCCCAGGCATCGGTCATCTCCGTGACAACTGTCTGGAGCCGCGAAAGCAGCCACTGATCGACCGTTTCGAGGGCACACTCCGCGAGGTCGACCGACTCGGGCGTGAACCCGTCGGTGCGCATGTACGGGAGCGGGAACCGGAACACGTTCCAGAGGATGTTGAGGTCCCGCTGCATATTCTCGGTCTCCTCCCACGAGAAACGCATGTCTTCGCCCTGCGGGTTCCGCGAAAGCAGGAACAGCCGCATCGGGTCGGCGCCGTACTCTTCGATGACCTCGTCGGGTTCGACGGTGATGCCCTTCGACTTGGACATGCCGCGGCCGTCCGGCATGTTAGCATAGCCGTGCATCACCACGTCTTGATAGGGGATTTCGCCAAGCGCGGCCGTCCCCATCCCAAGCTGCGACCAGAACCAGCCACGGGTCTGGTCGTGAGCCTCGATGATGAGATCAGCCGGCCAGAGCCGCTCGAAGTCTGCCTCGTTCTCGGGATAGTCGAGAGTGCCCCACGATGCCGCCGAGGAGTCAATCCAGACATCGAACACGTCCGGTACTCGCCTGTAGGTGCTGCCATCTTCGGTGATGGTCACGTCGTCGACGGTGGGGCGGTGGAGATCGACCGCGTCGGGAGAGATATCCTGGTCGGCCCGGTCGGCAAGCTCCTCACGCGTGCCGACGACGATGGCCTCCTCCATGTTCCCCGACCAGTCCTCGGGGAGCCAGATGGGTATGGGGACGCCCCAGTAGCGCTGGCGGGAGACATTCCAGTCGGGGGACTCCTCGACGAAGTTGCGGAACCGGTTGTCCCGCGCGTCAGGTGGGTACCACTCGCTGTCGTCGATGTTGGCGAGCAGTTCGTCCTTGATATCGGTAACCGTGATGAACCACTGGTCGGTCGCAAGGAAGATGATGTCCGTGTCGCACCGCCAGCACTGGCCGTAGTCGTGGACGTACGTCTCCTCAGCGAGCAAGTGGCCGTTCGCCCGTAGGTCAGCGATGATGTCGTCGTTAGCGTCGCGGACGAAGTCACCGGCGTATGCGCCGGCTCGCTCGTCGTAGACGCCATCGCTGCCGACTGGACAGAAGATGTCTAATCCCAGCTCCTGGCCGCGCTCGAAGTCCTCTTGACCGTGGCCCGGGGCGGAGTGGACCAGCCCCGTCCGATCCACCTCGACGTAGTCGGCGTGGTACACCTGGCCGGCTCCCTCGAAGTCGGGGTGGTCGGGCACTTCCTCGGCCAGTGGGTGGTCGTACTCCCAGCCGACCATCTCGGCGCCGGCCAGCTCCTCGACAACCTCGTACTCCTCGTAGCGGCCCTTCTTCAGCACCTCCTCGAGGACATCCTCGGCGACGTAGAGCCGCTCCGTCTGGTCGGCTTTCGTCGCGTCGACACCGACGTACTCGACATCCTCATCGACGGCGATGAACGTGTTCGCCGGCACGGTCCACGGGGTGGTGGTCCACGCGACGAGCGACCCGTCGCGGTCGGCAAGGGGGAACTTCACGTAGATAGAGGGGTCCTCCACTTCGTGGTACTCCACCTCGTTTTTCGCTATAGCAGTCTCACACCGGGGACACTGCGTGATAGAGCGCTTGCCTCGCTCGACGAGCCCACGCTCGTGGACCTGCTGAAACGCCCACCAGACGGCCTCCATGTACTCGGGGGAGACCGTCTTGTAGGGATTCTCCCAGTCCATCCAGACGCCGAATGAGCGGAAGTCCTCCTGGAGCCCCGCCAACTGCTCGTCGGCAAACTCCTTGCAGGCGTCGATGAACGCCTCCATCCCGAACGCCTCGATATCCTTCTTGTTCTCGAAGCCAAGCTGCTCCTCCACCTTTGTCTCGATGGGGAGCCCGTGCATGTCGTAGCCGGGGCGGTCGGCGACGTCGAACCCCTGCATTCGCTTGTAGCGGATGTAGGCGTCTTTCAGCGTCTTGTTCCACGTCGTCCCCATGTGGGCAGCCCCGGATGTGTACGGCGGGCCGTCGACGAAGAAGAACTCCTCGCCGTCAGCGCGGTGCTGGCGCGTCTGCTCGTAGGCGTCCGTCTCCGCCCAGTAGTCGAAGACGCCCGGCTCTACGTCGTCCGGGTTGTACTGGTCAGAGACCTCGGCGAAACGGTCCATACGTCGAATGGCGGCCGCTGGTTGAAAGACGAATCGGTCTCGCAGGTTGGACCGCCAGAGGGAGCCGAGAAGAGGATTTTTTATCACCGCAGTCATATTCATGCGTCATGGTAACGTTCCTTGTCGGGACAGACGGGGAGGAAGCCAGCGAGACACTCGCTTTGTTCCTCAACGATGTCGCCGCGCCGGACGACCGGGTCGAGGTGGTTCACGTGCTGACCAACAGCGACGTGGATGCCGCCTCTGCCGGCGAAGAGGCACTCACAACCTTCGAGTCGGTGTTCGACGTCGACGCGGACGTGCGCGCCCGTCAACTGAACCGCGGGCGGTCGCCGGCTGAGGAGATGGTCGCCGTCGCCGACAGCGTCGACGCCGATCGGCTCGTCACCGGGCTGCGACAGCACTCCCGGACGGAACGAATCATCTCCGGGAGCGTCTCTCAGTCGCTCGTCAAACGGGTTGACCGACCGGTGACGCTCGTCCCCTTGCCCTCATACACGGTCGCCGACGAGGAGGATATCGTCTCCGAACCGGCTGACGAGTAGCCGACAAACCACTGTGGATCCCAGCGAGGTGTCGTATCCTGATGACGCGGTGTACAGATTAGCCGACGACTGCCGTCGCTGTCCGACGCTGTGTGAGTCCCGCACCCGTATCTCGTGGGGGACGGGGCCAACGGACGCAGACGTGGTTGTCGTCGGAGAGGCGCCGGCAGCGGGCACACCGGAGGCAGACCGCTGGCAGGGTGGCAACCTAACGGGCGCGGCCTACACCTCGCGTGCCTCGGGCCGGAAGGTGCGTGCGCTCCTCGCGGACGCAGGAGTCTCGGCTGCGTACTACACGAACGCGGTGAAGTGTCACCCGCCCGAGAATCGCGACCCGACAGCAGACGAGCGGGCGAACTGCCGGCCCTGGCTCGAGAGGGAACTTGAGACGGTCAATCCCGCAGCGGTACTTCCGACCGGCAAGCACGCCACTCAGTCGGTGTTCGCGCTGGTCGGCCGCGAACTCGACGGCTTCCTCGAACGCGTCCTCGAACCAGTCGAGATGCCGTTCGGCCGGGTTGTGCCGCTCATCCATCCCTCATATCAGGAAGTATGGCTCTCGCGGCTCGACCACACCCGGGAAAGTTACGTCGCCGCGCTGGCAGAGGTGCTCTCGCGGTAGTGGAGCGTCAGCGCACAGAGCGTGGCGGCGACGCCCGTTGCTACGGCGACCCCGAAGGCAACCCGGTAGCCCAGTGGCGTGTAGACGCGTGCGCCGTTGATGACATCGCCCGTCCAGTAGCTGTCGAGCACATAGCCGAGGACTGCCGGAAGGACGGCTGCGCCGAAGTAGCCGAGACTGTTGATGACGCCGGTGACGGTACCGCCGACAGCCTGCCGGTGGCGCTCCTTCGCGACGGTGAACGCGAGCGCGACACCGCCGTTGGCAAACAGCGCGAGAAAGAACGCGCCGCCGACGACGGGCAGCGGCGGCGCCGCCAGCAGAGCAACATAAGAGCCGGTGAACGCGAGTGCAGCCGCGACGATGAGTCCTGTCCGCCGTTCCAGCCGGTCAGAGAGTAGTCCAAAGGCTGGCGATCCAAATACGAAGCCGACGTTGCCGAGCAGGACGTACGTGGAAGCCGTCGCGACGGATACCCCATACACGTCGACGATGAACGGGACGCCCCACAATCCGAGGACAGTGAAGTTCGTCCCAAGCACGAAAAAGAGCATCACGCCGAGTAGCCACGTCTCGACCTCGCTCAGGACATGGCGCGTGTTTGTAACGACCTGTGCGAACGAGGGTGGCGTCCCGCCGCCGTCGCTAGCGATGCGAGCACCGGGGTGGTCGCGTACGAACAGCCCGATTCCGACGGCGACGGTGCCGCCCGCGGCGCCCGCAGCGAGCAGGGCCGACCGCCAGCCACTCGCCTCGATGGCCAGCGCCAGCGGTGTGGTCGCGAGGATGCCGCCGACGCCAGCGGCGGCGATAGTTAGCCCGGTCATCGTCGCGTACGCCGTCGCGTCGAACCACGTCGCACAGAACCGCAGCGTCGCAACGTAGAGTACGCTCCCGCCCAGACCAACGGCAGCCCGCGCGAGGAAGGCACTCGTGAAGCTCTCCGCGGCCGCAAAGGCGAGGACGCCTGCGGTCATCACGCCCAGCCCCACAGCCGCAACCCGACGCGGGCCGTATCGGTCGACGACTAGCCCCGCAGGCAACTGGAGCGCGGCGTAAATATAGAAGAAAGAGGCGTGCAGCAGGCCCAGCCCCGCGGCGTCGGTGTCGAAGGTACGTGCAAGGCTGTCGGCCAGCACGGCAGTGGCTGTCCGGTGGAAATTGACAAGCAGGAAACCGGCGGCCAGCAGCGACCACATGAGGAGCCGCCGACGTGAGGGGTGCATACCCCCCGTGGGTCGTCCCGCGTGTTGTATCTACCGCGTCGTCACCCGACGTTGATGAGTTCGTAGCCTGCCTCGGCCAGCGCGGCGACATCTGGGCCGTGGTGGTCGCCCGGCCCCTCAGCACCCTCAACGCCGCCATCGAGCGCGACGCCGGCTGCTTCGATATCATCGTCAATCTCGAAGAACGCCGCACAGTGACCGCAGGCACCATCGATGAGGCCGCGCCGCTTCGCCTCATGATAGTAGTCGCCAACGACGCTGTCGGGGTTCTCTTCTGCCTCGGGAATCCACTGGGTCCCCTGGCCGTCGAAGAAGACAGTCACCTCGTGGCCCGCCTCGTCGAGGTTGCGGGCATACTCGAGGTTGTTCGCAATCGGTCCTGGGTTGTCCGGCGGTGAGTTGATGAGGAACGCGTACTTGCCCATCGGTACCGGTACACATGGCCGCCGGCGATATGAAACTCCCGCCAGTGTGCACGTGCGACGACAACCTCTTGACGGCGGCCTGCGTTGGCTCGGCCATATGACGGCAGCCGACGACTGCGTGTTCTGTCGCATCGTCGAGGGGGAACTCCCGGCCCGGACGGTGGCCGAGCGGGACGGCGCGATGGCGTTCCTTGATGCCAACCCACTCGCACGGGGCCATACGCTCGTCATCCCGACGGCTCACCACCAACACCTCCAGGAACTGGACGGCCACTCCGCACACGCGCTGTACGAACTCCTCCACGACCTCGTGGCCGTCGTCGAGGAGAGCGTCGGGGCCGATGCCTCCAACGTCGCGTTCAACAACGGACCAGCGGCGGGCCAAGAGGTGCCCCACGTCCACGGACACATTATTCCGCGATTCGAGGATGACGGCGGCAATCCCATCCACGCCGTCGCGGGCACGCCACCGGAGTTGTCCGACGAGGAGCTGGACGACATCGCGGCCGACATCGCAGACCGGGCGTGAGCCCTCATCCACCACGCGCCGTCGACCACACCAGTCGGGAGACGCGCGGATGAGCGGCGGTCGGCTCCCGGTCGACGCCTCTCCTCAGTGGGTCGCCCGTGGCTGTGTGCTCCTGCTCGTGCTCGTGCTCGTGGCACCGACGGCCGTCTCGGCGGTCGGCGGCGGCGCGACGAGCCTGCAGGCCGGCACCGTTTCCGAACCGGCGAACGGAACGACGGTCATCTCCGTCCAGGGGTTCAAGATTGCTGGCCAGCAGAGCAGTAAAAAGCCCGCTCGACTCGTCGGCGTCGGCCCCCGCGGCGAGGTGGAGTGGGTGTACGATGGGGCAAACGACGGCATCGTCTGGTTCTACGATGTCGACCCGCTGGCGAACGGCTCGCTGCTCATCACCGGGACGCGTCCGGGAGAGACGGTCGTCACCGTCTGGAATCCCAAGACGGGCGAGACGGCCTGGTCGGAAACGTTCGATTGGGAGGATACGCACGATGTCGACCTGATCAACGGCGATCAGCTGCTCGTCGGCAACATGCGCAACTACAACGAAACGGCAGAGCGGAACGATGACCAGATTCTCCTGTACGACCGCTCTGAGGAAGCGGTTGTCTGGCGGTGGCGGTTCCGTGACCACGGCTTCGATCGGTCGAACGGCGGGCGCTACAGCGGCGACTGGACCCACGTCAACGATGTCGACAAGGTAGCCGAGGGTGAGTATCTCGTCTCGCCGCGCAACTTCGACCAGGTGTTCGTCATCAACCGGACGACTGGCGACATCAGCCGGCGGCTTGGCAGCGACGAGGAGCACGACGTGCTGTACGAACAGCACAACCCACAGTACCTCCGTGGCGAGGGTGGGACGCCGACAATGCTGGTGGCCGACTCGGAGAACGATCGCGTCGTCGAGTACGCCCGTACGAACGGGTCGTGGACCCGGACGTGGACGCTAACGGGGAACTTCAATTGGCCGCGAGATGCCGACCGGCTCCCGAACGGGAACACCCTCGTGACGGATACACTCAACCACCGGGTGATGGAAGTGACACCCGACGGCGAGGTGGTCTGGGAGTTCTACGCACCGTGGGGCCCTTACGATGCAGAGCGCATCAAGTTAGGCGACGAGCCAGGCGGGCCGACGATCCGCGAGCAGAACGCGACCGGTGCGGCCACGCTCACAAACAGTGCGTCGCTGACCCCCGGTTCGGCCGGGGTTACGCCCGCCCGGCTGCTGACGGAAACGTTCGCGAACACGCCGTTGTCGGCCCAAGCTGCCTGGCTTGGCGAACGGTGGGCCCACGTCACCCCGTGGATACGGCCGGTGTGGATGGGGCCGTGGCAGTTCGTGCAGACGCTGGCAGCCGGACTCGTTCTTGTTGGCTGGGCGGGCGCCGAGGCATTCCACCGGCGCCGACGGCTCCGCGAGCAGGTCGCGGCAGCCATCGGTGATTAGTCGTCGGGGCGCAGACGGGCGAGGCGGGCAGCATTGGCGGTGACCCCAATCGTCATGCCGGCATCGCCGGCCAGTACAGCGAGCCAGATGGGGACGTAGCCGAATGGCACCGCCAGCGCGAGGAGTGCCTTCACCGCGAGACTGGCGACGACGTTCTGTCGGATGACGCCGTCAGCCGCGCCAGCCAGTTCGTAGAGGTACGGCAGCTTCGAAAGGTCGTCGCCCATGAGCGCGACATCGGCTGTCTCGAGGGCCGTGTCCGTGCCGGCGGCACCCATCGCGATACCCACTGTCGCCGTCGCGAGCGCCGGCGCGTCGTTGATGCCATCGCCAACCATCGCTACACCATCGTTAGCAGCGACGAGTTCCTCAATAGCCGCGACCTTCTCGTCGGGGAGCAGCTCCGCGCGATACTCATCGATGCCGACCTCTTCGGCAACGGCCTGGGCAGTGCGCTCGTTGTCACCGGTGAGCATGACCGTCCGCTCGACACCAAGTTCACGCAGGCGAGCGATAGTTCGGGCCGCGGCGGGCCTGGGTTCGTCGGCAAGGGCGATGATGCCCTCCAGTTCGTCGGCCGTCCCGACGAGGACGACCGTCTTCCCTGCCGCCTGCAGGTCCGGGACGGTGTCGGTCAACAGGTCAAGACAGTCGGCCCGCTCGCAGATGTCCCGGGCTGTCCGCGTGACGGTCCCACCGTCGGTGGTGGCATGGACATGCGAGAGGTCGAAGCCAAGCTCCTCGAACAGCCCCGGCTTGCCGGCGTAGTGTGCTGTGCCGTCGAGCCGCGCCCGGACGCCCTTGCCGGCGAGACTCTCGAAGTCGGTGACTGTCGGCGCGTCGCCGGGCTCGTCGGCCCGCGCGAGGATGGCCTCGCCGATTGGATGTTCGCTGCGCCGCTCCAGTCCACGGGCACACCGGAGCACGTCCGCCTCGGTGTTCCCGTTGAGCGGGACAACATCCGTGACGGTCAGCTCGCCCGTCGTGAGCGTCCCCGTCTTGTCGAAGGCGACGACATCGACGTCGCCCATCGCTTCGAGGTGGTCACCCCCTTTCACGAGTACACCGTTGCGGGCCGCGCTGGTGATTCCTGAGACGACCGAGACAGGCGTGGCGATGACGAAGGCACAGGGACACGCGAGGACGAGCAGGGTGAGCCCGTAAACGACGGCCGTTGAGACGGGGGTGCCGGCGACGAAGGGTGCACCAACGGTCACGACGATGGCGAAGAGGACGACGACCGGCGTGTAGTAGGCGGCGAACCGCTCGACCAGTTGTTCGCGGTCGGTCTGGTTCGATTGGGCTGCCTCGACGAGTTCGACCACCCGCGAGAGCGTGTCATCGCCGGGCGCGGCCGTCACCTCGACGACGAGGTAGCCACCCTCGTTGATAGTGCCCGCGAACACCTCGTCACCGACTGTCTTGTCGACGGGGACGCTCTCGCCGGTGACAGGCGACTGGTCGACGGCGCTGTCGCCGTCGACAACGACGCCGTCCGTCGGCACCTTCTCGCCGGGGCGCACGTGGACTCGGTCGCCGACCGTTACTGACTCGACGGGGACAACGACTTCCTCGCCGTCACGCTCGACAGTGGCTTCGTCGGGAGTGAGTTCCATCAACTCGCGTAGTGACATGCGCGCGCGGTCGATGGAGTACCGCTCCAGCAGTTCGGCGACGCTGAACAGGACCGCCAGCGTCGCTGCTTCGAAGTACAGCACCTCGCCGAAGACGAGACTCGCCGTCAGCGCGCCCAGGATCGCAGCCGACATCAAGAAGTCGATGTCAAGGCTGAGTGCCCGTGCAGACTGGTAGCCGTGCCGGAGGATAGCCTGACCGGCGACAGCAACGGCAAGGAGGAATAGCGTATCCGCCACAGAGATGGGCGTGCCAGCGACGACGGCCAGGCGGCTGTCCAATCCGATGAGAAGAAACTCTACGAGCAGGCCGGCACCCAACGCGAGACCGCCGACCAGCGTTTTGCGCCCGCGAGGGCTTGTCCAGACGGCCCGGCCCTCAACGGTCGTGTCGGCGCCGGTCACCTCGTAGCCGGCTGCCTCGATGGCGGCGACGACGGCCGCTTCGTTCCCTTCATGCGTGACGACGACCGTCCCGCTGGTCGGGCGGGTCTCGTAGCCGACCACGCCATCGACGCCCGAAAGCGCCGACTCCACTTTGCCGGCACACGACGCACAGTCCATATCGGGGACGGACAGGCGGACAGTCACCTCGGCCGCACCATCGTGGTCGTGGCCGTCAGACGACTCGCCTGCGTCGGTCATTATGCTCTGGTAGCCATCGTGGCGTTATTAATGTCGCTGTTGAAAACAAGGGTCTATATGTGTAGTATTGTTATCTCAAGATGCAATCGTTAATAATAACTCGTGCGGTCCGATCCGTCTTCACCGGCTGTCGAGGCGAATGCCACGGGGCTTGACCCCGAGGCGGTTCACGCGTTCTGCCTCGTCACCTCCCTCGACGTTTGACTCCATGTCCGCGGCTCTCAGGACATGGAGTGTGCCGGCACTCTCGTGCCCGATGTTCGACACCCAGCAGCACGGCAGCGGGAGCTTCCCAAACATCCTTGCCGGTCAGCAGCCGCTCGTGGGGTCGACATGCCAGTAGGGCACCCCGACCCGTCTCCGCTTGCGGCGTCACGGGACCACCCCGCCAGACGGCGTTCCCGTCATGGTGGCGACACACGTATTCGAGGCCGTCGGCGCCGCCCGCCCGCAGGTCACCGCTAGCAGTCGGGTCAACCTGTGGGACGGACAGATTCAGCTGTGTTATCGAGATCGACAGGCAGAGCAGGCCGAGTGCCTCGGAACGTGAGCTCAACGCAGTTCACACCGGCGCCACGGCCCGGTCGGTCGCTGTTGCGACCCGGCTCGCCACCGACCCGCGGTAGTCGGCATCAGTGCGAGCTCCCAGCACGACGAGGTCGGCGTTAATCTCCTCGGCATACGACGCGATGACGCGGTGTGGACGGCCGGGCCGGACGACCGCCTCAACGGGGATACCACGGTCGAGCGCGCGCTCAGCGACCGTGAGCACGAGCGCTTGCGCCCGGCGAGGATCCGTCGTCGGCGGGTCGGTTGGGGGCGCCTCAGCGGGCGGACGGGCATGGACGACGTGGAGTCGCCCGTCCCAACTTGCTGCGACAGCCAGCGCGTGGTCAACACCGCGGGCGGCAGCATCGCTCTCGTCGACGGCGACCAAAACCGTCGGTGCGTCGGACTCGCTCCCCGGATCGGACTGTGGTGAACGCCTCTGCATACTAACAGGTACGGCAGCATCCGTGGAATGGTTCGGCCCGAACCTGTTCGGTTAGCCCGGGCGTCAGTCGTCAGCCGGGGCAGGACCAGCGTCGGCCTGTGCTAACCACAGGTCAGCGTACTCACCGCGGGCGGCGAGCAGGTCGTCGTGGCTGCCCTGTTCGACGATGCGGCCGTCGTCCATCACGACAATCTCGTCGGCATCTTTGATCGTCGAGAGCCGGTGGGCAATGACGAATGCCGTGCGTTCCTCGACCAACCGGTCGAGACTCTCCTGAATGAGCTCCTCCGTCTCGGTGTCCACGTCGCTGGTTGCCTCGTCGAAGATGATGATGGCGGGGTCGTTGAGCAGCGCGCGGGCGATGGCGAGCCGCTGGCGCTGGCCGCCCGACAGCTTCACCCCTCGCTCGCCGACGCGGGTGTCGTAGCCGTCCGGCAGGTCGGTGATGAACTCGTGGGCCTCTGCGGCCTCAGCGACTTCGCGTACCCGGTCACGAGCTGCCTGCTCGTCGTCGACGTCCTCGTACCACTCTGTCTCGAGGGTGCTACGGTCGCCGTAGGCGATGTTCTCTGCGACCGTCCCAGAGAACAGGTACGGGTTCTGCTCGACGATGGCGATTTCGTCCCGTAGCGCCTGCAGGTCATACTCGCGGACGTCGACCCCGTCGACGCGCACACATCCCGCATCAACGTCGTGGAAGCGGGCAACCAGCTTCAGCAGCGTTGATTTGCCCGCGCCGGTCGCTCCCGCCAGCCCGACGGTCGCACCCGCGGGCACGTCCAATGAGACGTCGTGGATGACCGGCTCGCGGTCGCCGTACGCGAAGGTGACCCCCTCAAACGCGACATCGCCCGCAACCGTCTCGGGTCGGTGTGGGTCTGCCGGCGAAGTGATGGTCGGCTCGCGGCCGAGCAACCCGAACACCCGCTCGGCGCTGGACTTGGCGAGCTGGTATTTATTAGCAGACTTGCCCACCCGCCGCATCGGCGAGTAAAGCCGCCGCAACAGCAGGAAAAAGAGCGCGAATCCGCCCGTCGAGAGGGCGATGCCGCCGGCCGTCTCAGCACCGATGATGTCGCGGCCGCCGACGTACAGCGCAACGACAAAAACGATGCCCGTCAACAGCCGCAGCGTCGAGAAGAAGCCGCGGCGGATACGCAACGCTCGCACCTTCTCGTCGTGGTAGCGGGCGCTTTGCTGGGCGACGCGGTCCCGCTCGAACCCGTAGCGGTCAAACGCCTTGATTACGGCCGCACCACCGAGGTTGTTCTCCAAGCGTGTGTTGAGCCGCGCGACCGTCTCCCGGATGGATTTGTAGCGCGGCTCGATCCACGTCAGGAACCGGCCGCTCGCCAGCCCGATGATCGGAACTGGCGCCAGCGCGATGAGCGCCAGCTTCGGCGAATAAAACCACAGGATGACGGCGATGCCGCCGACGGTCGCCACTACCCGGATGAGCTGGCGGAATTCAGTGTTGAGGAACTGCTCCAGCCGATTGATGTCGCTGTTGAGGATAGACATCATCCCGCCAGTCTGGTGGTCGACAAAGAAGTCCATCGAGAGATGCTGGAGATGGTCGTAGGTGTCGTTCCGGAGATCGCGCTGGACCTTCTGGGCGGTCGCCTGCAGCAGGTATCGAGAGGCGAACCGCGACACCGACCGGACAGCGTACGCCAGCACAGCGATGCCGACGAGTTGCTCCAGGAGGGCCAGCCGGGCCGCCTGCCCAGTTATCTCGCCAGCGGGCAGCAGTCCCACCCGCGTCAGGAGGCCCGTCTCGCCAGAGGTGCGGATGACCCGGTCGATAGCCGCCGCGACGACCACCGGCGGCACGAGCCGGGCGAACCGCGTCAGAAACGACGCGACGACCCCAAGCGTCAGTCGCACCCAGTAGCGACGCGCGTACGACAGCAGACTCACCATCGGGTGGCCCACGACGTTGTCGCGGACGTCTTCGAACCCCCCGTGGTCCTCGCTCATTACTCGCCGTATGTGGGTCGCAGCCAAGTACCCGGCGCTTCGGCGTCAGTTACCGAACGCCCCTCCCTCGACCCACTCGTCGAGCGTCGTCTGGTCGTCGGCCAGATCGGCGAAGACGGCGTCAGTGTGCTCGCCAAGCCGCGGTGCTGGTGCCCGAATCGTCGGCTCGAAGTCTGGGAAGTGAACCGGATGGCCTGGCAGTGCCACCTCACCAGCATCGGGGTCTTCATGGGCGACAACGAGATTGCGCGCAGCCGTCTGCTCGTGATCGACGACGGCCGCGAGGTCGTTGAGTGGCCCGGTTGGGAAGCCTGCCTCGGTGAGCACGTCAAGCCAGTGATCGACCGGCTCCTCACGAAACCGCTCGCTCAGCACCGCCCGGACGTGCTCCCGGTTCGCCATCCGCTCGTCGTTGCTCGCGTAGCCACGCAACTCCTCACAGCCCACGACATCGACAAACGCATCCCATCGATCATCGCCCGGCACGCCCGTCACGAACCGGCCGTCGCTCGCCTCGAACAGCCCATACGGACAGATGGACTGATGGGTGGTTCCCTGCGGACCGGGCACCTCGCCAGTCAGCGAGTGGAAGGTGATATACTCGTTCATCACGGCCGTGACGGCATCGAACAGGCCCACATCGAATTTGCCGGTGAACGCCTCGGGAGGCGTCTGGTCGCGCTCGTGGAGTCGTGCCAGGAGTGCAATCGCAGCGAACATCCCCGCGGTGAGGTCGCCGATCGCCTGCCCTACCTTCACCGGCTCGCCCCCCTCTGGACCGGTGACGGACATGATTCCCGCCTCCGCCTGCAAGATGAGGTCAAGCCCCTTCTTCTCGCGGGCTGGCCCTGTTTCGCCGTACCCCTTCACGCTCGCATAGATGATGTCCTCGTTCACCGCGCGGACGGCCTCGTACCCCAGTCCAAGCTGCTCGGCGACGCCGTATCCGAAGTTCTCGACGAACGCGTCTGCCTCCGCCAGCAGCGCCAACGCCGCCTCAGTCCCTGCCTCGGTCTTCAGGTCGAGTTCGACCGACCGCTTGTTGCGGTTGTTCGCCATAAAGTAGCCCGACTTGTTCTCGGGCCCGAGCCCCTGCGAGCGAGCCGGGTCGCCGACGTCGGGGCGCTCGATCTTCACCACGTCCGCGCCCAGATCCGCGAGCAGCGCGCCGCAGAACGGGCCCGCCCGGTGGACGGTCAACTCGACGACCGTCACGTCCGAGAGCGGGCCGGTCATGGGTCGGTGAACTCGTCGACCAGCCGGCGGCGCTCCTCGGTGGCAAACTGCTCCCACCAGAGTTCTGCCTCACGCTCGCGGGCCGTCGCAAGCGCTGGACTCTCCACCGCGGCGTCGATAGCCCGCTTCGAGTTTTTGACTGCTAATCGGCCAGTATCCTGAATGGCTGCGACGAGTTCGGCGACTGTCTCGTCGAGCTGGTCACGAGCGACAGTATCGTTCACGAGCCCGATACGATGGGCTTCGGCGGCGTCTATCATCCCCGCTGTGTAGACGAGTTCCTTCGCCTTCGCTTCGCCGACGAGCTGTGTCGCTCGGTAGGTGGCGCCGCCAGTGGGAATCTGGCCGATATCGGTGACTGGAACCCCGAACTCCGCCTCGTCGACGGCCACCCGCAGGTCACAGTACATCGCGAAGATGAGTCCACCACCAACACAGTAGCCGTTTATTTTGGCGATAACTGGGGCATGAACGTGCTTTGCGGCCGTATACGCGTCGAAGAAGAGCTCCTGGCGCTCCTTCTGCATCGGATCGTGGTCTGCCGAAGGGCCCGCGTACTGCTCGATATCTGCACCCGCCGAGAAGGCATCGTCCCCCTCGCCGGTCACGACGATGACATCGAGAGAGCGGTCAAGCCGGAACTCCGAGAATGCCCGCCGCAGGTCGAACATCGTCGCGGTATTCAGCGCATTGTACTTCTCAGGGCGACCGAACGTCACCTCGGCGACGCCGTCGGCCACCTCGACTGAGAGATGCTCGTAGGGTCCGTACGACATGGGTAGGGGTCGCCTGGCAAGGGCAAATGTCTGTCCTTGATATCCTCCCACTCCTGAACGGGTGGGCGTCCGCTCGCTCCGTGTCAGCGGTCGGGGATGGCGCCTGCCTCGCGCAGCTGGTCCAGCTCCGCGTTGCCGTAACCCAGGTCGCGCAACACCGCCTCCGTATCCTCGCCGAGCAACGGCGGTGCGTCGTCGAAGCCGGCCTCGGCGTGCTCGTAATTGAGCGGATGTTCGAGCGCATCTATCTCACCGACGGCCGGGTGCTCGAGCGTCGTAACGACGCCGCGGGCCTCCGTCTGTTCGTTGTCGAGGGCTGTCGGCACGTCGTACACCGGCCCGACCGGTAGGCCTGCCTCCTCGGCCAGCCGCTCGACCCACTCGTCAGTCGTACGCTCCTCGAAGGTGGCCGATAGTTCCGCCTCGAGTTCGTCCATGTGTTCGACGCGGTCGGCGTTCGTCTCGAAGCGAGGGTCGTCGGCCAACTCCGCTCGCCCGATGGCCTCACAGAGCCCGCGCCAGAGTTTCTGGTTCGCACAGCCAACGTTGAGATAGCCGTCGGCCGTCGGGTACGCCTGATAGGGCGCAAGGACGGGATCTTTCGTTCCCATCCGGGTCGGTTGCTCGCCGACGAACGCCTTGGCCGCCTGCTTGGTCAGCCACGGGAGCGCGGCATCGTGCATCGCGAGCTCAACCCGGTCACCCTCGCCGGTGAGTTCGCGGCGGAACAGCGCACCCATGATGCCGAACGCCGCCCACATCGCCGTGATTAGGTCCGTCTGGGGGAGTCCCACCTTGACTGGGTCGCCGTCTTCGGGACCAGTGACGGACATGATACCGCTGGTCCCTTGCACGAGCAGATCGTAGCCAGGCCGCTCGCTCCACGGACCACTGTCGCCGAACGCCGAGATGGAGCAGTAGACGACATCCTCGTTGCGCTCGCGAATATCGTCGTAGCCGACGCCGATACGATCGGCTGTCCCCGGCCGGAAGTTCTCGACGAACACGTCCGCCTCGCGCGCGAGGTCGTACAGTGCCGCCAGTCCTTCGTCGGTCTTCAAATCGAGCTCGACCGACCGCTTGTCGTAGTTGACCGTCCAGAAATACGGCGACTCCCCCTCGTCTGGGGTGCGGCCCGGGCCGTCGTAGTCGCCGGGGGCGACAAACGGCGGCCCAGAGTGGCGGGAGTCGTCGCCGGTCCCCGGCCGCTCTACCTTGATGACCTCCGCACCCTGGTTGGCGAGCATTGTCGTCGCGAACCCGCCTGTGACGAACGTCGAAAGGTCGACCACAGTCACGCCGTCAAGCACACGCGTCCGCGTCTCGTCTGTCGTCATGCAACGCTGTTCGGAAAGGGGTCACATGGTAGTTACGCGACACCCCCGAGCAGTTTTGTAGCCCGGCGACGACCGCGGCGTATGGCAACCCCCACAGACCGCCTTGTCGAGCGCTGCGTGACGGCGACAGCGCCAACGGGTGCCGTCCGTGACCGACTCGGCCGACACCTCCTCGACACAGTTGGCGTCGCGCTCGGGGCGGGTGCACACGCCGACTCGACGCCGACATTCGAGGCGGCCGCCAAGACACTGGCCGACGGGGCCGCAGGCCCAGCGACGGTGTGGACGACCGGCGAGCGTCGGCCGGCAGGCGTGGCCGCACTCGTCAACGGCGCGCTCGCGCACAGTCTCGATTTCGATGACACCCACCGCGAGTCGTCGCTCCACCCCGGCGCGCCGGTGGTGCCGGCTGCGCTGGCCGTCGCCGAGCGCGAAGACGCGTCCGTCGCCCGGCTATTCACGGCTATCGACGCCGGCTACGATGTCGCCTGTGCGGTCGGCGAAGCGGTGGGGCCAGATGCCCATTACGACCGCGGGTTCCACGGAACGGCCACGGCTGGCACGTTCGGCGCGACGGCGGCCGCAGGCATCGTCGCTGGGCTGGACCGAGAGCAGTTTGCAGCAGCGTTCGGCACGAACGGCAGTCAGGCCGCTGGCTCGCTGCAGTTTCTGGCCAACGGTGCGTGGAACAAGCGGCTCCACCCCGGTCTCGCTGCGCGCCGTGGCATCACCGCTGTCGATCTCGCGACGGCCGGCTTCGAGGGCGCCACCGAGCCGCTGGCTGGCGATGACGGCCTCCTCTATGCATACTCCGGTGACCCTGACCCAGCGGCCGTCGCGACGGTCGCCGAAAGCCACGCCGTCACCGAGACGTCACTGAAACCGTACCCGTGCTGTCGGTACACCCACCCCGCGCTGGACGCACTCGTCGACATCGCGGGGACTGTAGACACAACGGCCGTCGAGTCGATCCGCGTCGAACTCCCGCAACCAGGCGTGCGGCTCACCGGCGATCCAATCGAGGCGAAACGGCGACCCGACAACTTCGTCGACTGCCAGTTCAGCATGCCGTACGGGGCGGCGGTTGCGCTCACGACAGGCCAGGCCGGCTTCGGGGCGTACCACGGCTGTCTCGACCAGCTCGACGACCCCGCGTTCCGTCGGCTCCTCGATGCGACAGAGGTGACGACGACACCGGCCGTGGCTGAGCCGTTCCCCGAGCGGTGGGCCGCCCGCGTCGTCGTGGCGGCCGACGAGCACCACGAACGGTTTGTCGACATCGCACGAGGGGATCCGGAGCGACCGCTCGACTGGGCGGCCGTCGAGACGAAAGTTCACGATGTCGCTAGCCACCTCCCCCGCGCGACTCGCGACCACCTCGTTGCGGCCGCCCGTGACCCGGCGTCAGTCGACGCGCTCGTCACCCCGATGCGAGCGGACGTGCAGGCAGCTGACGACTGATACACATCCGACCGGAGAGTAATCACGGACCGATGAGCGGCCCGATCAGCCACGGAGCGTGGAGACGAACGCTTTTGTCGCGGCACCGACCCAGCATCGATATGAACGCGAACGACCGTCGCATCGTCGGCTTCACGATGCTCGGTCACGCGCTGTTTCACGTCTACGAACTCTCCATCCCGGTGTTCGTCGTCGCGTGGCTCGACGCGTTCGCAACGACACCGGCGACGCTCGGGCTGGCGGTCGGCCTCGGCTACGGGCTGGTCGGCCTCGGGGCGCTTCCCGCAGGCGTGCTCGCCGACAGCCGCGAGTCCCGGGGACTCGTCGTCATCTCGCTGGTCGGGATGGCCGTCGGCTTCGGGCTGCTGGCACTTGCGCCCAGTGTGGTCGGTGTCGCGCTCGCGCTGGCCGTCTGGGGCGCCGCGGCAAGTCTCTATCACCCCGCCGGACTGGCGCTGTTGAGCCGCGGAACGACCGAGCGCGGTACCGGCTTCGCCTACCACGGTGCCGCGGGGAACGTCGGGACCGTCCTCGGGCCGTTCGCCGCGGCGGTCCTGCTCATCTTCTTCGACTGGCGGCTAGTCGTGCTCGCCTTCGTCGGCCCTACCCTCGCAGGCGCGCTCGCCATGACGCGCGTCTCTTTCGACGAGACGGCTGCCGTCGAGACGGGAACGGGCAGGCCCGTCACCGATGGCGGTCCAGCAAGCCTCGGCGAACTCGTTGGTGACTCTCGGCGACTGTTCACCGGCGGCTTCGCGCTCGTGTTCGGGGTCGTCCTCCTGTACGGGCTCTACTACCGCGGCATGTTGACGTTCCTGCCAGACCTGCTTGCGGGCACGTCGGGGCTCGGATCGATGGCGGTGGGGACGGTGACGTTCGAGCCGAGCCGGTTCGTGTACGCCGGCCTGCTCATGCTCGGGGTGGGCGGCCAGTACGCCGGCGGCCGGCTTACCGACCGGATTGAGACCGCCCGCCTGCTCGCGGCAACACTGGCGTCGCTGACCGTCGTTGCGCTTCTGTTCGTGCCCGCACTCAACGCGGGCGTCCGTCCGCTGGTGGTCGTCTGTGGCGCGCTCGGCTTCCTCGTCTATGCGACGGCCCCCATCTACCAGGCGACCATCGCCGACTACGCCACGGCCGAGGTCCGCGGGCTCTCGTACGGCTACACGTACCTCGGGATGTTCGGCATCGGCGCGCTGGGCGCGACGCTCGCAGGGGGGCTCCTCACCTACGCAGGCGCCACCGCGCTGTTCATCACGCTCGCAGTGCTGGCAGGGGCCGCGTGTCTACTGTGTCTTCGGGTCGTGACTGCCTATTAGTCGCGGGCGCGAACCGTCAGACTCTCCTCATTGACATCGACCCGGGCGTCGAACAGCGAGGTGATGGCCGCCACGGTCGCGTCATCGTGTGCGTTCGGGTTGAAGTGAAAGTGCGCGCGGGCGTCGGCATTCCACAGATGCCCCAGCAGCGAGTTGAGGAACGTGTACGCGCGGTCGGTGCCGACGTACTGGAGCATGGCTGTCACAGAGTCGAAACAGACCCGGACGCCGTCGTTGTCCGCGAGGTGTTCGGCCACGGCGATACCGATGCCGGTCAGGTCGTTGGGATCCGCGACCGACACCCGGCTATCGCCGGCCGTACCTCCGCCGCCGTTCGTGGCCGCAGACCGCGTCCCGCCACCAACATCGATGACCGACTTCCGGTCGGCCGGGACCGCGGGGAGCCGTGCGAGACAGTCCTCCGGCGGGTGAGTGTAGCTCACCCACAAGATCGACTCGTCGCCAGCCGGCGCGAGCGCGCGGGTACAGGCCTCATCCGCGTCGCCCATCGAGGTGTCACACACCAGCGTTGCTCCCGGACGGTCGAGCGGCGTCCCATCGGGGTGACTGTGGGTACTCACCCAACTCTCCCCTCTGGCCGGGCACGCGTGGTGATCATATGGATTCATCTGTCACGAGGCTACTAAAAGATGTACTGTTGATGCGCGGGGCCCGCTCGGGAGGCGAGCCCACTGACAGTTTCTCGTCCCAGTCGCTGCTACACGAGCGCGCCCGGGGCCATCAAACCGCCCGCAGGTGGTCGGTCGTCGGCTCGTATATCTCGCCTTTCTGACGGAGCTTCCCGATTTCGTGTTCAGCCTTCTCACGGTCCATGCCGGCGGCCTCGGCCCGTTCGTACACCTCTTCGACGGGCGCGCCGTCCTGGTACTCGTCCTCGAGCTCGCTGATGATGCCCTTGATATTCTTGATACGGTCGCGCTGGCTCTTGGAGGTCCCCGACTCGATGATATCCGCATCGAGTTCGCCCGTCTCTGGGTCGATCCCGACATCCTCCAGCGACGAGCGCACGATGTCGATGACTCGCTCGGCGTCCTCGCGCTCGACGGTATCCGACAGCCGGACGCGCGCGCTCGCCTCCGCCAGCCGCACCAGCGCCTCCAGCTTCCGGGCCGTAACGGGAATAGGGTTGTTCTCGCCCTGTCCTTCCAGCCGAAGTTCGACGTAGAAGTCTCGGATGGCATCTTTCGCCTCGGCGGTCATCGTGGGGAAACAGCTGCGCTTCGCATGGGCGACGTACTTGCGGAGCAGCTCCGTGTCGATGGTCGGCTCGACGTCCTCGCCGACGCTCTCGACCTCTTCCTCGGTGACGTTCGACGTCGGGACACTCTCCCGGTGGGTGAACAGCTCGCCCGCGTAGTTCGTCTCGATAATGTGCTCGGCCAGCGCACGGTCCTCCTCCTCGTCGGGCCGGTCGGTGACGGTGAAGATGAGGTCGAACCGCGAGATGAGCGGCGGATCAAGGTCGATCTGCTCGGCCATCGGCTCGTACTCGTCGAACCGACCGTGAATCGGGTTCGCCGCGCCCAGCAGCGAACACCGCGACTTCAGCGTCGCGTTGATGCCCGCCTTCGAGATACTGATTTCTTGTTGTTCTAGTGCCTGATGCATCGCAGACTGGTCCTCCGAGTTGTGGACGACCATGCCGTTCGCCACGAAGTTGTGTGTCCCCTCGACCGTGAGGTCGTATACTGTTGGAGTCTGCCGGGCCTCGACTTCTGAGAGCAGCGTCCGAATCTTTCCCCGACGGGCGACGATCCGGCGGCGAACAGCTGCCGCCACTGCCGGCTGGCGGTCCGTCTCGACCGTCCCGTTCAGCCACCGCGTCACAGTTGTCTGGTGTACGTCCAGGTCGGATGCAATCTGCCGGTGGGCGATGTCGTACTCATCTGCCGCCCGCTTCAGGCCATCCCAGCTGTTCAACTCTGGCGTGTCAGCAAGCATCGTTCGGGCCGTCTCGACAGCGACCGATTCCTCGCAGCCGAGCAGCTCGGCTAGTTCGGCCCGTAACAACCGTATCGTGTCAGTGTCCGACTCGGGGGAGACAGTTTCAACGGACGCGACACGGCGCCACTTCACATCAGCGGAGACGAGCTCTCGAAGCGGCGACAGGTCCGCCGTCGCAACGTCACGGATGAGCAGCGCCAGTCGGTCAGCGACGGTCTCTCTGAGCTCCGCATCGTCGCCCCACAGCTCCGAGACGCGGGGCTGGCTGTATCGAGTCGTCTGCGCAATCTCGGTCTGGGTAACGTGGTACCGGTCTGTGAGCGTCGTCAGCGTCGCCCAGTCGGCGTCCGCCACGCGGTCGAGATCGTGCTGCGCCGTCTGCTTGCGGGACTCGAAGGCGTCGAGTATCTTTCTCCCCAGTCGAATCGATACGTTTGCCCGTCCGTTCTCGAAGTCACAGTACGTGGCGTCCGAAATGCCACACTCCGCCTGATACAACCGGAGTGACGACCGGATATCAGCGAGTTCGTCACCGATGTCAGGAATCACGTCGAGAATCGTCCGGTCGCCAGAGACGCGCTCCACTGCGTCGGTAAGCTGGTCCTGTTTCCGGCGCAGTGTAAATCCAATCGACCGAGCGAATCGCTGGAGTGACGCCGCATCAGTTACGACGAGTAGATGAAGATCCAGCTGCTCTGGGCGTTCCCGGTGCTGAATCTGGCTCGAGACCCCGAATTCGAGCAGTAGCTGCTTCACGCCGAGCAGTAGCTCGTAGCTTGCAGAGTGGATCGTGACGCTCCGCTCGTCGACGCTCCCCTCGCTGTCGGCAAGGGCGCGTACGAAGGCAGCTTTTGCCGTCCGTGAGCCCGCAGTGACGGCCTCCGGCAGACGTTTCCCGTCGTATGTTTCGCGGTTCATCCCCGCCTCAATCACACGGTCGGCGTACTCACGCCCTATTAGCCGGACGGTCTCGACACCGTCGGCGCGCTGCTCGCTCGGTGGGCGAACCGGCTCGGCGTCGAATGCGAGCCGGCAGACCCGCTCGAAGTCGGACAGTAACTCCTCCTCAGAGTTGGTGAATCGGATTCCGGACGGACCGCCGTTCGGCTCGTAGTACAGATTCCCGTCACCGGCGAGATATCCAAGCACGGCAGCCAGCGCCGGAGTTACGTGTGCATCATCTGCTCCGGCAGCTGCCGGCTCGGCAACCGTTGTTCCGCCATCGCTCACCGATTCGTGCAGTCCACGAGGAACGTAGATCCAATCTCCGCGCCCCAGGTCGCTCGCCGGTGTCTCGACGCGCTGGCCGTCGGTGAACACGAAATACGGGTGATCTGCCGTCGTCGTGAGCCGCTCGCCAGTCTCAGTCGTTACCGCAACGAGTTCGTCAGGGGCGTCATACTCGTGGACCGCTGTCACGGGGCGCTTCACCAACTGCCCATCCTCCGTCATCGTCCACGCGTCGGCGTCGATGTCGCGGATCGTGCGGCCGTTCGGCAGCGTCTCGACCTCCCCCTCCTCGGCAGCTTCGTGCGCGAAGTCCTCGATGCGAGCGATTCTGTCCCCGAAATGAACGAGCGTATCGCCCGTCACGCACCGCATCTTGTCGAGTTCGTCAATCGCGGCGACCCCCTGGTCGGCCAGCACCAGCGCGCCGGCCTCCAGCGTCCACTGCTGGCCCTCGGCGAAGTCATCTCTCACAGCTGCCGCGGTAAGCCCTGCCGAACTGCTCCCCTTCCCGGATGTATAGACGGAACGGGGAGAGAGCTGTTTCACGTACTGAAGTAGCTGCGACTTCCCCGTTCCGGGATCGCCGATGAGGAGGATATGGAGATCACCGCGAATGCGCGAGCCGTCGGGGAGGTTCTTGCGCACGCCAGAGAACAGCTGAAGGATGATGGCCTTCTTTTGTTTCTCGTAGCCGTAGATGGACGGTGCCATCGACTCGACCATCTTCTCGTAGATCTCCTCATCGTTCGACAGCTCGATGATACGCTTCTTGTCCTCCTCGGAGATGTCCATCTCCTCGAACTGCTCGTCTTCGATGGTGACAGTCATCCCGTCCATATAGAAATCGAAGACGGGCGACTTCTCCTGTTCGGAGCCCTGCTGTTCCAGCCGGAGAATCCCGGTGATGGTGACGTGATCGCCGGCAGTCACCTTCCCCGTGATATCGTCCTCGATGTTCACATCGATGGCCTGGGGCGTCTCACCGCCGCGCAGCCCCTCGGGCGATTCCTGGACGCGGATTTTCTGTGAGTCGACGAATTCCGACTGGTCGAAGTTGATAGCGAACGGCCCCTGGCGTTCGCAGCCCTGACACTCGTGTGGTTCCTGGAACTCGCCGTCCGACTGGGGGATACGCGTCATCGTCCCGCAGCGCTGACACTCGAAGGCGGCCTGTCGCATCTTCGGGCGCACGTCCGTCGCCTTCCGGACGATTCCCTGCACTGCGATGAGGTTGCCGACGTGGTCCGCACGGATATCACGGATGCCGGTCCGGTCGCTGACGTTCCGCAGGCGGACGTGTGCGGAGCCGAGCTTGACATCGACCGGCAGGTCGTACAGCCGGAGTGCTTCCTCGGCGTACTCCTGCATCTGGGCTGGCTGAGCGAGGAAATCCTCGGCCATATCTGGGTCGAATCGGTAGAGGTCGTTCCAATCGACGTACAGCGACTTCTGCTCGCCGGGGTATCGTTGGGCGAGTTCGCCGATCTCGTTCCGGTAGTAGCTCCGATAGAACTCCTCGAACCGGTCGATTATCTCGGCATTCTCCGCGCGTGCCATCAGTTGTGCCGGCTTATGCGCGCCTGAATAAGAACGTTCGCACCCCTGTCTGCCCGCCGGCCAGCCACCGGGGACGGTAGCCTTTCGACTCCCGCGCCCGTACTACATGTGTGCTTGACACGGTACTCGCGGACCTACGTGCGCGCGGGCTCACGGTCGACCGCCCGGCCGACGCGGGCGAGCCGCCGGCGGTCGCGACTGGCCGAGATTCCCCGGCGGGGCTGGCTGCCGACCCGCTCGCGGTCGAACCTGTCGAGGGCGACCCGACAGCGCTCGTCGAGCGGGCGGCACACGCAGCGCGCCACGATCGGGCCGTGCTGTACGTCGCCCGCGCGGCCGACGCCGACACCGTTCGTGAGCGACTTGCTCCCCCACGGTTCGTCGCTGGCGAGCGGGATGGCCTGCGACGCTTCTACCACGTCCCCGACCGTATCCGGCTGGCTGACGGAAGCTACGCGGCTGTCAAGGCTGCGTCGCCAACGCCCCGACACGGGGAGTCGGCGTCGGCGCGCGCCGACCGCGTGCTGGCGTGGCGCGAAGAACCCGCCGACTCGGGGGCCCCCCGGCTCCTGCTCGAAGTGAACCGACGGCGGACGGCTGCCTTCGAATCGGTCGATGCGCTGACGTGTCCAGGACCCGCCGACCGGTTCCCCTACCGGTACGCCCGCCGTGAGGGGTCGTTCTGCGTCTTCGACGGCGACCGCGAGGTCGGGCGGTTCACCGGCGTCCGTGCGATGCGAGCCAGCGGCTACCAGCCTGTGCCGGTGCCGCTGGTCCCCGAACACCACCTCCGGTGGGGGACACCGTCGGTGGGACTGGCCGTCGTGACGGGCGAGACCGTCGACTACGAGTCGGCCTGAGCGGGGCTGGACCAGCACCTTCTTGCTGTGAGCCACAGAAGCACGCCCCATGCGAGAGCGTATCGCGGAGGCGACGCCGTTCCAGCGGTTCGTCCTGCTTGGCGTGTTGGAACTGGACGGCGACGGCGAGACGCCGGCCTACTCGTTCGATGTCTATGATCTGCTCGAAGAACGGGTCGACGACCTGGCGGGTGACCGTATCGTCGGTGTCACGCGCAGCGATGTCATCGAGACGCTCTCCGTGCTTGAGGCGGAGGGGCTGCTCGACGAGGAGCGACCAGACGACGCCTCGCCCACGGGGAAGGGCCGGCCGACCTACGTGCCGGCCGTCGACCGGGCAGAGGCGCTCGACGTGCTGGGTGGGGATGAGATGCTTGCGCCGGTGGTGGCGACACTTCGGGAATAAGAAGCGCCCGGAGTGGGACCGCCCGGAATCGAACCGGGATTACGGCGTCCCAAACGCCGAAGGATACCATTACCCCACGGTCCCGCACCTCGACGTACCACCAGGGCAGGTGAAAGCGTTTCGTTACGGGGAACCAAGGAGAAAGCCCCGCGCGTCAGGGCGGGGAGGACCTCAAAGTCCGTACAGGCCGGCGATACCGAGCGTCGTCACGACAGCGAACAGCAGCTGGAGGGGGGTCCCGACGCGCAGGTAGTCGGTGAACCGGTAGCCACCTGGCCCGTAGACGAACAGGTTCGTCTGGTAGCCCACCGGCGTCATGAACGCCGTCGAGGCCGCGAAGGTGACCGCGAGGATGAACGAGAAGACGCTCGCGTTCACATCGGCAGCCACCTGTGCGGCAACGGGAATCATCAGCACGACGGCGGCGTTATTGGAGATGATGTTCGTCAGCACTGCCGTCACGAGATACAGCAGCGCGAGCACGGCCAGCGCCGGGAGCCCGCCGGCCGCGAGCACAACCAGTTGCGCGAGCAGGTCGGCGCCGCCGGTCTCCTGCATTGCCACCCCCAGCGGGATGACGCCCGCCAGCAGCACGATGACGTCCCACTGGACATCGTCATACACCTCGGTCGGCTCCAGACAGCCGGTGAATACCATCCCGAGCGCGCCCGCCAGTGCTGCAACGACGATGGGGATGGGCGTGACTGCCGCCACGACCACCACCGAGAGGATGAGGCCGATGGCGACGGGAACCTTCTCGCGGCGGTAGTCGGGCCGCTCGACTTCTCCCACGAGGATGAAATCGCGATTGTTCGAGAGCCGGTCGACGGAGTCGGTCGTCGCCTGCACGAGCAGCGTGTCACCTACCCGGAGGGTCAGCCGGTCGAGCCGCGTGCGTATCGTCTCGCGGCCCCGCCGGACCGCGAGCACCGTCGCGTCGTACCGCTCGCGAAAGTTCGCCGACGCCAGTGACTTGCTGACGAGGAACGACCCCGGCGCGACGACCACCTCAACGAGGTTGCGCGACGGTTCCGCCTGCTCTAGTTCTGAAGCGTCGACGGTCGCCTCGGGCACGAGATCGAGCCCCTCGGCGTCGAGCAGGTCCACCAGCGTGTCCCGCGCTGTCCGGACGACGAACACGTCGCCCGCGCGAATCGTCTTCTGGCCCAGCGGCTCGAGGAACGTCTGGTCGCCTCGGATGAGTTGGACGACATCGATGTCGAACTCTGTCTCGCGGAGCGCCTCGCCGACGGTGTCGCCGACGATTGGCGAGTCCTCGCGTACCTGCACCTCTGTCAGATACTCCCCCATTCTGAACTCTTCGGTGAGATCCGTCGACGGCGGGATGCGTGCGGGCGTCAGGAGCCGCCCGACAGTAAGCAGATACGCCGTCCCCGCCAGCGCGACGAGCGCCCCCAGCGCGGTGAACTCGAACATGCCGAACGGCCGCCCCAGGTAGACGATAGCGAGTTCGGACGCGAGAATGTTCGTCGACGTGCCGACGACAGTGAGCGTCCCGCCGAACATCGAGGCGTACGACAGCGGGAGCAGCAGCTTCGACGGCGAGTTGTTGCCGCCATGCGCGAGGTCGGTCACCATCGGGAGCAGGATGGCGACGGCGGCGGTGTTGTTGATGAGCCCGGAGATGGGAGTGACGAGCCCGACGACCGCTGACAACTGGCGCGACTCGGAGTCACCAGTCAGCGCCGCAATCTTCTGGCCGAGCAGCTGGATGACGCCGGTCCGCTGGACCCCTGCAGACAGCACGAACATCGCCAGCACGGTGATAGTCGCTCGCGAGGCAAACCCCGAGAGCCCCTGCTCCGGGGAGATAACTGCGACAGGCGCCCCGAGTAGGCCGGCACTCGCGAGGCCGGCAGTGACCGGCTCGACGAGCATCAGCGTCACCGCTACGCCAAGTGCGGTGATGTCGATGGGCACCGGCTCCGTGGCGAACAACACCAGCGCCACGAGGATGAGTGTGAAGACCACGAGCATCCCCGCGGTCAGTTCCGGAAGTGCCACACCGACGGGTCACCGGGCCGGCTGAAAAACCCCGCGTTCGTCGTCGGCCAGTCTACGCCTCCTCACGGAGTTCGAGGTCCGCGACCACCTTGTACGGGTCACGCCCCTTGCGGATGCCGTCGAGCATCACGAACGCTTCGTCGGGCGCGAGGAAGTGCCGGCAGACGACGCGGCCGAGCCGGGTCGGCTCCAGCCCGTCGATGAAGCCAAACTCCAGCAACTTCCCGAGAGCGTGTTTCGTCGGAACCTCGCCGATCATCCGGTCGTTGAGCCGCTTCGCCTCGCGGCCGGCAACGACGAGATTCGCGAGCGTCTCCTCGACGGCCGACGACTCGTCGTAGACCGTGCGCACGGACTCCATCTCGCCTTTCAGCAGCTTGAACGCCACCTCATCTTCGGTCATCTCTTGGGAGCCGTGATAGGAGCCGTCCGGCTCAACCAACAGGTAGACCCGCCCTTCGTCGTGGTAATCGGGTCGGCCTGCTCGCCCGAGCATCTGCTCGAACTCTTGGACGGTGAGCCACTCGATACCCATGGCCAGCGAGTCGAAAATCACCTGCGAGGCGGGAAAGTCGACGCCGGCCGCGAGCGCGGCCGTCGTCACGACAGCCGCCAGGTCTTGGTTGCCGAACTGCCGCTCGACGGTCTTACGGCGACCGTAGTCGAGCCCCGCGTGGTAGGGAGCGGCGTCGTACTCCAGTTTGCGCGCAACCTCGTGACAGCGCCGCCGAGAGTTGGTGAAGATGATGGTCTGACCGCGGTACCCCTTCGACGAGCGGGTGTCGAACGCCCGCTTCACCAGCCGGTTCTCGATGCGAGGCTTCTCCTGTGCCTCCGCGAAGGTGACGTGCCGCTCGATCGGGACCGGCCGCTCTTCGAACTCGATGAGGGTTGCCCGCAGCTGATGGGCGAGCTGCTCGGCATTGCCGACGGTCGCCGAGAGATATATCCACTGGGCGTCGTAGCCGCGCGACTCGGTGTAGTGTTTCAGCCGGGAGATGAGCCCGTCGAGCCGGTGGCCGCGGCCCTGCTCGCCGAGCGTGTGGACCTCGTCGATGACGACGGTGCCAATGTCGCCGAGGTCTTTGCCCACCCGCAGTGCATGGTCGATCCCCTCGTAGGTGCCGACCACGATGTCTGCATCTGGGTCGAACCGGCTGCCGTCATCGTTGATGCGGGAGGCACCCACCCGGATGGTGACGTCGGCGATGTCGCCGTACCGCTCCTCGAACTGTTCGTGTTTCTGATTGGCCAGCGCGACCAGCGGCACGAGAAACAGCATCTTCCCATCACCCGAGAGGACGCGGTCGAGCCCCGCCATCTCGCCGATGAGCGTCTTTCCAGTCGCCGTCGCGCTCACGACGAGTTGGTCGGCCCCATCGACGGCCCCATTCTCGACGGCGAGACTCTGCACCGGCAGCAGCGTGTCGAACCGCGCCTCCAGCTTCGACTGGATACCCGGGTGCAGCGAGAGCGTCGACGTGTCAACCAGGTCGATTTCGTCGGTCGTGGCCGAAACGGTGTCGAACCGCGTCACCTCGGGGTCGAGATCGCCCGACAACAGATCGGTGATCCGGTCGAGATCGCCGACATCGAGCAGCAGCTCCTCCAGCCGCTCGCGGGCGCCCGAACGGAGGCCACGGAAATTCGCCTCCCGGTCGAGTTCCCGCATCGCACACGACCGGCAGATGTGTTCGTCGTCCGCGCGGATGGCCGTCGCCTCGGTCAGCGGCGCATACCGGCCATCACGGGCACACCGCCGGCAGGTACGCACCGCCTTCACCTTGTCAGCCAGCTGGTAGCCCGCGAACATCGCCCGCAGGCGGTCGCGGCCGGCCCGGCTGGTCTGCTCGGAGATGCGAATACGAGCCGCACGCCGGGCGATTTCGACAAACTGGTCGGGGGGATGGGGTTCCTCCTCGGAACCGTCGCGCACCCGCAGACGAGCCGGCCGGGGCCCTGCGTCCGTCTCTTTCAACTCCAGCCGACCGTGAAGCACCCGCTCGTCGTCCCGCTCGACGGCGACGGTGAAATCGCCGTCGGACCGCTCGTGGCAAAACAGCGTGTCGACGGCGGCGACCTGCTGTGACACACCAACAGATGAGCGGCCCGACGGCAAAACGCCTCCGGGTTCGCGTGACTACTCGCCGACATCGACAAACAAGCCGGCGCCCATCTCGTCGCCGCGGCGAGCGGTAGAGTCGCCGTTCGGCGTCGTCGGGTCGATGCGTTCGAGGCTCGCAGCGACCGTCGCAACCAGCGGGAGGCCGCCGCCGAGAGACGCAGGGCGGGAGGCAACAGCGATGACCTACGCGACCAGCCCAGCCACGACGGGCTCTGCACGCACGTGGGGGTGGGACGCGCTCGCAGCGCGTCCGCGTGGCTCGGTACTGGTACGTGCGTCGAGCGAGTCCGTGAGACAGACAGGCAGCTGATACAGACTGTGGCTGCTACTCGTCAACGAGTTCGATGGTGTCATCGCCGTTCGGCACCGCACAGATGAACGCCCCCGGCTCGTCGCTCTCGTTGCGGTACCAGTGGACCGCTCCCGCCGGGACGTGAATCGCGTCGCCTGCTCGGACCGTCCACTCTTTGTCGCCAATCCCGACGACGTACTCGCCGGCGAGCACGTATTGCTCGTGTTCGATGTCGTTCGTATGGGCGGGGACGCTGCCGCCGGGTGCGAGCGTGAACCGACGCACAGAGAGGGTTGGCGTCGTTTCGGGGCCGAGTAACACGCCCTTGCTGAGCCCGTCGGCCGCCTCGACAGCGTCGTACTCGACAGCCTCGCCGCGCCGCACCAGTCCGGTATCTCCATCCATACCCGCTACATGGGGGCAGGCCCCGAAATGATGACGGCGCGCGTTCAAGTGGGCGCGAGTGCTTAAGTAGCGGCCGCGGCTACCTTCTGGTATGCGGAGTTTCCGTATCGGGCGGCTCCTCGACATCCCCGTCGAGCTCGATCTGACGTTTCTTCTCGTCCTGCCGCTCTTCGCGTATCTCATCGGCTCCAGCTTGGCCCGGTACGGCCGGCTACTCAACAGCGTGCTCGGACCGACGGCGGCCGTCGACGTGGGGGCGCTCTCGGCGACGCCGGCGGTCGCCTTCGGCGTCGGCACCGTCGCGGCGGTGGGGCTGTTCGCGGGGGTTGTGCTCCACGAACTGGGCCACTCGGCCGTCGCCATGCGGTACGGCGTCCCCATCTCATCCATCACACTGTGGCTGTTCGGCGGCGTCGCACAGCTCTCGGAGATGCCGGAGGACCCACGGCAGGAATTGGCTATCGCCGTCGCCGGCCCTGTCGTGAGCGTCGCGCTGGGCGTCGGTTCCTATCTCGTCTTCACCGCTATCCCGCCCGGCGACACGGCCATCGTCGCCGCCGCGCGGTTCCTGCTGGCGTATCTCGCAGTCATGAACGTCGCGCTAGCGGCGTTCAACATGCTTCCTGGCTTCCCGATGGACGGCGGGCGCGTCCTGCGAGCACTGCTCGCGCGCACACGCCCGTACGCCGAGGCAACACGGATTGCTGCCGAGGTGGGGAAGCTATTTGCAATCGGGCTGGGGCTGTTCGGGCTGTTCGGCGGGGGTGGTCTGTTCCTCGTCGCGATGGCATTCTTCATCTATATCGGTGCCTCCTCGGAGGCCCAGCGAACGACCATGACCGCCGCTTTCGAAGGCGTCAGCGTCGAGGACATCATGACGCCCGCCGAACAGGTGGACAGTGTCTCACCGGACACGAGTGTTGCGACCCTGCTCGACCGGATGTTCGCCGAGCGCCACACCGGCTACCCTGTCCTCGACGGCGACCGGGTGGTCGGCGTCGTCACGCTGGGTGATGCCCAGTCCGTCCGGGAGGTGGAGCGAGACGCCTACACGGTCGCGGAGGTGATGTCGACAGAGCTCGAGACGACAGCGCCTGACGCGGCCGCAATGGACGCGTTAGAGCAGATGCAGGAGGCCGGTGTCGGTCGGTTGCTCGTCATGGACGGCGACGAGTTCGTGGGCCTCATCTCACGGACCGACCTGACGACGGCGCTGAACATCATCAAGCAGGGGGGCGCGGTGGGTCGCGAGCGGGCCGACGACGAGACAAACCTGCCACGGATCGAGCGGCCAAGCTAGGTGTACGCATCGGTGACATCCTCCAGTTCGACCGCCCCCTCGGGGACCCGGTAGGCGACGAGGACCTCCCGGTCGGCGTCAGGATCGTCTGTCGTCTTGTCGACAGCATAGCCGACGTACGTGCAGTCCTCGCGGGTGAACTCCACGACAGCATAGCCCCAGTTGTGCGAGTCGAAAAACGCCACGTGCGGGTTCATCGCGGGAATGAGCCACGAGAGCAGCGGCTCGGTCAGCCGCTTTCTGATCCCCCGCGTCAGGTGGAGTGCCTCAGCGACATTGAGCGAGGTGACGGCTGGCGTCATGAACTCCACGCCGATTCGCTCGCCGGTGGCCACACCACGACCACCTGACACGCGGCCAGGGTAGGCAGTTCGCTTGTACGCCGCGATGTAACAGTGCATGTCGCCGGTGAGCGTGACGAAATTGTCGACGCCCGCGGCGGCGACAGCCTCTGTGATGGTCTGTCGCTCGCGAGTGTACCCGTCCCAGCCACCCTGGACGGGATACACAGACAGCGGCCCGGAGCCGAGTCGGAAGGGGACCGTCAGCACCTCGTCGGCCCAGACGGTCCACGTCGCCTCGGAGCCGGTGAGCGTCTCCACCAGCCACTCGCGCTGCTCGTCGCCGAGCATCGTCCGGCCGGGCGGTTCGCGGTGGGGACCGACCTCGTCGACAGTTGGAATCACCTCGCGCGGCGGATCGCGGAAGAGTCGCTCGTCGGTCATCGCAAGGTCGACGAGATCGCCGAACGCGAAGGACCGCCACAGCCGGAACCGTTCCTGTAGCGAGTCGCCAGCAGGGTCATACTCGACGCGAGCGGGCATGAATTCCCACCACGCGTGCATCGCATCGGCAACCAGCCGGGTCATGAACTCGGGGTCGTCGCTCCGGGGATGGTCCCCTGCGGGCGCGTCTGTCTCCCGGTCCCAGTAGACGTCGTTGACCATCTCGTGGTCGTCCCAGCCCGCAATGAGGGTATGCGACTCCAGCGCTCGCTGGAGGAACCGGTCAGAGCGGTACTCCCGGTAGAGATACCGGTAGTCGTCGAGATCCTGCACCCGGTCGGCGCCGCTGGGCAACTCGAGAGCCCGCCCCTCGTAGTCGTAGGAGCCGAGCCCCTTGAAGTGGCCGTCGTCCGACTCGTAGATGAAGTCGCCGACATGAACCACGAAGTCGACATCTTCCTCGGCGACATACCCTAACGCAGGGTAGTACCCGTTGAGGTAGTTCTGACAGGCGAGCACAGCAACCGAGACGGACTCCGGGCTGGCATCGGGCCGCGGCAACGTCTGGCAGGTCCCGGTTCGCGAGGCGACCCCGTCGTGGATGAATCGATAGCAGTACTCGGTGGCAGGTTCGAGGTGGCCATCGAGGTCGACCTTCACCGTGTAATCGTGCGCCCGGATAGACGCGTCCTCGGTCACTACCCCCTCGTAGACTACCTCCTCGAACGACGCGTCACGGGCCACCTGCACCGCCAGCGGCGCCTCGGGGACGAACGCCCCTGGCGCGACCCGGGCCCACAGGATGACGCCCGTCGGCGTCGGCCCCCCGCTGGCGACCGACTGCGGGAACACCCTGTCAGGGTCGGCGTCAGCGTCAACCGCGAACGCCGCTGCCGTCCCGGCGTCCGGTTCGACGCCCACCGCGAGGTCGTGTGCTTCAAGCCGCGAAAGCAGTTCCGCGTGGTCGCCGTCCCCCCGCTTCGGCTCGTCGCGGGCCCCACCGTCACTCATCGACGGCGATTCGGCGCCGCCGCGTATGGCGGTTACGGCCGTCTACCCGAAACCGGCACGGTACCGTAGTTCAGCCGCAGTGAGCGAAGCTTCTGCCCGGCGGTGACACGACGGACACAGACAGACGACGTTGTCGAGGGTGTGCGCGTCGGCGACCGTCGTCACCGGATGTTCGAGAAACCGACGGACCGGGACGATGTGGTGGACGTCTGGATCACGACCGAGGTCGGCGGCGTCGGTGCCACACAGCACGCAGGCGTGGTCGTCGCGCTCGAGCGCGCGCCGTCGCACCTCTTGCCAACCCGGTCCGTACGAGCCGGTCGGGCCACCGTCCCAGTTCGGGTGGCCCGACCCGGCGTATTCGTCGGAGAGCCACGCCGCCCGACACTCGTTGCTACACAACGTCGCGCCGTCGCCGAGGTTGCTCGGATACCGCCGGAACACGGCTCCACAGACGTCACAGGTGACGGTCTCTTTGCCACCGTCGTAGTTCGGATTCGCCGCTCCCGCGAGCGTGGGCGGCTCCTGCCACTCCGTCGCGTCAACGCAGTCCGGACAGAGGCGTCCGGCCTTCTCCGAGGTATAGTGAACCGCCTTGGGGTCAAGCCCCGAGGCTTCTTCCCACAGGTTAGCCGCTAACACTCCCGTGCTGACCGTTGGCCTGGTCGCCTCGAATGGTCAAGTACGGGTTGTGGTCGGGAGGTTCACGCTCCCCGTTGCCACGCCGTCGCACCTTCCGCGTTCGAATCACGGGAAGGTTGTTGAGAGCGGGCACGTTTCGATTCTGCTTCTTCAATCCCTTCGCACCAATCAATAGGGCTGCTTTCCGGTCAGCGTGGTCTTGGAACCTACACTCGACGCATTTGAACCGCTTGCCCTGACGATTCGCCCGCGCCGTGTGACCGCAAACCGGGCACGCTTGGCTCGTGTACTCAGGGTCAATATGATCCGATGGGATTCCACGCCACGCAGCCTTGTACGACACGAACTCTTGCAATTGTGCGAAAGGCAGCGAATGCAACCGTCGATTCATTCGAGTCCCGTAGTCAAGACCGTCACGCAGGTCTTCGAGGTTCTCGAAGACGATAACGGGGTTCTCGAACTGGCCAGCCCACTCAACCACGCGGCGTGAGACTTGATGGAGTTGGTCGTGAACAAACCGCTGTTCCCGACGTTCTATCTCGCTTTCGAGTGAGGTTTGGCCGACGCTCTGCATTCGCTTTCGGATGGTGAAGTATTCGTGTCGCTCTCGCTTAATCTCCGGATACTCGATGACCAGCGTGGCCTCCACGCCGTCTTCCGTCACAGCAGCGAGTCCAACGCAGTCCTCGTTTACGTCCACGCCGACGAACGTGGTTGCGTTGGTTTTCTCTGCGACGTCTGCTTTTTCATGGGTGACGTTCACGTGCAGTTCGTACTGACCGCGTTTCCGAACCACTTCTGCCGTGCCGACACGCCAGTCGTCTCCTTCCAGCGCGGTTCGCAACCGGTCGAGGTGGTGCTGACTGCCTTGCAGAGTTCCTCGGACGAACTGGCGCTTCAACGCAGTCACACGGAAGTTGACGCCCTCCGAGTCGTCGTCCAGCGAGAGTTGGTAGCCCTCGCCGTGATTCATCCGAATCGGAAACCCGTCCTCGTAGTTCTGACGCGGGTGGCCGTAGTCGTCCTCGTCGTAGTAGCGTTCGAGGGCATCTGTAGCCTTATCGAAGAGGCGTTGGGTAGTGTTTTTGACGTGGTTTGACCGTTCGACTACGAGGTCTTCGATGGTGTCCCAGTCGTAGTCTTCCGAGTCGAGGCGGAAGATTTCGTTGACCACGCGCCGGGCTTCGAGTTGTCCGGAGTACAAGAGTTGCTGACTGCCCTCTCGAATGTCGAGTTGGAAGACGAGAGTGCTTGTCAGCGAATTCTGCACAATTAGATGATAGTATTAATCGAGTCTAAATGTTCGGGGTGGGTGTTTCATAAGGGGTCGGCATTCACCCACGGTCAAGCCCCGAGGCACTCTGCCTCGAACTCTGTAGAACCGCTCGCCACACCGTTCACACTCGCGGTTCGGAAGCGACTCCCCGTGGGCAGATTGGTGGTGGACGCGGAGTTTCTGCCACGAATCACGGGCTGTTCCACACGCTGGGCACTCGGGCATAGTTCGGTGTATTTTATTGTAGTTTATAAGAGTGCGGCCGTGAAAGATCAGTGATACTCTATCGAGGAATACAGCTACTGGTCCCTCTAACGGGTGTTTATGGGTAAAGAGGAAATGTCAAGGTCCAGGTGCGAGAATTGAACCCGCGTCTCAGCCTCCACAAGGCTGAAGGATAGTCCACTACCCCAACCCGGACACG
>NZ_JBDGTV010000002.1:0-42987 GCF_042216475.1 Halosegnis sp.
TCAACGTCCGCGGCATCGGCAAGGACGACATCCGCCGCGGCGACGTCTGCGGCCCGGCCGACGACCCGCCGACGGTCGCCGAGACCTTCCAAGCGCAGATCGTCGTCATGCAGCACCCGTCCGTCATCACGGCCGGCTACACGCCGGTGTTCCACGCCCACACCGCACAGGTGGCGTGTACCATCGAGTCTATCGACAAGAAAATCGACCCGTCCTCGGGTGACGTCGCCGAGGAGAACCCCGACTTCATCCAGTCGGGCGACGCTGCCGTCGTGACGGTGCGCCCGCAGAAGCCGCTCAGCATCGAGCCGTCCAGCGAGATTCCGGAGCTCGGGAGCTTCGCCGTGCGCGACATGGGCCAGACCATCGCCGCCGGAAAGGTCCTGAGCGTCGACGAGCGATAATCGATGCAGCAGGCACGCGTCCGCCTCGCGGGCACCGCCCCCGAGGACCTCAACGATATCTGCGACGACGTCCGGGAGATCGCTGACTCCACCGGCGTCCAGCTGTCGGGCCCGGTGCCGCTCCCGACGAAGACGCTGGAGGTGCCCGCGCGCAAGTCCCCCGACGGCGAGGGGACCGCTACGTGGGAGCACTGGGAGATGCGCGTCCACAAGCGGCTCATCGACATCGATGCCGACGAACGCGCGCTCCGCCAGCTCATGCGGATTCAGGTCCCCAACGACGTCTCCATCGAGATCGTCCTCGAGGACTGACCCAGCCGGCGAGATGCGGCGACCGGGCGGACGCGTTCCGCCTCACGCGCTGTTCGCGGCCGGGAACGTAAGCTACAAACGACAGTCGGAACTACCGACGACAGCGGGCGAGTAGATCAGCGGCAGATCGCTTCCTTCGCAAGGAAGAGGCCCGGGGTTCAAATCCCCGCTCGTCCACTCGCATTCTCACACTCTCCCGCGAGAGACTACCACAGTCGGGGACGATTCGACGACAACTGCTAGGGATTACTGCGACTCGTCAAATCGTCGATTCCACGGCCGTCGCGCGGTTTGTCGGTCGCGGCATGCAAACGTATAAACGCCTACCGGTGGATGGGCGAGACAACCGATGGCCACACCGTGGGGCCGGCTCCGGGCGCTGGCGCTGGCGGGACTGCTCCTCGCGTCGGCGCTCGGTCCCCTCGGTCTCGCGGGGACGGCCGCAGCGGCGAACGCCCAAATCACGGACGCCGTTGAGTACGACGGCACGATAGAGGTTGTCTTCGACAAAATTGTAAAAGACGCCAGCGGAAACACGCTTAGTAACACCGAACTTGCTAGCAGTTCGGGCGACGAAAGCGTGACAGTCTTGATTGACGGAGCAGAGCTGGCGGCCACCGATTTCAGCATCAGTAATGTCAGGGTCGATGACAGCGGCGCCACGCGTGTTGACGTGGTACTGAGCGACGATGTCGGGCAGAGTCGAAACGTGACAGTGAAGTTTGAGGGTCTAAACGGCGGTTCAGCTACAAGCAGCGTCACGACGACGGCCCAAGAGGTCAGCGAAGAGGGAGCAGTAACCGATAGCAACTACCCAGAGGGCCAAGAGACCGTTATAGTCTACGACGAGACGCGGGTGGCAATTGCTGGTATCGACGAAAATACAAATTTTGATGCATTCTCGCGAACCGGCTTCTCAACCGGGACAAACAGCCGGGTCGAAGTGATTGACCTCGCCGCACTCGATGTATCGCTCGGGACACAGCCGGTTGAGTTCAAGGTGAGCGGGAGCCAGAACACGAAGCGACAGACCGATGTACGCCTGTTCAACCTCTCGCTCAATGCGACGGATGTAGTCTCTGATGAGGATCTTACCGCGACAGTAGCCGACATCGACAGTCCTACCGACCGGACGAATACGACGCTGGTCAACGCTGACGGGGAGAAGATTAGACAACTTATCGATGAACGGTACGCTCCACCAGGGACCGGTGCATCACTCTCTGAGTTAAATTTCGGGCAGCAGCCACCGGACGGCAGCCCATACACAGTCATTGCGACTGACAACGTAACGGGAATCAGCGCACGGGTGACCGTGAACGTGACCGCGGCAGCAGCGCCGGACGCCAATTTCAATCAGCGGGTATATACCGAGCAGCGGGGCGATGTTGTCGAAGTTAAGCTGGTAACAAACAGTCCGTTCGTGACCGTGAACA
This sequence comes from Halosegnis sp., assembly GCF_042216475.1. Lineage (NCBI taxonomy): Archaea > Methanobacteriati > Methanobacteriota > Halobacteria > Halobacteriales > Natronomonadaceae > Halosegnis > Halosegnis sp. The sequence continues at coordinate 2,153 of NZ_JBDGTV010000002.1, forward strand.
TCGGAAACGAGCAGCTCACTGGATACGAGCAATCAATCACGGTGGAGGATGTCAATGGTGACGGGAAAGTTACGCTTGTTGTCAATACATACGCGGTTGGAAGCGGCAGCGGATACAGTGTCGCAAACGACGACAAACTCGTTCGGCAGCGTGCCGCGCGTGGCCCGTTTGTCGACAGCGGAGCCGTCGTGCCATCGGCAGCGACGCTTGACGCGGCGCTCTATCGGCTGAACGCAAGCGCGAACGCCGTCTCAGCAACTGGCACCAGCGGCATCCCAAACGCAACGGCAACGCTCGCGCTTGAGTCACGGTCAGTCACCGACTTAACAACACTACGGCTGCCGGGCGGGCGCGCTGGGGAAATCGAGAACGCGAGCGACCTCCAACGGCTGTTCGAGCAAGAGGTGGCGACGCCCGGGACAGTCCTCGCCGGTGGCGATGTCGCCGTAGCTCGGGTCAAGGTCTCTGGAGTTGAAGGAATCATTGAGCGCGAACGTGATCCTGGCGAGTCAACGACAAAGGCGTTCTACGACGCAGACGCCTTCGAATTCACGCTGACCCGCGAGCGTCGACCGAACGTCCAACCAGAGACGCTCGTGGACACGACGCCTTCGAGTAGTGTCGACAGCGGCGTGCGTGTCGTTGCGCAGCCAGACGCCGACGCCTACTGGGTGCTGGTTAATACAACAGCTTTCGGCGGTCTTGAGACCGGTGACCAACTGACGGGGAATTTCACCTTCTTCAGTGATGAGGTCGACGACCTCGGCAAACAAGAGGCAGTGTCGGTAACCGGGCAATGGCGATTCCAGCGGCCACAGGTGAGCGTAACGCCGACCGGCGACTTCGACGGTGACGGTGACCGCGATGGCGTGGCTGTCGTCGCAGCACCAGGCCAGCGGGTCGAAGGTCGGACGAACTTCGCACCGGGTACCCGACTTCGTATTGTCGCGCTTGACAACAACAAGGAGGTGCCGTTTGTGTTGGAGTCAACGACGACGGTCGGACCCGATGGTCAGTTCGCGACAGCATTCGACCTGACTGGGCTGCGGGCGAACACCTCCTTCACCGTGCAGGTGCGACGGGGTGGCGAGGTCGTCGAACGGGCCGACGGCCGCATCCTCAACCCCCCGACGCCGGGGCTGACCGTCGCGGAGACCGTCTCGACGAACGGGACCGTCACCGTTGAGTCAGTCACACTGTCGGCCGGCGGCTTCCTCGCAGTGTATCGCGGCGGACCGACGGGCGCACCCGTCGCGCACAGCGAGTATCTTGGCTTCGGTCGCCACACCAACGTGCGCATTCCGGTGTCGGTGAACGGCTCGCTGTCGCCAGGCGAGACGCTCACCGTCGTCGCGCACCGCGACACGGACGGCGACGGCCGCTTCGACTACCAGCCTGGGTCGCAAGTCGACGGGCCGTACGCGGGCCAAGACGGCATCGTTGCGGACGCAATCCAAGCACCTGGGACGCCCACCCCGACTCCAACCCCCACTCCGACCGCGACTCCTACCCCGAGCGTAACGCCGAACGTGTCGGTTACACCAACCCCAACATCGAATGCGACGGTTACACCGACCGTAACGCCGAACGCGACCCCCACGCCGACGGAATCGTCGGGACAGTCTGGACTCGGTATCGCGGCGGCAGCACTCGCTATCCTGCTTGCTGCGCGACTGAGACGGACGTAAGGAATTACAGATATGCAACAGCCCTCGGTCCGTGAGCATACCAGCCGCTGGCATGGCGCGTCTCCCGGGTGCAGAATCGGTGGCACGAGAGATCGACCGATGAACGGTGGTGTAAAGGCTTGGCGTCGCACCGTCAGGGTGGCGGCCGGGGGGCCGGCGTGGACGATTTATCCGTCCGGCGGCCCTATCAGTTGGTGATGCGCGTCACCGGCGACTGGGCGGAGACGGAGACCCGGGCGTTTCTCACGAGCGATGACGGCCGGGTCCCCCTCCGGTTGGCGTGTCGAACGCCCGCCGGCGGCTTGTGGATGCTGTCATTGTGGTATCAGTGGCGCGACGGCGGACTCGACTGTGCCACGAGCGCCAGCGCCGACGTCGTGGAGTATCTCGCTCACAACGACGGCGTTGCCTTCGAGGTGTCGGTGAATGAGCCACCATACCGTGGAGTGCGCGGCGCAGGTACGGCCGATGTCTCGCCCGACGAGGACAAACAGTTACTGCGAGAACTGCTCGACCGGTACTTGGATGGCACGGATTCCCCGCTCGCGGGTCGGTTGTTGCGCGAGGAACGCGAGGAGGTCCACGTCCGCATCAATCCCGAGAAGGTGTACACATGGGACTTCAGCGACCGGATGCGCGAACAGTGAACGACGGCTCTTGGTGAAGCTCGATCTCGACAGGCCGCGGTTCCCCTTCAAGATCAGCGACCATTCCTGTGAGGATTGTCTCAGCCTCGCGAGCGACGACTGGACGGAGCCGGGCAATGAGTTCTTCAAACGGAAGCACACGGGCAAGCGTGCCGCCTCGCAGTGTCTCGGGGTCAACCTCGATACGGAGCCACAGCCGCGAGCCGGACTCCGTCGACTCAACGCGCCAGGAGCCGGTCGCGCGCACGCCATCGGTCGTCCGCCAGTCGATGCGCTCAGGTGGGTCAACGTCGGTTACCCGCTCGTGGACAGTGTAAGAGAAGCGCCACCATGAGACCGTGATACGGTAGTCGGTGCCTGGGCCTCCGTCGCCGTACCGACGGACCTCCTCAACGTGGTCCGAGTACGACGCCCACCCCGACGGATCTTGCAGAAAGGCGAACAGCTCCGAAGGCGCCACCGCCACCCGTGTTGAGGCCTCCAGTACGTCCATACAACTCCACACGGGGGCCGCCCACATAGTCCTTCGAGCGATGGGTGGCCGAACCTGTTCGGCAGTACGCACACCGTGACCGCAAACTAGTGTTCGTACAAGTATGGCAGCGAGAACGAAAGTCGCCGCGACTGTCGATGAGGTCCAACGACGGCTCGACGCCGCTCGGCCGCTGGTAGTCGGCGGACTGGCGACGCTCGTGGTATTGCACCTCACGGCTGACACGTCGGCGATTCATGGCTCGCTGCGCACGCTCGAGCACGCCATCTTGCTGTTCCTCGTGGCCGAACTCGCGCTCGACATCGCTGTGACGGATGGCTCGCTCGGCGACCGCTGGCTCGAGGCGGGCGTCCTCGTCCCGTATATTCTGCTGGTTGGTGGCGCGTTCCTCGCGGGCGTTGTCGGCTGTGGACTGCCCGCTCCCGCCGGCCCGGCCGCGGGGTTGTTCGACTGGCTCCACGAGACGGTCGTCGTCTGCCGAGAATTAGTCGCGCTTGATGTCGTCGCTGGCGTTGGCGTCGCGGCCAACGCCCGTGAACTGCTTGAGGAGGCCGTCGATGTCGACCCGATCCGCGATGACTAAGACTACCCGCGGAGCGCGTCAACTGGGTGAAGATTCGCCGCCTTCCACGCCGGGTACAGCCCCGACAGCAGCGCGACGCTTACCCCGAAGCCGAAAGCCAGTGCGAGGAACGGCAGGTTCGACGGATCCATCACGACCGACAGTGATAGCGGTGTGAAGTAGTAGAGTGCATACACGGCCACGAGCGACAGTGCGAGGCCAACAGCCCCGCCGACGATACCGAGCAGCCCCGCCTCAATGAGCAGCGTCCGGAGCACATCCCGTTTCTGGACCCCAACCGCCCGGAGGACGCCGATCTCCTCTCGGCGCTCGCTGGCACTCATGAGCATCACATTGAAAATAGCGACGCCGGCGACCACCAACGACAGCCCCGCCAGCGCGACGAGGAAGCCGTTGAGCAGGGCGAAGAAGTCCGCGATGCGGTCGACAATAGAGGAGAGTTCGAGCACGGCGAGCCGCTGGCCGCGGGCGTTGGCCGTCGCGCGTATCTGTGCGGCTGCGGCCGAGGCTGCCTCGCGGTTCGTTGCCTCGATGACGACCTGTGACGGCTCCTCACTGGCAAATTCGTCCGGGGGCAACACCACCGCTCGGGCGGGCGCTATCGGTGAGATGTCTTCCCCTTCGGCGAGCACCGCGAGCACACGATAGCGATTCCCCTCGATCTCGACAGCACTCCCGACGCCGACGCCCAGCCGGTCAGCGACGGCAGTGCCGACGAGGACACCACCTCGGAGCCGTCGAGGTATCTCACCAGCCTCTGCCTGGAAAAGCACCCCCGGTTGGCTTGTCCCGTACAGTTGTGCAGCGCTGCTGGCGCCGTTCGCACGCACGAGCGCGCCGCCGGTGGCGAGTGGGACGACGACGCCACGCCCCTCGGCGGCTCGGCGGATTGTCTGTAGATCCCGCTCGGAGAAGGCCTCAACGCCGGCGTCGTCGTTGGGCGAGACAACCACTTGGCTTCCCACCTCGCCGAAGGAGTCAGTCGCGGCGAGCTGAAGCACATTGCCGAACGTGCCGAGCGTCGCCACTGCGAGCACGCCGATGACGATACCTAGCGCGGCGAGAACACTGCGCGTTCGGTTGCGCGAGAGGTTCCGCAGTGCCATCTGGACAGCGGGGAGTTTCACGCCATCTCCACCTCTTTGGGAGTCAATTGGCCATCGACAATGCGGACAGTGCGGTCGGCGTAGTCGGCCACCAGCGGATCGTGGGTGACGGCGACGAGCGCGACGCCGCGGTCAGTCACCTGTTCAAACTCCGTAAGCACCTGTCGGCCGGTGTCACGGTCGAGGTTGCCCGTCGGCTCGTCTGCGAGCACGACATCCGGGTCGTTTACCAGCGCCCGAGCGATTGCGACCCGCTGTTTTTGCCCGCCCGAGAGTTCGTCAGGGGTGTGGCCGAGCCGGTCGCCAAGACCAACCCGGCCCAGTAGCGCCTGCGCCCGTTCGTCGGCTGTTGGGTCGTCATGATAGACAGTTGGTAGGGTGACGTTCTCAACGGCGGTGAGCGTATCGATGAGGTAGAACTGCTGGAAGACGAAGCCGATGTACTCCCGGCGCGCGCGCGTTCGCTCCCGGTCGGTCATCGTCGTCGCGTCGCGACCGTCGACAAGCACCGTCCCAACTGTCGGCACGTCAAGCAGGCCGAGCGTGTGCAACATCGTCGACTTGCCTGACCCGGAAGGACCGACGACGGCGGCGAACTCGCCGGGCTGGACGGCGAAATCGACGCCGTCAAGCGCGGTAACGGTCTCGCCGCCGCCGTCATACCGTTTCACGACATCGCGGAGCCGTAGCGGTGCGCTCATCGTCTGCGCCGAGCCGCGAGGACCACACCGCCGGCAAGCAGGACTACGCCCAGACTTGCAACGCCAGCGACGGCGGGATTCTCGTTAGACTCCTCGGTCGGTGTCGAGAGCCCATCGTTGGGTAGCGGGAGTTCGACCGTCCGGACAACCGGGGTGCCGTCGACGCGGTAGCGCACCTCAACGGGAATATGCGTCGCGTTGGCGGCATCGACCGTCGCCGTCAGCTCGAAGGGAGCAAACCCGCTCGCCTCAACGCTCCCAACAAAGTAATCGCGGCTCGGATACGCGGGCTCAACCCCCTCGGCGGGGAGTACCCGCACGATAACTCCCGTCGCCTTACCACTACCGACGTTGCCGGCGTTACCGGTCACCGTCACCCGCTCGCTGTCGGTGGTCACGTCGATGCCGGTGAGTCGTATTTTGCCAGTTGGCGGTCGGTAGTCGAACCGACCGACTGTCTCGCCGGTCCGCCCGCCGGTTTCGTAGCGTACCGCCGCCGTAACGCGGGCCGGCTGGTCGAGTGCCGCGACGCTCACCTCAACGGTACGAGATTCACCGGGTGCGAGCCGACCGACAGCGACCCGTGGGAGCCGGCGCTCCTCTGTCCGTGGGACGACAATGGCGTCTCGCAGAGGAGCGTTCCCGAAGTTCGTCACTGTTACCGCGAGCGCGTCCGGCGGTGCCGCCGTCTCGCCGTCTTCCTGGAGCATTTGGCTTCCAACTAGACCGCCTAAGCCACCGGCTGCTTCGGGTGCCGGCGGCGGCTCGTCGGCCGGTTCGACAGCGACGCCGACGTCTTCGCGGAGCGGTGCGACCCGGACCGACTGGGTTGCCGTTGTCGCCCCGCGGACGCCCGTCGCCGTCGTGTAGTCGACGGCCACAGCGATATCGGACGGACCGACCGTCGACGGCGTGTACGAGATGTTCAGTGTTGCCGTCGTACCACCGGCCAGGGCCGGAACCACTCGACGGGTCACCGGGGCGTCCGCAGGGTCGACGCGGACGACAACGTTCCGGTAGGCTGCGGTGTTCGGGTTTGCGACGGTCACCCGGAGCGTCGATTCGGCGCCGGCCACGGGGGTGGCGGCCTCAACGGCGACACGCGGTCTGGCCTGCTCGACAGCAATGGTCAGGGGGCGGCGGACGCGCACCAGTTCGCCATCGTCGTCCTCGCCGACGACTACGACGGCGAGGTCTTGGGTGTCAGCCGTCCGGAAGGCGTGAGTGAGGTCGACCGTCAGCGTGTCGCCGGGCGACAGCGACCCTGGACCGGGCGCGGACGCGAGCGTCGCGTTGCTGTCGCGATTCACCAGCCGGACCGCCCGCACTTCGGCCGGAGAGGTAGAACCGGCGGAGTTCCTAATTGTCGCGGTAACGGTTACCGGTTCATCGACCGTTGGGGTCTCTGGCGCAACGGTTAGCCCGGAGACGGCGAGGCGGGCGTCCGGAACCGCGACGGCAATGCTTGGGAGGGCGAGTAGGACGATAAGCAGGGTAACCAGCGCGCGGCGCACGTTGCTCCGCGTAGGGGGCGGGTCCGCAAAAGGGTTCCTTCGGGGTCAGTCGGCTTCGACGCCCCCGACCGAGAGGTATTCGTCGAGCAAGTCGTCGCGCTCGTTCAGCTCGTCGACGGTTCCCTCCCAGGCGTTGGCACCCTTCTCGATGATGTATGCCCGCTCAGAGAGATCCAGAGCGAAGTCGACGTTCTGCTCAGTGATGAGCACTGTCACGTCCCGCGCGACCACCTCAGAGAGCACATCATAAAGGTCGTCGACGATGACGGGCGCCAATCCCTCTGTTGGCTCGTCGAGCAGGAGAAGGTCGGGATCTTGGATGAGCGCTCGGGCGACCGACAGCATCTGCTGTTCTCCCCCCGAGAGGTTTCGTCCGCGGTTCTCACGAAGTTCGTCCAGCACTGGGAAGATCTCGTACATCTCCTCGATGTCACGAGGGTCGCCGGCGGTCATGTCGCGGGCGACCTGCATGTTCTCGGTGACGGTGAGCGTAGGGAAGATGCGCCGTTCTTCCGGCACGAGCTTGATACCGCGATTTGAGATAGCGTCGACAGACTCCGTGGAGATATCCTCGCCGCGGAATTCGATGCGGCCCTCTCTGCGCGGGATAGTGCCGGTGATAGTCCGGAGCGTCGTCGTCTTGCCGGCGCCGTTGCGGCCCAGCAAGGCGACCACCTCATTCTGCTCTACCTCTAAATCGAGGTCGAACAGGATGTGACTGTTGCCGTAGTAGCTGTTCACATCTTCGAGTGTTAGAACGCTCATGCCGTCTCACCTCCCTCTTCGCTGCCCCGTTCGGAGTCAGTCCCGGCGAGGCTAGCGTCCAGTTCTTCGTCGTCGTCGAGCCCGAGGTACGCCTCCCTGACTCGGGGGTCCGACAGTACTTCCTCAGGTTCGCCGTCGGCGATGAGCGCGCCGTTATCGAGCACGAGAATGCGATCCGAGATGCCGATCACCACCTCCATGTCGTGTTCCGTGACGACGAACGTGGTGTCTGTCTCGTCATTGAGCCGCTCGATGAGGCTAACCATCTCCTTCGTCTCGGTAGCGTTCATCCCTGCGGTCGGTTCGTCAAGCAGGACCACCGACGGGTCCGTGCCGAGCGCGAGCGCAATCTCGACCTTTCGTTTGTCACCGTGCGAAAGGTTTGCACACTCCGTCTCGGCGACCTCTTCTAGCCCGACGAGTTCGATAATATCCCAAGCGCCATCGGTAAGTTCGGGATCCTCACTCGTGACGGCCGTCAGGTCGAGCGTGCGGTCCTCGCGGCTGATACGCGCGATACGGACGTTTTCAAGCACGGTGAGCCCCTCGAAGAGGTTGTTAATCTGGAATCCCCGCGAGAGTCCGAGGTTGGCGATGTCGTGGGCAGAGCTGTCGGTCACGTCGACCAGTTCGCCGTCGCGGTTGCGGAGCCGGACGGTGCCGCTGCTCGGCTCCAGCCGTCCGGTAAGCAGGTTGTAGAAGGTGGTCTTGCCCGCGCCGTTGGGGCCGATGATGCTCGTGATCTCGTCGGCGCGGATATCAACTGAAACATCGTCGACGGCAACCAGCCGGCCGAACTGCCGGCGGAGCTTGTCCGTCTCAAGGACGGAACTCATGCGGTCTCACCCCCAAAGAGGCCCTCGGGCTTCACGAGCAGGACGGCAATCATCGCGACGAACGGGATGAGTTGGCCAGCCCCGGCAACGATGAGGCTCCCGACAGCGATGGAGATGCCGACGAAGTAAGCGCCGACGAACGCGCCGCCGAACGATCCCAGCCCGCCGATGACCGCGATGACGAATGCATTGATGATGACGTTGTTCCCCAGCGCCGGCGTCACCGACTGAATGGGGACAATGAGCGTGCCCCCCAGTCCGGCGAGAGCAGCACCGACGAAGAAGACCAGTGTGTAGAGCCGGGGGACGTTCACCCCCATCAGCGCCGCCATATCCCGGTCCGAGGAGGTCGCTCGCACCAGTCGGCCGATGTTGGTCGTCCGGAGCACGAGGAAGATACCCGCGAGCACGACGATAGACATCAGGATGACGAACGCCCGGTAGAGTGGCAGGGAGAGGCCGCTCGTCAACACCAGGTTGCCTCGCAGCAATGCTGGCGCGTCAACGACGTTCGACCCAGAACCGAAAGTGGTCCGGATGACATCGGTGAGCATGAGAACGAACGCGAAGGTGAGCAGCAGTTGGTCGAGCGGCTCGCGGTCGTACACTCGGCGGATGAACCCCGCCTCGATGAAGACGCCGAGCAGTCCGGCGACCAGTGCCCCAATGAGGATGCCCGGCCAGAAGCCGATGCCGAGCGTGCCCACGACCGGGATTGACACCTCGCCGATAGACCAGAGCGCGGCGTACGAGCCGGTCATGAACAGTACTCCGTGCGCGAAGTTCAGCACGTCGAGCACTCCGAAGATGAGGCTCAGCCCGACGGCGATGAGGAACAGACTCGCCCCGATGGACAGCCCCGTGATGATTTGGTCGAAAACCAACCCCAGTGATACCATACCGTACCGCTCTGTCACTGCACGATTAAACCTTACGACGCCGGCGGTGAATCCGCCGCCGCCCCGGTCTGCATAGGTTATTTATAGGGTTTAGTCTTACAACCGCATGGTATGTCCGACGACCACACGGAGCAGGGGACGAGCGGGGCGAACCGGACGACGGGGATAGACCGTCGTGGCTTCCTCGCTGCGGCCGGAACAGGAGCGACAGCGGCAGTCGCCGGCTGTTCCGGTCTCGGCGGTGGCGGCGGCAGCGGCATCAAGATTGGCGGTGTCTATCTGCTGTCGGGAATCGCGCAGGCGCTCGGGACTGCCTCGGCGAACGCCGCGCGGGTCGCCGTCGAGCAGATTAACCAGGATGGCGGCATCATGGGCGAAGAGGTCGAAATCGAGGTGCGAGACCACGGTGAGGACCCGCAGGCACAGATCCGCAGCGTCGCACAGGAGTTTGGCGCGGACGTGATGATCGGGCTCACGTCCTCGGGCGTAACCCTCGCCTCGGCACCGACCATCGAGTCGCTGGGCGTGCCGTTCACACTCACTGACATCGGGACGCCGTTCATTACAGAGCCGGACACGGAGGCGTACGGCAACTACTTCGAGTCCGACGATGGGAAGGCAGCGTTCACGCCCAACATATTCCGGACGAACTCCAACACGTCCCACATGACCTACGCCATCGCGAAGTTCGTCGCCGACAATTACGGCGACTCCCGCATCGCCAACATGGGGCCGGATTACGCGTACGGTCAGCAGACGTGGGACTACTTCAAGGCCTATTCGGAGGGACTTGGTATGAACCACGAGTATGTGGCAAGCGAGTTCCCACAGCTCGGTGCCAGTGACATGACGCCGCAAATCAACACGGTTCTCGACGCGGACCCCGACCTGCTGTTCACGAGCTTCTGGGCCGGCGACACGACGACGTTCATCTCGCAGGCGGCCGAGCAGGGTCTGTTCGACCAAGTGGACGACGTGTTCGACACCATCGGTGCCGACCCGACGGTATTCAAGGCACTCGGCGACACGACGCCGGAGGGAATCCACATGTCCGGTTGGTACTACTACGACGCCTTCGACAACGAGAACAACCAGGCGTTCGTCGATGCCTACCGCGAGAAGTACGGCAGCGACGAAACGACGCCGGCTGTCCCTGGCTTCACCGGTGGGAGTACGTACGCGGCCATCTACATGTACAAGAAGGCTATCGAGGCCGCGGGGTCGACGAACCCGGACGACATCATCTCGGAGCTCGAGGGGATCACCATCGACAACGACCCGCGTGGCCCCACGACCATCAAGGAGAACACCCATCAGGCGACGGCGCCGTGTGTCATCGGCGAGACCAGCTTCGACGCCGATGTCCCGTACGACGGCGCCGGACTGGTCAACACGCAGACGTACACACTCACCCGGAGCCGCGCCAAGGAACTGCTCAGCGGCAGCGGGCTCGGTCCCGGGCTATAGCGTAGATGAGCTACGGAGTCCGCGAACGGTTGTTCGCAGACGACAACCGGACGCAGGTTGTCGGACTCAGCCTCGGCGCCGTCGTGCTGCTGGTGGCGCCGTTCGTACTGGGCGGGTTCCAGACATCGCTGCTTGCGCGGACGCTCATCCTCGCCGTCTGGGCGACCGCGTTCAACCTGCTGTACGGCTACACCGGTCTGCTGTCGTTCGGCCACGCGATGTTTGTCGCAGCGTCAGGGTACACGGTGGCAAAGGTCGTTCAGCAGGTCGCGCCGGCGCTTGGCATCGGTAACGTGTTCGGCGGCGCCGCGCTCATGGTCGTCTGGATTATTGGGCTGGTGCTCGGCACCATTGCCGCAGGCCTGCTGGCCGTGTTCATCGGCTATCTGTCCGTGCAGTTGGAGGAGATTTATTTCGCGATGATTACCCTCTCCTTCAGCATGGCCATCTACGTCATCGTGAATCAGGACATTATCGGGAGTGTGCTCGCGGCCGTCGGCATCGGCGGCGGCACCTTCACCAATGGTTCGGACGGGCTGACGTTCCGGCTCGGCGAGGTGAACCTCTTCGGGCTGGAGTTCCGGCTTGTCGATATCGCCGACCCAGTTGCGTTCTACCTGCTGACGCTGCTGGTGTTCGCGGTGGCGATGTACGCGCTGTACCGCATCGTCAAGTCGCCGTTCGGGACGACGTGTCAGGCTATCCGCGAGAATCCCGAGCGCGCCCGTGCGCTCGGCATCGACACGCAGTTCCACTCGTGGATGACGTTCATCATCTCCGGGGCATTCTCCGGGCTGGCGGGCGCGATGCTTGTCATGCTCAAGACCGGTATCCTGCCGGCCGACGCCTTCTGGACGTCCTCGGCGCAACCGGTCGTCATCACGGTCATCGGTGGGCCGTACGCGTTCCTCGGTCCGGTCGTCGGGGCGTTCGTCCACGAGTACCTGCGGTGGTTCATCCGGCAGTTCCCACTGCTGGAGGAGTTCTGGGAGTTCAGCTTCGGCTTCCTCCTGCTCATTGTCGTGCTGTTCTTCGACAATGGCGCGTACGGAGGCATCCGCCGGCTCCGCGAGATGATCGCGGAACGGCGCGAGTAACCCGACCGCCGACGCCTCTTTGTTCGCGCCGCCCGTTCTCTGGCCGTGCTCCGCGTGTTCGTCGTGGCCGCGCTTCTCATACTCGCCGGCTGTAGCGCCCCGACCGGCGCTCCGGCATCTGACACCGAGACCGCGACGGTGACACCCGTCGCCGTTCCAGAGACGACGGCGACGGAACGTCAGGGGGTGCTCGCGCCCGGCATCACTGACGAAGGCGTGGCTGACCCCGGACGTCTCGCTAACGCACACGCCAGCCGGCTAGCGACTGTCTCTTACACGGTAAACCAGACGCTCGTCCAGCGGTACGCCAACGGATCACTTCGCTCGCGGTACGTCACTCGGGCACGCTTCGCGGCCGAGCCAGGCCGGTTCAGCGCGACCGTTCACCAGGTCGAACGTGAGAACAACCAACTCGTTGAGCGGTCTACCCGTCGGTTCGGTGACGGCGAGCGCGCCTATGTCGCCGACAGCGAAGGAAACCAGACGAGTTACCGGCTAATCCGCTACCCCGGCGGCGGGCCACGCGACCCGGAAGATGTCTATATCCGGAACCTAACGAATGCCGCCGCCATCGAGCGGCTGTTCACGCTCGTTGATACGGAGACAGTCGGGCAGTTCACCGAGAACGGGACCCGCTATGTCAAGCTCCGGAGCGGAAAGCCAACGACGGTGCCGCCCCTCCGGAACGTCACCATCGAGGCCATCGTCTCGGAGCACGGAGTCGTCCGCTCGTACCACATCGAATACGACGTGACTCGTGACGGACAACTGGAGGCAGTTGTTGTCGTTAGCTATTCAGAGATCGGGTCAACGACCGTCGAGCGACCGGCGTGGGTCGACCGCGTGGACGCGAACACGACGGCCACGTCGACACCGGCTGGCCAGCTCGCTGAGTGGGCTACTCGTCGGGACGCAGCTCGCGGCGCTTGATTTTCCCGGTCGTCGTCTGTGGGAGCTCGTCAACGAACTCAATCTCGCGTGGATACTCGTGTTTCGCGAGGTTCTCGCGGACGACTGCACGAATCTCCTCGCGCAGGGATTCCGGGTCGCGGACTGGGTCGCGCCGGTCTGCGACCGGCTGGACGAACGCCTTGATAATCTCGCCACGGAGCTCATCGTCAACGCCGACGACGCCGACCTGCTCGACAGCCGGATGTTCGAGGATTGCGCTTTCCACCTCCCCGGGGCCGACCCGGTAGCCAGATGTGATGATGACATCGTCGTCGCGGGCTTTGAACCAGAGGTAACCGTCCGCATCGCGATGTCCGAGATCGCCGGTCAAGTGCCATGTCCCGTCGTCGGGGGTATTAACTGTCGCGGCGGCCGTCTTCTCAGGCCGGTTCCAATACTCCGCGAAGACGACGGGGTCGTCCTCCCGTTTCACCGCGAGGTGGCCCACCTCATCGACCGGCATCGGCTCGCCCGTTTCCGGGTCAATCGGCGCCACCTCGTGGCCGGGCACCGGCTTGCCCATGCTGCCCGCCTGCGCATCGAACCACTGCCGGCAGTTCGCGACAAGTAGATTCGCCTCCGTCTGGCCGTACAGCTCGTTGACCGGGACACCGCCAAGCTCCGCATCAGCCCACTCGAGAATTTCGGGTGTCAGCGGCTCACCGCCCGAGCAGATGGCCTCGAGCGAGAGATTCCACGCATCGGGGTCGCCGTTCATCAGCATCCGGATGGCCGTCGGCGGTAGGAAGGCGTTCGTCACGTCGTGGGTCGCCATTATTTCGTAGGCCTCGGCGACATCGAAGCCATCTATCGGGTAGCCAACGACCGGCTGGCCGTAGTGCCACGCCGGAAACAGCAAGTCGCCGAGCGCGCCAATCCACGCCCAGTCAGCGGGTGTCCAGAAAACGCCCTCAACGTCGAGTTCGAAGTACATCTGGAAGGCGGGCAGGTGGCCGACCCAGACACCGTGGCCGTGCAACACGCCCTTCGGTGGGCCTGTCGACCCGCTCGTGTACATGATGATAGCGGGTGTTTCGGCGGTGGTCTCGCATCGGTCGAAATCGGCTGGCGCGTCCAGCAGTGCGTCGAACGGCTCGACCCGGTCGCTGTCATCGCCGCCGACCTCGATGTGGGTCTGCAGGTCTGGACAAGCGGTCGCGGCCTCGGCGACAGCCTCACGCACATCCGCGCTTGCCACCACCGCGACAGCGTCGCTGTCCGCCAGCCGGCTCTCGAGGGCCTCTGGCCCGAACAGCACCGATAGTGGGAGAGACACCGCGCCGATCTTCCAACAGGCGAGGTGTGTCAGCGGGTTCTCCACCCGCTGCGGGAGGACGACGCCGACCCGGTCGCCCGATGTCACGCCGCGGTTGGCGAGCGCCCGCGCCACGCGGTCTGACAGACGGTCCAGGTCGGCGAAGGAATACGTCTCTGCCGAGCCATCCGGTTGGTGACGGACCAGCGCCGTCGCGTCCGTATCCTCGTGTTTCCGCAGGAGGTCGTGGACGATATTGTAGTCGTCCGGGAGATTCCACTCGAACTGCTCTCGGGCCGCCTCATAGGTCTCGTACCCGAGGTCGACGTGCCACGCCATGCCACGGCTCCGGCGCCGACCGACAAAAATCTCCCCTACAGTTCGAACGAGGGTTCCTCTTCGTCCTCGTCCGTTTCGACCTCCCGGATGCTGCTCTCGATGTCGGCGCTGTCCGCTCCTTCCTCGAGTACGTCCTCATCGGCGTCAGCGGCCGCCGCGTCATCGGCATCCGCGCTGGTGTCAGTCTGTCCGGCGTCAACAGCGTCGGCCGACGGCGTCTCGATGTCCGACCCGCCGATATCGAACGCCGACGAGAGTGCCTCCCGGAGGGATTCGACCTGTGCGGCCACCGCGCGTAGTTCCTCAACATCAGCGGTGATGTCACGGCGTCCCTCCCGAGCCTGTCGCTCGACGCGCTCCAGTTCGGCGGTCAAGTCTTCGCGGACGGCACTAACGTCAGCCGCCAGTTCCTCGCGGGCCCGTTCAATATCAGCCGTCGCGGCATCGAGCCGCTCGTCGAGGTCTGTCCGCTCGGCAGCCCCTTCTTCGACGGCCGATTCGAGGGCAGACAGCTCGTCAGACAGCGCAGACAGCTCCGCACTCACCTCTTCACGGACCTCCTCGCTGACGCGCTCGACATCATCGCCGACATCGGTAACCTCCTGGCGAACCTGCCTAACATCCCCCCGGACCGCACGGATGTCCTCGCGCAGGTCGGCAATAACTTCGGTCGGACGGCCCTCTTCGTCGAGTAGGTCTTTCAGCGGTTCGACATACGCACGCAGGTCGTCTGTCCGCTTCTGGACGCGGTCAAGCCGGGCGACTTGGCTCCCCGTGAGCGCCACCTCAAGCTCCTCGACCAGCTTTTCGCGGGTCCGCTCGTCGACCTCGCCAGCCTCGAGTTCGGCCGCCAGCGCCGCCGCGACCGATCCTTCGGGGAGCCGCGCCGGCCCGTTGTCGGCCGCTGTGTCCTCCGTATTGGCGGCCACCGGCTCGTCGTCGGACTCCGCGTCCGGCGTGTCCTCGTCGGTTGACTCGTCAGATTCGACCTCGACCAAGTCGGCATCCTCGGACTCTGACTCCTCGTCGACCGGCTCTTCACTGACCGACTCCGCACTCTCCGCCTCTGCGTCGTCCACCTCCGGATCGTCTGGCTCCATGTCATCCGGCACTGCGTCGGCTGGCTCTTCCTCGGCCGAGTTATCCTCAGCGACCCGCGTGACCGCCGGCGACGGCTCGGAGTCTGGGTCGACCTCAGTGACGGCCGACTCCGGCTCGATACCCTCTTGCTCGACCGTGACCTCGTCGCCTAATCCGTCAGTGGCCGCCGTCGCGGGCTCCTCGGCCTCGGTGATGGCTGGCTCTGCCGGCTTCTTGTCATCCTCGTCCGCCGACTTGTCATCTGGTTCAGCTGAGTCGGCCGACTCCGTTGCTGTTACCTCGGAGACCGGCTCTGCGTCCGACTCCTCGGTGTCGTCTGCTGTCGCCGGCTCCGACTCTGTCGCCTCGGCGTCCTCCTCACTGGTTTCCACATCTTCTGCGGCCTCGGTCGACTCTTGCTCGTCAAGTTGCTCGAACGAACCCGTCTCAGGCGTGCCGCCTGCGCGGTCAGCGGGGCCATCCGGCTCCTCGTCGTCGCTCCGGCCAAATAATCGGCCGATGAAGCCGAATAATCCACCCGAGGAAGATTCTGGCTCGGGCACCTGAGTGGTGGCGTCGAGTCGGAGGGCTGCGTCCGGCACGCCGCCCTCGAGGGTTGTCGTGTCGAAGTATGCGCCGTATGCGACGACGAGCGGCTGGTCTGCGGTCACCTCGCCCGCAAAGACGACGCCGTCAGCGCCAGCTGTTCCGTCCTCAGGCGCATGGTCCGGATGGAAGCCGACTTCATTGGGATCGACCCGCGCCGGCAGGTCGTCCGTCACCCGGACCGACGTCACGCCGTCGGCGCTTGTGTTGACCTCGAGGCGCACGATTATCCCCGCATCCTTCACCTCGACCGACCGGCGGACCGTCGTGGCGCCGTCAGTCGCGGTGGCCGTATTGTCGTCGCTCATACCCAGTGGTGGACCGGCAGGGGTAATGAGTCTACTCGCCGTTTGGCGCGGATTCGGGTCAGTTGAACGCCTCTGGACTCACCTCGCCGGCCGTCCGATCGAGGTCGGCCTCGTCGTCGGGGTCCTCAACAACCTCGAGTCCGCGGTTGTTGACCGCGTGTGGGTCAAGCCCCACCTCCTGTAGGAAATCCTTGTAGATTCGTTCACAGGTCTCTGCGGCCTTCTGGCGGTCGCTGGCGTGGTCACACAGTTCTGCGAGTACCACCCCTTCTGGCGTCTCGTTCTGGTAGATTATCCAGTGGTTCACCAGATCGGAGAGTCGCCGGATTGGTGAGGTGAAATGGCCGTATATTTCGAAGTTGAGCGCGTGGTGGCCGCCGAACGGGTCGGACATGTACTTCGCGCGGGGCATCACCTTCATCACGGCCCACTGGATTTGGTCCAGTTGTCGACCGGGGGCCTCCTCTAGCGTCGCGTTCACCGCCTTCCGGGGATCATCCCACGAGTCGCCGGGAACGGAGACACCATCGAGATCCTGGATTTCCCGGAGCGCCTCGTCCCACTCGTCGGGGGTTGGCTGCGGGTGGACCCGGAACATCGCCTCTAGCCCGCGCACCCACTGTAGTTCGTGGGTAACGGCCTTGTTCGCTTTCAGCATACACTCTTCGATGATGGTATGTGCCCGGTCGCGCCGCGGGTTAAGCACGAGCGATCCGTCTGCCTTCCGCTGCTCGTGGAGGCGGTCGGCGAGCTCGTGGACGAGCGTGAGTTCGTCGTGTAGCGGAGCGTCAGGCTCGTCAAGCCGGGCCTCTGCCTCTGAGTAAGTGAGCCGCTCGTCAGAGTGGACGACGGATTTGTAGATATCGATAGTCTCGTTGGAGAGCGTCTCCCCGTCGATTTTCATCTCTACCGTGTGCGCGAGCCGGTCTTCTCCGGGCACAAGCGAGCAGACCGTCTCCGCAAGCGTCGGCGGGAGCATGTGCATCGTGTAGCCGGGCAAGTACACCGTGTTCCCCCGCTCGAGCGCCTCTTCCCACATCGCCGTGCCGGGCTGGACGTAGTGGGTCACGTCGGCGATGTGGACCCACAGCCGGTAGTCGTCACCCTCCTTCCGGACAGAGATGGCGTCGTCGAAGTCCTGCGCATCCGCTGGGTCGATAGTGCAGGTGGTCAGGTCACGGCAGTCGGTGCGGTACGGCTCGTCAAGTTCTGCCTCGATTTCGGTCTCAATGTCCGTGGTACGCTCCTCAGCCTCACGGAGCACCTCGCCGGGAAACGAGTCGCGCAGCTCGAACTCTTCGAACAGCTCTTCGCGTTTGTTCTCTAAGTGACGGGCCAACTCCTCGTCGATGCGGACGGGGCCCTGCCCCTCCGCAGTTCCGGCCTGCGCCTGCTCGTCGGTCATATCACCGCTTCGACGGGGTTTCAGTTAGGCGTGTCGGGGGCGGGAGCGAGCGTAGGTAGCTCTCAAGCCGAGCGAGCGACACACGGACCAGCAGAGAGCTTACCGCTCGTTTTCCGGCTCCCGTTCGGTTGCCAGTTCGGCGTATCGCTCGAGAAACTCCTCGCGACTTACCTCGCCAGCGCCGCTCTCGGCCAGCAGTCGCTCGAGGCCGCCGCGGGGCTGGTGATTCACGTCACGATGACACGGCTTGCAGAGGTACTCGAACTCTTTGTCTGTCCGGTCGTAGCGGTCGCCCTGCTTGTCGTACTCGCGTGCCTCGGAGCGGGACACGGTCTCGCCGCAGGCGATGCAGGTTACCTGCGTGGAACGGTCCCGGTTACCCCACATACGCGGCCCTTTCGTCGGCACTCACTTATCGGTTCCTGTCGGGGCGACCTGTCGGCCGGAGTCCACGGGATGTCTCCCATGCGCGCAACAGACCGGCGGTCGTCTCATTGACCGGCGTCGGCGGCTCCGCGTCGGCCACTGCGCCCGCGATAGCGTCCACCTCCGTCCGCCGGCCTGCCTCAACGTCCTGCAGCATTGAGGACCGATTGTCGGCCGTCGCCGTTGCCACTCGATCGACGGCTGCGGCGGCGGCCGCGTCTTCAAGATCAATCCCCTTGGCGCGGGCGACAGCAGCCGTCTCGCGGGCGGCCGCTCGTGCGACCGACGACGCCGGCCCGTCGATGAGCGCACCATTCTTGACGCGGGCCAGCGCGGTCACGGCGTTGATGCCGGCGTTGACTGCGAGTTTCTCCCAAAGCCGCCGGGGCATGTCGGTCGCGGCCGCCGTCTCAAGGCCAGCGTCGGCGAAGGCGGCGGCAACGCGGTCCGCGTGATTGCTCGGTCCGCCTGTCCGTGCACCTATTACCACCTCGCCAACGCCGGTACAGGCCACGACGCCCGGCGCCGTCTGACGGGCGCCGTAGGTACAGGTGCCCGCAAGCACGGGCGCGTTGACCCGCTCGGCAAGCGTCGCCTCGTTGCCCAACCCGTTCTGCAGCGAAAGACAGTACTCGAGCTGCGTCTCCGCGAGCGCGGCGGCCGCCTCGCCGGTGTCGAACGCCTTCACCGTCACGACAGCGAGGTCAGCCGCGGCCGGCGGCGTCGTGCGGGCGTCAGGCGAGACAGTCGTCTCGATGCACCCCTCGACCCGGAGCCCCTGCTCGCGGACGGTCGAGATGTGCGGTTCGCGGCCGACGAGAGTCACATCGTGGGTGCGCGCGAGCAGGCCCCCGATAAGCGACCCAAGGCTGCCGGCCCCGAATACGACCACCTCCATGTCCGGCGCGAGGGGCCGGTTGACCAAAGGGTTGCGGTCGGCCGACGCCGCCTCGTCGTCAGTCCTGTTGCCAGTAGTAGAGCTCCTCCTCGGGGGCGCCACACGAGGGACAGACCTCGGGCATTTCCTCGAGCGCGCCGATCTCGCCACACTCCCAGCAGCGCCAGTGGAGCTCCTTCACTCCGGCCTTCGTGTCTGCTTCGTGCTCAACGGACATCCCGACAACCCCCTCAGTCGTCGTCACATAGAAGCCGTGCTCGTCGAGCCCGCGCACGCGGCCGAGCTCGTTGCCGTCCTCGTCGTAGACGTGCTCGCCGAACGCGACCTGCCGCTCTTCTGGTCGTTCCGAGGACATGTGTGAACTGTTGACGCGCCGGGGACAAAAAACTCGGGCCGGCTCCGGGCTACTCCTCGGTCGTCGTCTCCTCGAGCTGCTTGTCGCCGACGTAGATGGCCGCGCCATCCTGTGCCACCTTCTCCGCAAGAACGGCACACTTCACTCGCATCGGCGAGATATCGACGCCGAGCATCTCGGTGATGTCGTCGCGGTCCATCCCTCGAATCTCGTCGAGGGACTTCCCTTGCAGTTCCTCGGAGAGCAAACTTGCGGAGGCCTGCGAGATGGCACAGCCGTCACCGATGAACGAGACGTACTCGACGGTATCGTCGTCGTCCTCGAGTTTGACAAACAGCTTAATCGTGTCGCCACACATCGGATTCTCGCCGACGTGCTCGAAGGTGGCGTCATCGAGTTCGCCGTAGTTACGCGGGTTTTTGTAGTGATCGAGAATCTGCTGGCGGTACATGTCGGAGCCGGATACCATCGTTACAGGAGAGAGGGGAACGCGGGCAAAAAGGGTTGCGTGCGGGGCCACAGCATCCCCAGGGAGCCGCGGGGGCGAATGCCGCCACCCACCCAGGCACGATGCGTCGTTTAGGGCGTTTGCGCCGTGAGGTGGCCTCCAGCCGTCGGGCGCGCAGAACGGGTCAGGCGAAGAGCTGTCTCGCCTCGTTGACGGCCTCAACGAGCGCGTCGACCTCCGATTCGGTGTTGTAGAGGTAGAAGGAAGCACGCGCGGAGGCAGTCGCCCCAAGCACGTCGTGGAGTGGTTGGGTGCAGTGGTCACCCGCACGGATGGCAACGCCGTAGTCGTTAACGATAGACGAGAGGTCGTGGGCATGAACGCCGTCGACATTAAACGCGACGAGCGGGCCGCGGTCGTCGGCAGGCGGCCCGTACACCTCGACATCGTCGTACTCGGTGAGCCGGTCGTAGGCGTAGGCCGCGAGATCGGTCGAGTGTCGGTGGATACGGTCGATACCGACGTCCTCGACGTACTCGACGGCCTCGGCAAAGCCGATAGCCTGTGCGATGTTCGGCGTCCCGGCCTCGAACTTCCACGGGAGTTCGTTCCATTGAGAGTCCTCGAAGGTGACCTTCAGGATCATGTCGCCGCCGTAGAGGTACGGCTCCATTGCCTCCAAAATCTCCTCCTTGCCGTAGAGCGCGCCGATGCCGGTCGGACCACACACCTTGTGGGCCGAAAAGGCGAAGAAGTCACAGTCGAGTTCGGCGACATCAATCTCCATGTGGGGGGCTGACTGCGCGCCGTCGACGAAGATATACGCGCCATGGTCGTGGGCGATGTCGGCGAGTTCCCGAACGGGATTGACCGTGCCGAGCGTGTTCGAGGCGTGGACAACGCTCACCATCCGCGTGTCGTCGGTGATGAGGTCGGCGGCGGCGTTCATGTCGAGGTAGCCGTCGTCGGTAATAGGGATAAACCGACACTCGGCACCGGTCTTCTTCGCGATTTGCTGCCAGGTCACCAGCGAGGCGTGGTGTTCCATCTCCGTGAGCACCACCTCGTCACCGGGACCGAGTTCGTTGAGCCCCCACGCATACGCAACGGTGTTCATCGCCTCCGTCGTGTTCTTCGTGAACACGACCTCCTCACGGCCAGCCGCGCCAATGAATTCCGCGACGGTGTCGTGGGCCTCCTCGTAAGCGATGGAGGCCTCCTGGCTCAAGTTGTGGATGCCACGGTGGACGTTGGCGTTGTAACGATAGTAGTAGTCGCTGATGGATTCGACAACCCGCTCGGGAGTCTGTGAGGTCGCCGCGTTATCGAGATACACGAGCGGCGTCCCATCGAACTCCCGCTCAAGGATGGGGAAGTCCTCCCGCAGCGCCGGCGCGTCCAGTCGTTCGGATTGCACTCCCATTACCTGTTAGAGGGTCTCGCGGCCTAACACTCCTTCGGTCGGGTCACTCGACCGCCGCAAGCGCCGCCAAGACGGCCGACGCGAGCGCGTCTGGGTCCGCCCCGAAGAAGCGGCCGACCGACCCGTCCCGGACGACGACAGCCGACCCGTCGACCGCCCGGGACGACTCAACGAGGTCGATCTCGTCGACGGTCCTCGCAGCCGCGGCGACCGCCGGCGGCGTCGCGACGGCGAACCGGACGGATGGTGCTCGCTCGCGAACTGTCGCGAGCGCGGCCGCAAGATTGGCATCGTCGCCGACGGTCACGACATCTTCAGGCGACGCGGCATAGGGGGTGGCACCGGCGACCCCGCGGTGGTCGGCGAGGCGAGTCGCGAGCGTCTCGACAGTTTCGCGGGTGGCCGGGCGGGCGGCCTCGTCCCGCAGGGCGACAAGGTGATGGACCGGACCCGTGCCCTCGCCGACGTCGTGGGCGTACTGGACCGCTCGGGCGGTAAACGCGCTCGCCTGCTCGACGGCCTCCGTCAGGTCGACGCCCTGTGCGAGGTGGGCGGTGACGGCCGACGAGAGGGTACATCCGGAACCGTGGGTGGCGTCGGTCGCGACGCGGGGCTGCTCGAACGTCTGCATCCCATCGGGTGTGACGAGCACGTCGGTAACTGTCTCACCACCAGCGTGGCCGCCGGTGATGAGCGCAGCGCCGGCGCCGGCGTTTAGCAGCCGCTCGCCCGCGGCCGCCTGCTCGTCAGGGGTCGTCGGCTCGATGCCCGTGAGGACAGCCGCTTCCTCGGTGTTAGGTGTGACGAGCGTTGCGGCGGCGACGAGCTGCTCGTAGGCGTCTTCCGCCTCGGTCGTCAGCAGCCGGTCGCCCGACTCCGCGACCATCACTGGGTCGACGACCACCGGGAACGGCGCCTCACGAACCCAGCGTGCGACGCGCTCAACGACCTCAGCGGTCGCGAGCATCCCCGTCTTGGCCGCGCGCACATCGAAATCGGCCGTGACCGTCTCGTACTGGGCACGAATGTCTGCGAGCGGCAGCACGTGCGAGGCATCGACACCTGTCGTCGACTGCGCCGTCACAGCAGTGAGGACGCTGGTCGCGAACGCTCCCATTGCCTCCATCGTTTTTATATCAGCCTGTACCCCTGCACCGCCGCCAGAGTCGCTGCCCGCCACGGTGAGCGCCACGGGCGCATCGACCGGCGACGGGGGTTGTCCCCCGCTCGTCATACTTCGGTAATACCACCGGATGGCCGATAGGCGTGTCGGCTCAGCCGTCGAGATCGCCGGCCCGTGCTCGCGCGGTCCAGCGCGGGCCGGCCTGCCGGTAAAGCGCGTAGCCGACGCCGCCCGCGAGCAGCGCGACGGCGATAGCGGCGAGGGTCACGCGCTGGGGGGCCAGCGGGTAAACGACCGCGAGCACAACCAGCGGAAGCAGGACGGCCATCGTCGCCGCGGAGAAGCCCGCGAAAACGGGCGTATCGAACAGCAGTTCTGTCGGCCGCAACCCTGCGACGTAGGCGGTGATACCGAACACGTAGACAGAGACTGGGAGATAGACGGCTGCACCAACAGCGAGCGAATCGAGCCCGAAGACGACTCCGCCTAACGCGAGGTAGAACAGCCCCGTGGGGACCGCGAGCAGCAGGAAGCCAAACAACTTCGCGCGGAACACAGCCGACAGCGTCACTGGATAGGGACCGAAGAAGTCGGCATCCTCGTACTGGCAGAGCCAGTTGTACGTCGTGAATGCCCCCAGCGAGAGGACGGCCGCCAACGTCAGTCCCGGCGAGGGCCGCACCGGGACGACGCTCGGGAGGTAGCCCAGCAGGACAGCGACGACGCCGAACACTACGCCCTGCGAGAACACCACCTTCCAGAGCCCGCCTGACGACCGCGCGACATCAAGCAGCGATTTGGAGAGGAGTGCCTGCTCGTTGAACGGGAGCCAGCGGCCAAGCGTCCGCAGTTGGTTCGTTGCGGTGCGGGCGGGGGTCCGACGATCGAATGCGAACAGTCGAAAACCAAGGCCACCGGCCGCTAGCGGGACAACAATGGCCGCAGCCAGCCGCGCTGGCGAGGGAGCGACGAACAGCCCGTACGGGGTTGCCGCGACGACGAGTGTTGGCCGAGACAGCCCGACAGCGAGTAGGCCGGCCGCCAGCACGAGCGCGGCGAGACGTGCCCGGGTCGCCAGTCCGACGAACAGCAGCGAGAGGCCGACGCCATAGACGAACGCGAGCCACGCCGTCGCGAGCAGCCGCACGGGCGCGCCTGCTGGGAGGTCACCTAACACCACCAGCGGGAGCGTGCCGACGACCACCGGCGCGACGAACAGCACCGCGTAATAAATGACGTCCTTGAGAACGAAAACGAGCAGGAGTCGCCGCTGGTCGACGGGAAGCGTTCGAGCCGAGTAGACGAGCAGCGTCGTGTCTCCCAACAGATTCTCCAGCGCGTCTCGGCCGACGAGCCCGATGGCGCCGACCTGAAGACCGACGAGTGCGGTGACAACGTGGAGTCCCGCCAGCAGCGTCTGCTCGCTCGCGCCCGCGACGGCGAAGAATGTTGCCGTCCCCACGGCCAGTATCGCGAGCACGACTGGGAACAGCGCGAACCGCCAGCCACCGAACAGTCGAGCGTGCATCCGCCACTCCTCGCGGAGCATCTCAACGAGCAGGTAGGAGACGGCTGTCATCGCTCGGGGGTGACGCCAGCGTCCGGCCGCGACGGATCAACAGCGACGCTGTCGGCGTCGACGGCCGCAAAGAAACGGTCGAGCAGCGTCTCCTCACCGAGCGCCCGTGGGTCGAGCTCCTCGAGGAGTCGCCCGCGATTGAGGATACCGACGCGGCTACACAGCTCCTGTGCGGTCGCGACGAAGTGGGTCGACAGGAAGACGGTGTTGCCCTCGTCGGCGTACGCGCGGAAGAACTGTTTCGCCCGCTCCTGGATGATGGGGTCGAGATTCGTCAGCGGCTCGTCGATGAACACAACAGCCGGCTCGTGGAGAAACGCCTGTGTGATGAGCGTCTTCTGACGTTCTCCCTGCGAGAGGTCCGTACACAGCGTGTCCAGCTTCGAGGAGAAGGCGAGCCGATCAGCCCACTGCTCAACACGGGCATCGATATCGTCCATCCCGCGGGCGGCGGCGACGAAGTCAAAATACTCCTGGACTGTCAGGAATGAGGGTGGTCGACCGTTCTCCGGCAGAATACCGATTCGCTCACGGGCGCGGGTCGGCTCCGCGACGGGGTCAACGCCGGCCACTCGAGCCGTACCCGCGTCCGGCCGCAGTTGCCCTGTCAGCACATTGATAGTCGTTGACTTGCCCGCACCGTTCGGGCCAAGAAATCCGTATAGTTCGCCCGGCGGGACGGACAGATCGAGGTCATCCAGCGCCGTCACGCCGCCGTAGCGCACACTCAGCCCGTCGGCCGCGATGGCTGGCTCGGTCATCACCCGGGCTTAGAGCGACCGGTATCTAAATCGGGTGGGTATCCCGGCAGGGAGCGCTGGTCATGCTCCGTCGTCGACCGGTCGACGGACATCGTCGTCGAGGAACTTCTCGCAGGTGAGACAGTACTCTCGCTCTGCCTTGAGTTCGTCCGGGTCGATAATCGCGAGGCGATGCGTCGTCTCGTCGCCGCAGTCGGGACACGCAGACACGTGTAAATGGTCGAGCGCTGCCAGATAAAGCCTGACGCGGCCGTGTTGTCTGCCCGCGAAGCCGGTTACTCGACGCCCTCGACGAGCCGTTCGAGCTGTGCGGGTGGGACAGCGCCGCGTGCGCCATAGCCGTCGTACGCAAACGTCGGCACACCAGTGACGCCTTGACTGTGAGCCTCTTCGAACAGCGCGTGGACCCGCTCGCGTAGCTGCTCGTCAGCGAGCGCCTCGTGGACATCCGCCGGGTCGACGCCCGTCTCCTCGGCGATATCAGCGAGTACGTCCGCGTCGCCGATATCGCGTCCCTCCGTCCACAATGCCTCGAAGACACCCCAGTCGAAGGCGAGCCACGTCTCGTAGTCGTACGTCTCCTTGACGTGGACCGAGACAATCTGTGCGGGCAGCGAATCGACGTCCGTTGCGAGGTCGAGGTCCATCTCGACGTCGTACTCCTCCTGAAGCCGGCGAACATTCTGACGGGCCTGCTCGTAGTAGTCGTCGTCTTTCCCGTCGTCGACGGAATGGTCGATGGTCCCGTCGGGGTTACGCTTCTGGGCCCGCAGGTCGAACGGGTGCCACTCGATTGCCAGCGGTTCTTCGCGGGTCTCCTGGTAGCGCTCGAGAGAGTGGCGACCCAGGTAACAGAACGGACAGACGTAGTCGGAGTAAACGGTGATACGTTCTCGTTCGGCAGCGTTGCTCATACCCGGAGGTTGCCCTCGGTACTTATAGGCAAACCGCCTGCGCGGCCCGCCATGCCGGTCAGGCTTCGACGGCGACCTCAGGGGCGTGGTCGGCGAGAAATTCGACAACTGCGCTGGCGCCTTGGAAGCCGTCGGCGCGGCGCGCGACGACTTCGCCCTCACGGAACAGCAGGAGCGTCGGTACCGAGCGGACATCGAACCGGTCGACCAGTGCAATATCGTCGCCGGGATTTACCATCCCGACGGCGACGTCAGTCGCCCGGGCGACGTTACCCAGTACGGGCTCCATCGCGTCACACAGCGTGCACCCCGCCGTGTAGAACTCTACGAGTGCGAGTTCCTCGTCAGCGACGAACGCGTCAAGCGCCGCGGCGTCTGCGAGTCGCGTCGGTCGGGTGGTCTCGTCCATGTCGGGCGTAGCCAGTCGCCGGCCAAGTGTCTTGGCCGCGCGTGCACGTCGCCACCGAACGGTATTTCCCCGCCGGAACCACACCACGTGACAAGCATGGAAGAGGCGCTGGGCGCGCCGGCGAAGATGAGAGACCGGCGCGAGGAGCTCACGCCAATGCTGTCGCAGTACCTCGAGTTGTGCGAGCAGTATCCCGACTCACTGGTGTTGTTCCAAGTGGGCGATTTCTACGAGACGTTCTGCGAGGCAGCGGAGACGACGGCACGGTTATTAGAAATCACCCTAACGAAGCGAGAGGACTCGACGGGTCGGTACCCGATGGCCGGGATTCCAGTCGACAGCGCCGAGAGTTATATCGAGACACTACTGGACGCGGGCTACCGGGTCGCCGTCGCCGACCAAGTACAGGATCCCTCGGAGACAACCAGCGTGGTCGATCGCGCGGTGACCCGGATTGTCACGCCCGGCACCCTGACGGAAGATGAATTCCTCGACGAATCAAACAACTTCGTCGCCGCGCTCGCGGAGACACCGGGTGCGGACACGGGGTGGGGGCTTGCCGTGCTCGACGTGTCGACAGGCGACTTCTACGCGACCGGCGGCGACAGCGATGCGGTGGGCGACGAACTCAGCCGGTTTGACCCCGCAGAGGCAGTGCTCGCGCCCGAACTGTCGGCCGAAGCTGTTGACGCGGAGACGATGGTGACACCGTTCCGGTCGGACGCCTTCGCTCTTGAGGCGGCTCGCGAGCAGGTGACAGCATACTTCGGTGACCCCGAAACAGTGGTGGCGAGCGACGCTGAAGTGCGGGCGTGTGGCGCATTACTCGCGTACGCCGAGTACACACGTGGGGGCGGCGATCGGCTGGAGTATCTCACCCACATCACCCGCTATGATCCGCAGGAGTACCTCATGCTGGATGCGGTCGCCCTGCGCTCGCTGGAGCTGTTCGAGCGGCGGACGCTCGGCGGCGAGGCAGCCGCAACGCTGTTCGACACGATCGACGAGACGGCAAGTGCGCTCGGCTCGCGCCAGCTCACCGACTGGCTGCGCCGGCCACTGCTCGAGGTCGACCGCATTGAGGCACGCCACGACGCCGTCGCGGAACTCGTCGCCGACGTACAGGGCCGCGAGCGGCTCAACAAACAGTTGCGCGACGTCTACGATGTCGAGCGGCTGGTCTCACGGGTATCACGCGGGCGGGCGAACGCACGTGACCTCCGCTCGCTCCGGACGACCCTCGACGTCGTTCCCGAGCTGCGGGAGGTGCTCGCGGAGTCGGACGCGCCGCTGCTTGAGGAGCTCCACGATCGACTCGACCCCTGCAGTGATCTCCGGGCAGCCATCGATCGAGCGCTGGTCGACGAGCCGCCAGTCGAGTTAACAGAGGGCGGACTCATCGCCGACGGCTACGATACAAATCTCGACCAACTGCGTGAGACAGAACGCGATGGGAAGGCATGGATAGAGTCGCTCGAACAGTCGGAGCAAGAGCGTACCGGCGTCGACTCGTTGAAGGTCGGCTACAACGAGGTCCACGGTTACTACATCGAGGTGACCAATCCCAATCTTGCGGCGGTCCCCGACGACTATGAGCGCCGGCAGACGCTGAAGAACGCAGAGCGGTTCGTCACGCCGGAACTGAAGGAGCGTGAAGAGGAAATCGTCACCGCCGAGCAGCGCGCCGACGAACTCGAATATGAGTTGTTCGTCGATCTGCGAGCGTCGGTGGCCGACGAGACGGAGCGGCTCCAGCGGGTCGCAGACGCGCTGGCCGTTGTCGACGCGCTCCAGTCACTGGCCACAGTCGCCGCTGAGCGCGACTACTGTCGGCCAGAACTGGGCGGTGACCGTTTTTATATAGAGGCGGGCCGCCACCCGGTCGTCGAGCGGACCCAGCCGTCGTTCGTCCCGAATCCAACGAATCTGCCACGAGGTGAGACGGCCGTCATCACGGGCCCGAACATGGCCGGCAAATCGACGTACATGCGACAGGTCGCGCTAATCCAGATTCTTGCGCAGGCCGGCGGCTTTGTCCCCGCGGCGTCGGCGTCACTTCCGGTAGTCGACCGAGTATTCACGCGTGTCGGGGCATCCGACGACATCGCCGGCGGGCGGTCGACATTCATGGTAGAGATGACCGAACTTGCCGCCATTCTCCGGGCGGCAGGTGAGTCGTCGCTCGTCCTGCTTGACGAGGTGGGACGTGGTACCTCAACGGCAGACGGGCTAGCACTCGCGCGGGCCGTTGTCGAACACCTCCACGATGTCGTTAGCGCAACGACACTGTTCGCCACCCACCATCACGAGCTGACGGATACGGCCGCGGCTCTGCCGCGGGTGCGCAATCTTCACTTCGCCGCCGACGGGACAGACGATGTCGTCGACTTCTCTCACGAACTCCGCGAGGGGGCAGCAGAGGGGTCGTACGGCGTTGAGGTGGCCCGGAGCGCGGGCGTCCCCGACTCGGTGGTTGCGCGCGCACACGAGCTGCTGGACCGCGAGGCGGCCACAGAGACCGTGGAGTCGACGCCGGAGCAGGCAGTCCCGAATGGCGGCGTCGACGCAGCCGTCTTTGACCGGCTTCGCCGCACCGACATCGCGAATACGACGCCACTGGAGGCGCTGGAGTTGCTGGCAGAACTGAAGACCGAACTCGACGAGTAACGGCGTAGCCACCATCTCTTCGTCACGACCGCACGAACGAAGCGGGTAAGCGCGGTTCATGGCTCGCTGAGCAGGCCGCAGTGGCAGCCGATCACTGCGCGCCGGGGGTACGCGACCGGTGGCAGGTACAGATGTGTCTCACCGAGTTTCGTCGGGCCGGTGAATCCAGCCCATAGAAGGATAGGGTAGGTTAGAAGTAGTCGATCTGCTCGGGCAGTTCTGTTTTCATACCCTTGCGCTCGCGGATGCGCTTGATTGTCTCCGGCTGGAGATTGTCAGCCATGATACGGAAGCCGGCGTTCTCCGTGTTCCACGAAGCGCGCCCCTCCGTGGCTGAGCGGATGTCCGACGAGAAGCCAATCATCTCGTCGACGGGCGCAATACCCTCGACGACCATCAGGTCGCCTTCCTGGTACATGTCGTCGACGCGTCCCCGGCGACCCTGAATCTCGCCAGAGGCGGCGCCCATGTGCTCGTTGGGCACGTCGATGCGGACCTCTTGGATTGGCTCCAACAGGCGAATCTCTGCGTCCATCAGCGCAGTGTGAACCGCGTCGCGGGTCGCCGGAATGACCTGCGCCGGGCCACGGTGGATGGCGTCCTCGTGGAGCCGGGCGTCGTGAAGCCGAAGCAGCGCTCCCTGTACCGGCTCAGCGGCCAGCGGGCCGTCATCGAGCGCTTCCTCGATACCCTCGATGACCAGCTCCATCGTCTCGTTGAGGTGCTGGATTCCCTTCGTATCGTCAATGAGGATGTTCGAGCCGTGGATGTGCTCGACATTCTGTGCGGTGTCCTTGTCGAGACCTGCCTCCATCAGTGCCTCACGGCGTTCAAGCTCGGGCATGTCCATCGACGCCTCGCCGCGGCGAAGCGTTTCGACGATATCCTCCGAAAGCGGCTCAACGCTCATGTAGAAGCGGTTGTGCCGATTCGGCGAGATGCCTTCTACCTCGCGGGATTCCGTCGTCGGTGCCTCGCGGTAGACGACGATAGGTTCGCCTGTGATAACCGGGATGCCCTGGTTGCGCTCGATGCGCTGGGTCTGGACTTCGAGGTGGAGCTCACCCTGCCCGGAAATGAGGTGTTCGCCGGTATCCTCGTTAATCTCGATGGAGATAGTGGGATCTTCCTTGGAGACCTGCCGTAGCGTTTCGATGAGCTTCGGAAGGTCGTCCATGTTCTTCGCCTCGATTGACTTTGTAATGACGGGCTCGGAGATGTGTTCGATGGACTCGAACGGCGTCATCTCGACGCTCGACACCGTAGAGCCGGCGATAGCGTCTTTCAACCCGGTGACGGCGGCGATGTTGCCTGCGGGGACCCGTTCGACCTCCTCGCGCTCGCCGCCCATGTAGATGCCGACACTCTGGACGCGGTTGGTGCCGACCGTCCCGGAGACGTACAGCTCTTGGCCCTTCTCGATAGTGCCTGAGAAGACGCGGCCGGCGGCGATTTCGCCGGCATGCGGGTCGATGCCGATGTCGGTGACCATCAGCACCACCTCGCCGTCTGGGTCGACCTCGCGCATGTCGGCAGCCAGCTCGGAGTCAGCGTCGCCTCGCCAGACACGCGGGATGCGACGCGGCTGGGCGTCGACCGGGTTGGGGAAGTGCTCACACACCATGTCGAGCACGACATCCGACAGCGGCGTGCGCTCGTGGAGTTCCTGGCGCTGGTCGTTCCGCTCCATCTCGATGATGTCGCCGAAGTCCATCCCCGTTCGCTGCATCGACGGCAGCGAGACCCCCCACTTGTACAGCGCGGAGCCGAAACCGACCGTGCCGTCCTCAACGGAGACAGTCCAGTCGTCGATGTCGTCCATCTCCTCGGTCATTCCGCGGATGAGGTCGTTCACGTCGCCGATGACCGACGTGAGCCGACGCTGCATCTCCTCGGGGCCTTCTTGGAGTTCGGAGATGAGTCGATCGACCTTGTTGATGAACAGCGCGGGCTTGACCCCCTCGCGCAGTGCCTGTCGCAGCACCGTCTCCGTCTGGGGCATCGCCCCTTCGACGGCGTCAACGACCACAAGTGCGCCGTCGACGGCCCGCATCGCGCGGGTGACGTCGCCACCGAAGTCGACGTGGCCCGGCGTGTCAATGAGGTTGATGAGGTGGTTTGACCCCTCGTACTCGTGGGTCATCGAGACGTTGGCGGCGTCGATGGTGATGCCGCGCTCTTGTTCGTCCTCCTCGGTGTCCATCGCGAGCTGCTGTCCCGCGCTCTCCTCGCCGATCATGCCTGCGCCGGCCAGCAGGTTGTCGGTAAGCGTCGTCTTGCCGTGGTCAACGTGCGCCGCGATGGCGATGTTCCGGATCTGCTCCGGTTGGTCCATCAGCGTCTCGCACTCGCGCACGATTTTCTTGCGTCGGCCCATTACGGTCCGGTAACGACAGCAGCGACAAAAGGGTAGTGCTTCGCCGCGCGGAAATCCCTACGAGAGCGTGTGAACACGGCCCACAGCCCGCGAATCGGAGTCACATCTCCGAGCGGTGCTCCTGGAGATACTCGTAGGCCCACCGGACGCGTTTGAACGTCTCCCGGTCGCCGCCGTGGTCGGGATGGGTCTGCTTTACTCGTTCGCGGTATGCGCGGCGTATCTCCGCGGCCTCGGCGTCGACATCCACTCCGAGCGTCTCGCAGGCCTCCCGTTCGCGAGGCGCGAGCGTGGTCGTTCCACCGTCCCCCTCTCGGCGGTCGGTCCGGGTGCGTCGCTCCCACCAGTCGGCGGGCCCCTCATCGGGGCCGGGGGGATCCTCACCGCCCGCCTCCGTCCAGAACGGGTCATCGAATGGCCAGTCATCGGGGTCGTCCCAATCGTCGCGCGGTTCATACTCGATGTTTGCCGACCGAGATGGCTCGGCGGCCCGCCCCGCCTCGCCGACGGTACCGTCCGGGTTGCGCTCGACACCAACACGGTCGTAGGCGACGCTGGTGAGCCGCTCGTGGCTCCGACGGAGACAGAGGTAGCTCCCGCCAGCAGCGGCGACGGCGGCAACAAGCAGCGGGGGCGTCCCGCCGCCAGCCAGTGCCAGCAGTGTCGCCGCTGCCGCCAGCGCGAGCCCACACGCGAACAGCACCCAGCCCGTCTCCACAAATCCGACTACGCTGGCGGCGGCCTAAAGTCCACCCGTCGCAAGGCTCAAGCGCGCCGACGTCGTGGTATCGGTACCCATGGACCTTCGCGTGAAGGGGGATGGACCCCCCGAGCCGTTCCTGTCGGCCCGAGACCTCTTTGAAACAGAACACGAGCTGGAACGCCCGGTGGAGGTCGAGGTCCGGCCAGACCCGGATGAGCGGACGGTCGCTGGCCACTACGACGACCACCACCAGCTCGTCGTGAGCCATCGCGCCGCCACGAGCGCGATGGCCCGGGAACTGGCCCTCCACGAGTTTGCGCACATGGCCCGTTACGAGGAGGCCCACCCCTCCCACACGATGCAGACCGAGGAGGCGCTGTTCTTAGCGTTCGCCGGCCGATCGGTCGAACGCCGGAAGCTCGCCCACTGCTATCAGATTGCCAACCATATGAAAGACATCTACGCGGACGACCTGACGCTGTCCGTCGCCCCACCGGACAAGCTGACGGCGTTCCTTGAGTCGTCGCTGGCAGCCGCCGTCGCGGACCGGCCAGCGGCAGCCCCCGGCGAGTGGACTCGGACCAGCCCGGCCGCTGATCCCGAGATAACGGCCGTCAACGCCGGGTTCGCGCTCGCCCTACTGGAGCGACACGACGCCATTGACGACGACCATCGACTCTACGACCTCGCACGAGTCGCTGGCCAAGATGCACCCAGCGTCTCCGTGGAGACGTTCAAACGAGCATTCCGGTCGCTGGCGGCCGACCCCGACGAGTCGGAGTTCCGGCAGGCACTCGTTGATGTCACCCGCGAGTACGTCCTCGGCTCTGACGCGGGCGGGCGACGGGCGGCCGACTGACGCGAGCCGGGACAGACGGCCCGAAACGCCGTGAATCGGCCCGCGGCGATTCAATACCCTTTTCATCGCGCACGGACTCCCTTATCGCATGGCAGAGTTTCAGGTCGTCGTCGCCGACCCCTCCGACGGAGCGACGTACCAGCTCGCAGTCGACGGACAGGACGCCAACCGCTTCATCGGTCGGACTATCGGCGAGGAAGTTGACGGCGGTGCCGTCGGCCTGAGCGGGGCGACCCTCGAGATTACGGGCGGCTCGGACACCTCCGGCCGACCGATGCGGGCCGATGTCGCCGGCGACGATACGGCGGCCGTGCTGCTGACCGGCGGTACCGGCTACAATCCGACCGTCGACGGCGAGCGCAAGCGCGTCACCGTCCGCGGCAACGAGGTTAGTGAAGACACCCGACAGATCAACGTCAAGGTCGTCGACGATGGCGACGCCGACGTCGCGGCGACCCTCGGCGACGACGAGTAAGCTTCTTCATGCCTGAATCAGTGCCCAGCGACGCCGTCGACAGCGTCCGCGCCACGCTCGAGCGGGCCGGCCGCACTGATCGCCCGAAGATTGTCTTCCCAGAGGAGGACCGCGACGCCGTCCCGGAAGGCGAACTCGTCCGAATCGGAGTCGACGGTGAGACCTACCACGCGCGCATCGAGCGGGCAATCGACGACAGCCTCGAGCTGCGCGGACTCTACGAGAACGCTCGGCTTGCCCGCGAGGCCGACGGCGAGAACCACCTCGATAAGTGGGCTGACGACCACGGACTCGACTTCGGCCGGACTGTCCACGTTGATGTCGTCGACGCGGGGTTCTTCTACGGGCTGCGGGCTCCCGGCGAACGGGCCGTCTACCGGGTCCCCGAGCGGCCCGACGAGGGGCTCGCCGACATCGCCGCCGATCTCGAGGAGGCCGAAGAGCCGTGAGCACGCCCCGCGAGCAGTTTCTCGCCGGCGAGCGTCACGACGATATTCTCATTTTCCTCCACGAGGCGGCCGTCGGCGCGCCCGACGCACTCGCGAGCGTGGCCGAATCAGTCAACGATGGCGTCGTCCTCGTGCTGCCGGGCGAGCAGGGCAGCGAGACGTTTGAGCGGGCGGTCGGCATCGACCCGATGGACTTCGCCGGCCAGGCAATGGACACCGAGGGCGACGTCGACCGCGACTGCACTGGGGGGACCTGTCCCGCGGGCGAAGGACCGGATCACCGCGTCAAGTTTATTTTCGCCTTCTCCGAGGCGCAAAACGAGGATGTCGGTGGTCTCTACGCCGAAGGGGATGTCGTCCACGCATACGCAGCCTGCGACTGCGGTACGACATACTCCGACAAGTGGGTCGTCGACGCATAGTCGCGGCCTCACACGCTAAAACAAGCCACTTCATCGCCGTCCAACACCCACCATCGTGCGAGAGCCGAACGTGGATTACACAGCAACTGCTGGGATGATCGACGCCTGTCCTGGCCGGTCGTGTTGGTCATTCGAGCGGGGCCAGGAGGACACCGACTTCGTCGCGTTCGTCAACAGCTACCTGTGATTACGCCTCGGGGAGCGTACGGAAGGCGTTGAGGATGACCTGCTTCGCGACGGCTCCCCGGGTCGTCCAGTGGTGGGCGTAGTCAAGCATGTCGTCGTAGATATCCGGCTTGCAACCGGCGGCCTTCGGGTGGCCGCCCCCGTTGACCTGCGCAGCGACCTCATGACACCGCTCGAAAGCATCGGTTCCTCGGATAGACGCAGAGCCGGCCGGTTTCACGACGACGGAGGCGTCTGCCCCCTGTTCGCGGAGCCGTTCGGCTACCTCATTCTGTGAACACCGACCGTACGTGACACCGACGGTGACGCCGGCGACCTGCGTCAGTTCGGCGCGCTCGACAGCCTTGTCGATGAGGCGCTGTTTCTCGACACGCCGCTCAGCGAGCAGCTCCTCGGCCTCGGCCGGCAGATCGGCACCGTGCGCCCGAACGGTCTCGACGTACGTCTCCGGTTCGACCCAGTGAGCGTAGTCCGCGAGGTCGTCTGAGCGAGGGTCTTCACGGAGCCAGAGGTCGTGGTCACGGGTGACCGCCGCGAGCTTGGCGAATCGGTCGTCGAATTCGCCGGGGAGCGAGCGGAGGGTCACGTCGGCCGAACACTCCTCGTCGCTGTCGCCAACGACGAGGTCGACTCCCGCCCCGCGCACCCGCTCGGCGGCCGCGTCCGTCCACTGATGGTGGTCGAACCACGAGACGCTGTCCGCTCGCTCGACCACCGCCGTCAGCTCCGCGAGATCGTCCCGTTCGTCGGGACACAGGTCACAGACGTAGACATCGACGCCAGCCTCGGCGTATTCCGCAAGGTGAGCGACAGCGTCGTCGAGTTCGTGCGGCCCTGCGGGAACGAGCGCGGCTGAGCCGTGGTGTTCGCGGATGAGCGCGACACACGCCAGCCCGTCGGCATCCGGATCCGCAACGACGACCACCTCGCTGTCGGCAAGCGTCTCGGCGACGGCCTGCTCCTCGCGGGCCGCGTCAAAGGAGTCGGGAGTGAAGAAGCCGGCCCCCGGGAGCAGTGACTTCCGTTCCGGCGGCAGCGTCTCGTCGTCGATGAGCCGGTCGTCCATACGGCCTGTGGGTGGCCGGCGGAGAAGAAAGGTCCGCTTGTCGTCAGCCGGCCGCCCCCGACTCCAACTGTCGAACCGTGAGCACCGGCACGGGTGACGCGCGGACGACCGCCTCAGCGACGGAGCCGAGCAGGAAGGAGTGCTCGCCGTGGCGGCCACGTGTCCCAGTCGCCACCACGTCGGCGTCCACCTCGCGGGCGTACGCGACAATCTCGTCGGCTGGGCGACCCTCGCGGACCGCGACGGTCACCTCGCGGTCGGCGGCCGCCTCAACGGCCGACAGCGACTCGTCGGCCTGTTCGTCTAACGCTGCCCGCACCTCGTCGTGGACGTCCTCGGGGAGCGCGTCGACCTGCGACTCGTCGACGACGGACAGCGCGTGAACATCGGCTCCGAACGTCGCCGCGAGGTCGAGCGCCGTCTCCACGGCCCGGCGGCCGCTCTCGGAGCCGTCCGTCGCGATGACCACCGTCTCGAACATAGGCATGGGTGTGGCCGGGAGGATATAAACGTACAGTGCCGAAGTTACGGCGTTTCGCGGGTCTCCAACGTCAGGTCGTCAATCGGGTATGCGACACAGGTGAGCGTGTAGCCGTCGTCGAGTTCTGCCTCCCCGAGCATCTCTTGGGTGTGGTGTTCGACGTACTGCTCGGCGTTGCCGCCGTCGGCGATGTGACCGGCACACGAGACGCACTGCCCCTGTCGGCAGGCGTACGGGAGATCCCAGTCCATCTCCTCGCCCGCCTCAAGCAGGGTCGTGTTTTCCTTCACGTCGATGGTCTCGCCCTCCTTCACGTACTCCACCTCGAAGACCGCCGCCTCGTCGTCCGGGATGGCCGCGGGATCGTCATCGACCTCGGCTTCGCTGTCGGCGAGCTCGCCCTCGCTTCCCCCCTCACCGACGGCGCCCGCGGCGACGCCGCCACCGCCGATGGAGCGGTTCATCGGCTCTGGGAAGTCCGTCTCGGGCACACTCTCGGCACGCCGCTCGAGCACCTGCTGGGAGATGTCGTCTGGCGTGGGGTACTCGGTCCCCTGCGCGAAGTGCAGGCCAACCACGACGAGCGTCAGGAACGCCCCGAGTGCGATGCCCAGCGTTTCAACCATGCCTCCGCGTTAGGAAAGGCCGTTGAATAGCGTTGCGATTGGCCCGGCTCACTCCCGGTGGACCTCGTGGCGACCGAAGCCGTACCGCAGCCGATTCGCCAGCCGTCGGGAGAACTTCCCATCGCGTCGCGAGTCAAACCGCTCGCCGAGCGCTTCGTAGATGAGCGGCACCGCCACCTCCCGCTCAAGTGCCTCTCGAACCGTCCAAGTTCCCGTCGAGCCGCCGGCGACGTGGTCACTCACATCGCCCAAGTTCGGTCCCTCCTCACGGAATGCCTCTTCACAGAGCTCCAGCAGCCACGATCGGATGACGGCGCCGTTATTCCACGTCCGCGCGACCGCCTCTAAGTCGAGATCGTAGCGGCCCTCGTGGAGCAGCTCAAATCCCTCTCCGTACGCCTGCATGAGCGCGTACTCCACACCGTTGTGGACCATCTTCACGTAGTGGCCGGCGCCAGCCGGGCCCATCCGGTCGTGGCCTGCAGGCCCCGTCGCGACGGCGTCGAAGACTGGCCGAAGTTCCTCATAGGCATCAGCCGGCCCGCCGATCATCAGCGAAAATCCCATCTCCGCGCCGGCAGGGCCGCCGGAGGTGCCGCAGTCGAGATAGCGGGCTGTCGTCTCAGCAGCGCGTCGCTCGGAGTCGGCAAAGTGGCTGTTGCCGCCGTCGACGACAACATCGCTTGCTGAGAGGTGTGGCGCCAGTTCATCAAGAGCGGCGTCGACAGGGTCGCCAGCCGGGACCATCAACCAAATGTATTTCGGGTCGCCCAGCGTTGCCGCGAGGTCGGGGATTGACTCGGCCGGTTCGATGCCAGCCTCAGCCGCCTCAGCCAGCGCGTCGTCGCTCACGTCGAAGGCGGTCACCTCGTGGCCTGCGTCGACGGCGCGGTCGGCCACGATGCGCCCCATCCGGCCCAGTCCAATGACGCCAAGATGCATATCGCACGGTTCGCCGGTCGGCAGGTAAGCCTCCCGGTCGGAGGATGAGTTAGCCCGGCGTCGGCGTGGCCGTCGCCGTCTGGTTGCCACCCTCTGCGGGCGTCGGCGTGGCCGTCGCGGTTTCTTCTGGGAACGACGGGCCGCGGTCGCCCGATACCAGGAAGTCGGCAAGATAGCCGATGAACGCCTCGTTGTCGGCGACGTTGTGTCGACCGCCCTCAAGGAACGTCTTGTCACCGACTGCGAGCACGTTGTTCTTGCGAACGGCCACGGGATACGCCTCTGCGGCCCCTCCACCGGACAGCTCCGTCGTCTCCATCGTGCGAAGCACAACCTGTCCGCCACGGGCGTCGATGCGCGCAGCGGTGTACATCGCCACACGGTCGACATCGGGAGCCGTTTCGGCGTCCGTCGCCCCAGCAAGCACGTTCTTGAAGTTGCCGTCGTTGGTGGTCGTGTCGTAGAGATACCGCGTCCCGAACACGATGCCGTACTCGCCGGCCAGCGATGTCATTCGGGTTTGCTGGGTGGTGAGACTCGCAAAGAAGCCGGTCTGTGTGATACGGATGCGGTCCGGCTCGCCAATCAGGACAACGCGACCGCCGTCGTCGGTAAACTCGCGGACAGCCTCAACCTCCCCGTCCGAGAGCTCGTCGGAGGGGTCGACGCGGACATACGCGTCCGCCTCCTCCAGCGACGACCGGAGACCAGCGGAAGCGAAGCGGACCTCATGGCCCGCCCGTGTGAGCGCCACCACGAGTGGCCGGACATCGCTCGGCTCTACCCGGCCGTCAAAGACGATTACCTTCGAGCTGGTCTCGCTGGCCTGTAACGACTCGGAGACGGCTACCGAGCCCTCTGAGGGAATCTCGTCAGCGATGACGGCGTCCGGTTCATACTCGGCGGGCGGCTGCTCGTGGTTGGTGTCCTCGCTGGCGTCGACAGTGGGACCGCTCGTGGCGCCCAGCGCTGAGGCCCCGACAACGGCCGCGGCGACCACTACGAGCGCGACGCCGACGACGACGGCAACGCTCGCGGCGGCGTCTGACCCGGCGTCTCGCCTGTCGGCAGACTCGGACTGCTCTCCGTCAGAGTCGTCGCTCATCCGCTCACCCCCACGGGTGCTGCGCTCGCGTCGCTGGTATTACGCGCCGTGCTATTGTCGTAGGCGCCGGTACCAAGGTAAGTGCCGTCGTCGCTCGGGTAGGCGATGCGCGGCGGCACCATCAGGAACGTGGCGTACGTCGACCCGGAGGAGCCGATGCCGGTCAGATACGCCGGAGAGACGATTTCCTTCTCGGGGGCAGTGCTGGCGACGTAGGCCGCCTGCGAGACGAACTGAGTGGGGCCAGCCGGGCGGTACACCTCGACGGTGTACTCCTCAAGACCGGCCCGGTCAGCAGCGGCGGCGACAGCTGCCGACCGGCCGCCAATGCGGTCGGCCATCCCGTTTTCGACGGCGACGACGCCGGAGTAGAGACCTGCCTTTGTCACTTCGCTACGCGAGAGTTCGAGCGTGTCACCACGGCTTCGCACGACGGCGTTTGCGAAGGCGTTTTTCAACGTCTCAAGAGTATACTTGAAGTCGCGGATACTGTCGGTACCGACCTTGTTCGGTCCGGTGGCCCCGACGAGGTTATTTGGCTCGACTTTCCGCGGGAGCGGTGCGATGACACCGACGCTACCGACGATGGAGGAAGGCTTCACGTAGATAGCGTCGGCAGGCGCAATCGTGTAGTAGGCGCCTGAGGCCGCAATACCGTCGACGCTGGCGACGACGGGCTTCTCGGCGGCGAGCCGTTTGACCGCGAGATACTGCGTCTCGCTGGCGGAGGCTGCTCCGCCGGGGCTATTCACCAACAGGACGACCGCCTTCACCGATGGGTCGGTGCGGGCGCGTTCGACCTGTTCGCTCAGGGCGGCGGCCGAGGTTCCGTCGATTCCACCCTCGACGGGGATGACGGCCACCGTCGGCGTCTCGCGGTCGGCTACCCCCACCGCGACTGGGGCGAGCGCGACGCCGACAAGCAGTCCGGCGACGACGAGCACCACATACGGCGGCCCGTCGTCGTCATCACCTAGCATGACGTTCCCTATCAGGGGCTGTCCCCTCATAATTCCATCCCGTCGTACCGGATGATAGGGCCGCTTCTTCCGGCTCCCACGACCGTTCAGCCCGTTCATCCGGCACGAACGGCCCGAACGACTCGGACGACGTCCCCGGTTGAAGAGTGGTCGGCAGCGAGGGAGGAACACGATGAGAACAGAACGCGTCGGACTGATCGGAGTTGCCATCGCCCTGCTCGTCGGGGCACTGTTGGCCTTGCTATCGGGGACCGGCCCCGGCGGGGCGCCGGCAACGGCTGCGAGCACCGTCTCGTATCCGCCGCTGCTGAAATGGGTACTGTGGGGGACGCTTGGGCTGTTCGCCGCCGTTGCCGTCGCGTGGGTCGTCCTGACGTACGTTGTCGGGGCGGGCTACGAGCCGCCGCCTATTGAGTACGGCCCCGAGACGGTGCAAGTCCGCATCCTGACCGTCGACGCCGAGTCGGTCGTCCAGCGAACCGTGGACTCGCTCCCGGACGCGCTCGCGGACGTCCACGTCGTCGCCGAGGAGCCACTCGACGTGGCCGGCGCGACTGTCCACGCGGTACCAGACGCCTTTGAGTGTACGGCCGTCCGGAAGGGCCGCGCCATTGAGTGGGCGCGCCGCGAGCTTGAGACGGACCGGGAGTTCGTCCTCTATCTCGACGAGGACAGCCTCGTGGAGTCGTTCGAAGGGCTGCCGGATGCGGATGTCGTCCAACTACAGGAGCGGCCGCGGCGGACGGGGTCGGTGCTGTCGCATCTCGCGGATGTCTACCGGATGGGTGTCCAGCTTGAGCAGCGGGCGTTCGCGCGGCTGTCAATCCCGCTGTTCGCGTGGGGTGGGGGAATCGCCGTCCGGTCGGAGCTTGAGGATGCGGTCACGTGGGACCGAGAGACACTTGTCGAGGACACCGCCTTCGTCTGGGCGGCCTTCGAAGAGCACGACGCTGACTTCGCGCTGGCGAGTGCTGTCTGTCGCAATGAGGCGCCGCCGTCGTTATACGAGATCGCCCAGCAGCGCCGGCGGTGGGCTGCGGGGAACCTCCAGGCGGCATCGATGCTGCCGGCTCGCTACCGGCTGTTGACACGGATCCGCAACTGCGCGTGGGCACTGTCGCCGATCGTGACGCTGGTGGCTGTCCCGCTGTCGCTGCTCGGCGTTGTCGTCTATGGCGGCCTATTCGTGCTGCTGTCGGCGCTGCTGGCAGCGTTTACTGTCTTCTGGTATCTGCGTGGCGTGTTCGTCTACGGCCGCGAGCGGCTGACGCTCGCGCTCGCAACGCCACTGGCGCCGCTCGTCACTGTCGTCCACTCGATGGGGACGGTTGCGGGCATCCTCGCACCACCGGACGGGTTCCGCGTCACCACCAAAACCGGCGGCGACTAATCGGAACCGTCAACCGTCCGCTCACGCGAAC
>NZ_JBDGTV010000024.1:0-57171 GCF_042216475.1 Halosegnis sp.
TTATCGCCCTCCTTGTTGTTCGGCCCCGATATGGATATCCACAAAGTTGTATGGAGGCCAGGGGCCCGTGTACTTAATGGTCAACGCGCCGTCGTACTTGGCGTCAATCTCATCAATCGCGGTATCAAAGTTGTCGCGCTGGTCACGGGCTACGAGGTATGACTTGTTGATAATCAAGCGGTCGGTGAAAAGGTCGTTCTCGGTTTCGTTGATGCTGAGTTCTGTCAGCTGGTCTGTGACAGTGGCTTCGATGTCGTCTTGGGGGACCGTGTCGTCAGCAGGCGCAAGTATCTTGACGCCAAGTTCAACGGTCCCGTCAATATCGTTGAGCGTACTACGCAACGCACGTCGTGCCCCGCGTAATACGCCTTTGAGCGTGCGCGCATTCTTGAAAGCCATCCCGAAACTCATCGGCACGACCGTGCGCCCACCATCGTACTCCAGCACATGTTGGAGGACAGTATTATGCGCCTCCACGTCTTCGTCAGTTCGGTCAGGCTCAGTCGTGTGAATGTCGGACACGACTGCCGAGAAGGTCTTGTAATCGACCGTGTAAATCTGGTCTGCACCAGCGACGCCCTCAACATCCAATTCGAGGTCTTCCTGTGCGATGATGCCGTATGTGTATAGGTTCTCACTCATCGGACTCACTCCGGTGGGATTGTGACTGCTCGGCGTTGCAATCGGTCAGGCCGCTCTTCAGAACGAACGCAAACAACAGCAACTGATCGGCCGCGTGGTCTATTCGGGCCAACGCTGCGTCAGGGTCGGACAGGGAGTATATCTTGCGTTTGCTCAACTTTTGCATTTCGAGTAGACCGTTGTCTGCTAGATCATTTAAATGTGGATAGACCGTGCCCGGACTCAGATCCGTCCCAAACAATCGCCGAATATCTTGTAACAGTTCTTTGCCGCAGGCGCCATCGCGCACAGCAATCAGGAGGAGCAGAATTGTGTCAACGTGCTCGGTAACAATCTTATCACTGATTGTGTGCAATCGGTCATTGTCAAGCCATCCGTCTAACGCCGCGATCATGTCATCAGTCAGCGGCGCATCCGTGTATCGTCGTACCGCTCCTTCGTCAGGCGGTTGGTCGTCGTGAGCTGCTGCACCGTCGGCTTCGATCGCCGATTCGAGATCGGAGCCTGTGAGTGAGAGCACGGCGTTGAGGTCAATGTCTTCGGTGAGCGCCTCCAGCGGGTCGTTCATCATCAGACCATCTCCGTGAGCGTGATTGTGGGAATCGACTCTGATTGGCTGATGCCGATACCAAGCAGCGGAGTCAACGGATTTTCACCATATAAAATGATGGCGTCACTGGACCGTTCCAGCCGGAAGTGCATATCGGCTACCCGATCTGCTTGTGTCCGGAGTTCAGTTCCTGGCTTGGTGATGAGGATTGTCAGGTCGTTGTGGAGAGCAACATAATTCGCAAAGTCGCCCAGCCGGGTTTCGAACGCGTCCCGCGCCGTATCCATACTGATTACGTGCAACAGCGGGGTTTCACATTCGTCTCGCGCCCGTTCAACGTGAGCCATGTAGGGTTCGTACGCGAGTTGTCCACCTTCTATAGGCGCCTCCAGATCTGCACCAATCGGAGCCGACTGACCATCTCCTGCATCCCTCGCACGTGGCTCATCGCCCTGCCCGTCTGCCTCATCTGCCGGCGTCGCCGTATCGGCCGGTGGGGTTGTCGCTGCTATCTCAGAAGAAGAGGCACCGGGGTCCAATTGAGTGTATCGGCCGGCATTATAAGTTGGACCAGCATACGTGCCGAACACGTGGCAGTATGTGTTGAAGACCTGTGACGAAAGTGCGGTACTGAGATCGTTGTGAAGTAACCCAGGGCTACCCTCTCGGGGTGGGACGACTGCAACGCCCATCTCCTGAGTCAGGAAATTACGAATCGTCGGGAGTGTCAATACGCTCCACGCGTCACGAGACAAATCGGGACCAAGATCAAGATGAACGACGCTGCCGCGATTGTAGCCCCCAGAGAGAATCCGGTCAAGATCACGAATGCCAGTCGAGAATTTCGCCTTCGAATTTGGTAGAGGCGTCCACGCGCCATCCGCGGTTCCTGTCCGAATGGAT
Organism: Halosegnis sp.; assembly: GCF_042216475.1. Classification (NCBI taxonomy): domain Archaea; kingdom Methanobacteriati; phylum Methanobacteriota; class Halobacteria; order Halobacteriales; family Natronomonadaceae; genus Halosegnis; species Halosegnis sp. The sequence continues at coordinate 2,096 of NZ_JBDGTV010000024.1, forward strand.
GGTAGTTCGACTGGCGTGATTGCTTGAAACTGGCCGCCAGCAAGTGTAAACGGTTGTAAGCGGTTGGCAATCCGAACGCCTCGAAGCTTTTCCAAGCGAAGATGCCGACGCGTTCGGCCGCGATTATCCTCTTCAACTTCGAGAGTGACAACACCATCGGCGATGTAGCCAAGCGATGAGGAGTCTGCTGTTTCTGACACCAACATCAGACGGATGTTTTCTTCGCGAGCAAGAACGACCAGTTGATTCGTCACTGTCTCGATATCAGGGGGGGCATCGTGGCGCGTCGCTAAGTACTCATAGATGAGTTCCCAGCTATCGAACGCGATTGTGAGTTGTGTGGTCGCGGCGTTGACTTCTTGGATCCATTTGAGCAGTGAATCCAAATCGAGTTTCTCGAATGGCACGTCCACATCTACTGGATGTTCGAATGGGTCTCGAGAGAGGTCAAGAATCGCAGTTGTGTCAAGTGAGGAATGATCATCGAAGTACATCTCATGAACCGTCTCTTGATCAACGCGTGTGGATACGTAGAGGACATCCCCATCCCGGTCCAATGTGTCGAGTCCACGGATCGTGAACAACGTCTTTCCCGTGCCTGGTGCGCCGTTGACAAGGAGCGTGTGCCCAGTATCACCGGTGAAGAACTGGCTGATCTCGTGCGGGAACAGCGCGAGTCCGGTATGGTCTGTGGGCGGTTGAGCGGGACTCGGTGGGCTCATTCCTTTGCTCCAGTCGCTGTCGGCAGGGCGTTTAGGACCTGGCGGTGAGGATTCCTTCGCATATGGACCGTACAGACTAGTTTATCCTCCCCTCACTTGGAAGTATGACTCATTACAGGCGATGAAACAACTGCTGAAACTGTCCGAATCTTTTTACCAGGTGCGGGTACACCGAAGAGTGGGTTCAAGCCCAGATCACCAATGGCACAGCCAGATTCCTCAAGCTTGGCAGAAGTTCTCGATCGCGTACTGGACAAAGGCGTCGTCGTAGACGTGTTCGCTCGTGTGTCGCTCGTTGGCATCGAAATCGTAACCGTCGAGGCACGCGTCGTCGCCGCCTCGGTGGATACCTTCCTCCATTACGCAGAAGAAATCGCCAAAATTGAACAAGCCGAACTTACCGCAGGCGTTGAAGCGGCACCCGAGGCCTGACGCACAGGTCTCCCATTCGGCCCAACGACAAGAGGGTGAATAGCTTGCAAACCTTGCCATTAATACCTTTTTGCGATACAAACCAACCCATGAGTGTCACAGACAAACGCGACGAGATGAGAGCGGCCCGCGAGGAGTTCGCGGAAGCACAGGACGAATTCGAATCATACACCGAGGAGTTTGCAGCTGACGTCGCGACAAAACACAACGAGGTTGATAATCTCGTTGATACGATCGGTGAATTCCAGGCGGAGATGACCAGCACGGCAGATGCGTTTCACACCTATGGTGATACGTTTGCCGCTGATGTCGACCGACTCCGTACCGATATCGACGCCCAGCGGGACGTGATCCGTGACCTCCAGGATGCATTCGAGACGTATACTGAGACGTTCGCGACAGACGTCGCAGACAAGCAGGATATCGGCGATCTGTTAGCGGCGGTTGAGACGCTGCGAACGGAGATGAATACAACCCACGAGACGTTCGCTGCATACGCCGATGATTTCGCAGCCGATGTCGCCGCGCTTCGCGATATAGCCGACCTGGTTGCGGCAATCGACGACCTGCGAGAGGGCTTTACCGCCGTGCACGACACGTTTGACGACTACGCTGATGGTTTCGATGCCGAGCTTGACCAGTTCCATGCTGCCACCGCCGACCAACGCGAGCGCTTCGCCGCGACCGCCGACGCCTTTGCAGAGTACCGAGAGACATTCCACGGCGAGGAAGTAGGCGCACTCCTCGAAGCAATCGATGACTACCAGCAGGAGATTGGTGCCTTCCGAGCGGAGTTCGAAACGACGGAAGACGCATTCGCTGCCTTCGCCCGTGACTTCTACGGCCACGAGAGGCTGGCCCAGGCAGGCGCCGCCGAAGCGGAGGCCGACCCCATTGAAACCGAAGCGGACGCAGATGTGGACGCACAGGTCTCACCGGATGAAGCTGCTGGAGGATCCGTCAATTCCGAGAACGAAGACTCCGAGTTGGTCGATGTTGACACGACGACGCCGGCCGAAGCAAGCAGTCCCGTGGATGCGACAGACGAAGCGAAAAAGACAGACGCAGAGGAGGGAACGGAGGAAGACCCACCGGAGGACATGGTTGAGTGCCGGGTCTGTGGCGAATACTACCAGGCGATTACGGAGCCACACCTCCAGACACATGATATGACCATTCAGGAGTACCGCGACGAATTCGGTGAGAACACCCCGCTTCGACCGGATGATCAAGCATGACAGACGGCTCCCGGAAGCGAAAAGTACGCGGCTCCCAGATTCGCTCGTCACACGAGGAGAAGCGACAGCAGCGAACACAGCAACAAGAGGACAAAGAACTCGAGCGGCTCGAAAAACAGCGCGACGGTCGGAGTCGAGAGGCCCCGACTGATCGTAAGGGAGGATTCTCTCCTGAGGAACAGCCGTTTATCGAGACAGAGGCAGTCAAGCAGGTCCAAACGCGGATGGAACGGTGGCTCGATGTTGGGCGTCCTGTTCACGTGATTGGCCCCACCGGTTCCGGCAAAACCTCGCTGGCCATACATGTCGCGCAAGAACGGGACCGGCCTGTAGTCTGGATTAATGGCGACGCTGACCTCACGACGAGCGACCTGGTCGGTGAATACGCTGAAAAGGAGCGTATCTCGGAACGGGATCAATTTATCCACAATGTCGTCAAGAGTAAAGATATCGTCCGGGATCGATGGGTGGATAATCCGCTCACACTTGCCGTGCGAGAGGGCGCGACGCTCGTCTACAACGAGTTCTCCCGCACCAAACCAGTCGCGAACAATGTGCTCTTGTCGGTCTTCGAGGAAGGTGTGCTCGAGTTGCCAGGGAAACGCGGAGAGTCGCGCTACGTCGATGTCCATCCCGAGTTTCGAGCAATCTTGACGTCGAACTCTATCGAGTACGCTGGCGTCCACGAGCCACAAGATGCGCTGCTTGACCGCCTCGTTGGTATCTACACGGATTTTTACGACCTCGAGACAGAAATTGAGATTGTTCAAGCTCACGTGGATGACGCTGACAGTACGGAGATTGAACAGATTGTGCGAGTAATGCACGAATTGCGTGAGGTGCTTGATACCACGGTCGGCACGCGGGCCGCAATCATGGTCGCTGAAGGAGCGACGACCGTCGACACGCTTGACCAAGCGACCTTGGCCGACATCTGCACGGATGTGCTGGCCTCAAAAGTCGCCCAGCGGAGTGCTGTTCACGACTTACGGGCTGATATCGAGGCGACACTTGACGAGTTGGGAGCCAGTCCTTCTTAAGACTCGGCTCCCGAGATAAAAGCATGGCAGACTCACCAGACGACCACCCAGGTCACGACAACGACGACAGCACCACCCCACCGTCCTCTCCGGACAGTGACGAGGCGTCAGCAACCGCCGACGCCGACAGCGCTGACGAAACCCCGCCGGGCGAGGCAACTCGCTCATCGTCGTCAAGAGAGACGCTCACGCTGGTTGCTGCGCAAAAGCGAGCAGAAGAGGCCGCAAAAGAGCTATTGGACCACCCATTCGAGGGAATTATCAAAGCGGAAGCGGCGGATGGCGACGGCTGGCGGACAATCGTCGAAGTCGTTGAACGGAGTGCCGTTCCCGATACGCAAGATATCATCGGCCGCTACGAAATCATGCTTGATGCGGCAGGGGCAGTGACTGGCTACGAACTTCTCGAACGATATCGCCGCAACGATATGAAAGAAGAACTGTAGTAGGGCGGAAACGACACCAAACATGGCCTATCGGCTGACAGTAGCTAATGAGAAAGGCGGTGTTGGGAAGACAACGACCGCAATTAATCTCGCCGGAGCCCTTGCTGACCGCGGGCACGAGGTGTTATTTGTTGATCTTGATGCGCAAGGAAACGGGACAATCGGACTTGATCTCGACACAGCCTATACCGACGACCAACTCTCGTTGTATGATCTCCTCCTCAATTTGGACGAGCAACAGAAGATTGATGCGGTCATACGCTCGGACGAAGAGTTCGATGTGCTCCCGTCGCACGTCGATATGTTCAATGCTGAGGCCGAACTGCAAACGGCGATGCGTGGGCGTGAACGGCTCTGGATGGCCTTGGAGGAACTGGAGGGCGACTACGCGTATATCATCGTTGATGCGCCCCCATCACTGGGGTTACTCACGGACAATGCACTCCTTGCCTGCCGAAACGTCCTCATCCCGGCCCTCCCCGAGGAGGCGTCCCAGCATGCATTAAATATTCTATTTGGCCATATTGACACGCTGGAAGACGGATATGGCGTCGAGATTGATACGGTTGGACTCGTCGCTAACAGAATCGAGGTGGATGGCGAGACCGACCGGATGCTGGAGCGGTTTCGTGCTCAGTATGAGTCACTCCCAATCTGGCGGATCCGGAACCGGGTTGTGCTCAAGCGGGCGTGGGCAAACGGAACATCGGTCTTCGCTCATCCGGAAACGACAGATATGGAGGAGCGGCTACACACTATCGCGGCTCACCTCGAGCAAATAGGTTGACATCCTCCCCGCGCTGACGTGCGAGGATTCTAGCGCGGGACAGCGAGCCGGGCCCCGTCCCCGCTGGCACTGTCTCGCCTGCCGAACGGGGACCGGCGAGGCGATCCCGGGGTCGTGCGCGATCCGTCGGCCCCGCGAGGGGTGTGGCGTGTTCGGCGCCTGGGGCGGACGCGGTATCCGCGTGCACCGTGCATCCCGGTCGTCTCGGAGCGACGGTGGGGATGCCCCCGGTCGCCCGTTCGGAGCGTCCGGGCACGGGCCGTGCCATCGGCCTGCCTGCCCTTCATGCCATGATTGGCAGGCACAATCGGGCGAGGGTCGCGTTTTGCCTGCCGTGTCACCACAGCCGTGGAGACGCCCGCTCGGGAACGGTGTGGTAGCCTTCGTCGTCCGGGTGGACCTCTCTCCGGCTGCCAGTTTGTGCCTGGTGTGCGTACCGCGACAGACGCTATCAAGGGGGTAATCCCGGCGGTTGTGGTCCTGTTGGCGGATTCATCCCCGCCGTGAGCGGCGAGGCGTTCTCCTCGAACTTCCGTAAACTACCCACCTCTACCCGCTCACGGCGTCGCCGGTCGGTTCGTTGTGAGTGGGGCCTTCGCGTGGACTCCCGTTCTGACCGATATCTACCAGCAAGAGAGGTCATATCCTCTGTTCGCGTTTAGCATCTCATAGTTCGCGCGCACGCCCACAGGTGCGCCTCCGCGTCTCCAGTTCGGGGACGGCGGAGATACCGCAGTCTGACGGGTTTTGCGGCGGTGTAGTCGGCGTGAAGAGAGGCAGGTGGGCTAGTAACGGCCCGCCGCTAAGGCCCACCTAAACTAGTTGGGGGGTCCCACCAGGAGTAGGGGCGCGGTTAGTCGTCGGCGACGGCCTGTCCAGGCGTCGGCTCCGGCTGAGTGTCGGGCTGGTCGGTGACTGGCTGCCACTCGCCGCCAGGCCCGTAGTGGAAGGCTCGGTGGTCCTGGGTCGGGTCGACGACCGTCAGCGAGAGCCACCTGTTGTCCAGCAGTGTGGTCAAGTTCTCGTGGCCAGATACTATACCCGCAACCCGCTCGACCGGCGCGTGGATAACCGTCGATAGGCGGAGTGGCTGGTGATACGGGTCGTCGTCGGCCTGCATCAGCGACTGGAGCGGGAGCCCGCTCATCAGGTCGCCGCCGTTGCCCTGATAGACGCCGACGTTCCCGACCGGATTCTGGGTCACCTTCGAGCCACTGCCGTAGACGGCGGTATCGACCGTCGAAAAGTAGTACTGGGTGTTGATCCACTGGGTGACGACGAGTGGCCCGGTCAGGATGGCCTCGAGCGCGTCGCCGTCCTCGTCAGTCGTCCAGTCGTACGAGTGGAGGAACGCGCGGCCGTCGAGATCACAACCGCTGGTCAACCCGCGGGGACCGATCACGAAGCCGGCGTTGCCGGCCAGTCCCCACTCGGGGCGTGTCTCGGCCCAGTCGGCCGCCCGCCGTTCCGTCTCAGTGATGCCGGTCGCGTCGTCGGCACCCAGCGCCGCGGCCCGCTCGGCCGCCGCCGTCTCGCGAGCCGTCGCGAGGTCCGACCGCAACTGCGCGAGGTCGGCCGCGTGGCTCTCGGGCACGTCGTCGGCGAACAGCTCGACTTCGTCGGTGGTGGTGTTGTGCTGGCCGGCCACGAAGACGGTATCCTCCGGGATTGCAATCCCGCGGTCGCGGAGGTCGGCCTTGACGTCGTCGTCGTTACAGATGGCCGCGAGAACGCGCGCATTCGGGCCGCCGGGATTGCCCGCACAGGCGCCACAGTCCAGACTCGCATCGTAGGGGTTGTTGGCCGTCTCGCTGGCATGGCCCGCGAACACGACGAGCCGGCCGAACTCCTGGATGCCCATCAGCTCGACGGCCGTCGCCGCGTACTCGACTTTCTCGTTGTGAGTCAGCCCCACCGGCAGGTCGCCGTCGTAGGTGTGCTGGTGGTGGACCAGCGGCTCACAGAACGTGTGGTCGTCGGGGACCAGGTCGGCGACGGTGTCGACTATGTCGTGGACACGACCAGGGATGAGCGTCCGGGCGGCGAGTGAGAGGCCATAGCCGCTCCCGACGGTCTCGACGTAGCCGTAGGCGGTGGCGGCGTTCGCCTCCAGAATCTCGATGACCTCGTCGGCGGCCCTCCGGATGCTCGTCCAGCGGTCGTGGCGGGCCCGTGTCTCGTCGTCGGTGGGGAACTCGCGGACATGGTGCTGTGGGTCAAGAATCGGGGGACAGGCGGTGACCGACACCTCGCTGTCGTACCCCTGATACTCCATCGGAATCCCGAAGAAGCCGGCGTACCCGTGGGTCTCGTAGTCGCCCGTCGCCTCGATATGACGGCGGATCACCTCCGAGCGGGTGTCGATACAGAAGACCAGCTGGGCGGCTGGGCGGCCCGATGGCTCGCTGTCGGCCAACTCCTCACTCTGGGCCGTGACGGTCCCGACGAGGTCCGCGCGATAGGTGGCTTCCCAGGCCCGCAGGAAGGCCTGTGCAATCTCGTCCGCCGGGGCCGGGCCGTCGGCAGCGGGTGCCGGTTCGATCTGGGCGTCGACGGCATCGAGCAGGGCCAGCCGTGCGGCCAGATAGCCCGCCAGCGAGATGGGATACTGCGTCTGCCAGGTGCCCTCGTCCGCGGCGCGCTGCTTGATGAACCCGGTCCAGCCCGGAAGAGCGGTCAGTTGTGCCTCCAGGATAGCCACCCACTCGTCGGCTGGATACGACGACAGCACCGCCTCGATTGCGTCGAGTGGCGCCTCTGGTAGGTCGGCGACCAGCCCCGCGTTTGGGATGTCGCTGTCGTGGGGGGCGACGCTGCGGAAGGCGGCGTAGAAGCCCGCCTCGCGGTTCGGCATCGACCAGTGGGCGCTGCCCTCGTCGAGGAAGGCCGCCAGCCACTTGCACAGCACCCGGTCGACGTGGGTCGTGGCGCTGTCGGTGTCCGCAGGCTCCTCAGTGGCGGTATCGGCTAGACGGTCGAGGAGCGCACGCGGGTCGGCCTCGTAGCCGGCGTCGGCCAGTTCCGCCTCGAGGATGGACCAGTCAATCTGGCCACGCTCCAAGGCGGTCGCGAACATGTCGGCACTGGGGTAGCCACGGCCGCCGAGCAGCGTCGCCGCTCGGTCGACCGCCTCCGCGAACGGCTGGTCCTCGAACCCAGCGAGCGGATTGGCCGTCACGAACGAGTGGAGCGGCCAGAGGCCGCCGACGGTGGTTGCTGCCTGGTCGATGCTGTCGCGGATGGCGGTGTCAGTACTCATTGTATTCCTCCGAGGAGGTGAGGACGGTGGCGGCGGCCGGTTGGGTGGCGTTCAACAGAGCCACGTACAGTCGCTGGCTGTGTTCGTGGATGCCCGTCTCGATGGCGACGTAGATGCCGACGAAGGCGACCGCGATGACGCCGTGGAGCAGGGTCAACTCGGTCGTGGCCGTGCTGACCGCCAGCAGGCCCGAGATACCCTCGTAGACCACAGCGTAGATGACGATCGCCGGGAAGAACACCAGCGGGACGGCCCCGTAGCGGGCGAGCGTCGGCAGCGAGGTCTGCTGGACCGAGCTGCGGGCGGCGTGGAGTGTGGTGACCACAACGAAGAACGTCAACAGCAGGCCGCTGTCGACGGTGGCGCCCTTCCCCGTGAGCACGGTGAACACGACGCCGCCGCCGAGGCCGGTCACCACGGCCACGGTGATGCCCACGAGGCTGGTGATCCGGCCGAGCGTGTGTTCGGTGGTCTCGTGTGGGCGTGTGTGCTCGACCTGGGCGCCCGTGCTGAGGAACTGATAGGCCTTGTAGCAGCCGTGCAGGATGAGGTGGGTGATGGCGGCCCCGAAGAAGCCGAGACCGGCCTGCATGATCATGAAGCCCATCTGGCCGACCGTCGAGCAGCCAAGCTGGCCTTTGACGTCCGTCTGGACGGACTTCAGGAGTTTCCCGCCGCCCGCACTCGCCGCGCCGACGGCCACCACCGCGAGCATGAACGTGGCGTCGACGGTGATGACCGGAGCGAAGCGGGTCAGCAGGATGCCGCCCGCGTTGACGAAGCCCGCGTGCATCAGCGCAGAGGCGGGCGTCGGGGCAGTCATCGACGAGAGCAGCCAGCTGTGGAACGGGATCAGTGCGGACTGGATCATGGCCGCGAGCAGGAGCGCGCTGGCGGCCGCCAGCCACACCGGCCCGCCGAGCGTGTCCGCAGCCGCGCCGATGCCGGAGATGGAGGTGGCGCCGGTCGCCCACCAAAGGGCGACCAGGGCGCCGCCGAGCAGCGCGCTACTGGCCAGGAAATACCGGCGTGCGACCGCGGCAGCCGCCTGGGCCTGCGGCCAGCCCTCGGTGACCCCGATGAGTGCGGCCATCGTCAGGCCCATGGCCAGCCACAGGCCGGCGAACAGGGCGACGTGGTCGGCTGCGACGAGGGCCATCACGACGGTGGTGAAGCCGCTCATCGCGAAGAAGAACCGCGGCTTGTGTGTGCTGCCGGCCATGTAGCGGCGCGAGTAGCTGTGGACGATGCCGCTAAAGAACGTGACCACCGTCCACAGCAGCACCGTCAGCCCGTCGACGGCGATTACCCCGGGGATAGCCCAGCCAGTCCAGCCTCGCATGCTGGCGACGAGAGCCGCCAGGCTCGCGACAAACAGCGTCCACACGAGCCATGTTAGGACAGCGGGCACGACCGGCGAATCCGCCGTCGTGTCCGGGAGCGCTCCGACCGTCGGTGTTGGACTCTCATCTGGCATCGTTCGATTCGTCGTACGACCCACAGCAGCACCCTATCCCTGGCCGACAGGCCCGCTCGCAGTCGTAGTTACCCACTGCTTGGACAGATTGGTTATTAAGTCTGTCTATATTCACAGTGTGTTCGGCAAGATGGTGTAAAAGAACATTATGGTTTTTCCGGTGGGATGTCGTGCCGCCCGGGCGCAGCGGCCAGACGCGACGGCCTGCGACACGGGCCGCGGGCCCGTCAGCGAGCGGCGCTCGGCTGGCACGCCAGGGCGATGCGCCGTCGGGAATTACCGGGTATCGCGTGTCAAGGGCCCGCTCTGGACACATCGGCGTGATTGTGGGCGCTGCCCGTGTCGGTCAACGACGCAGGGATAGCTATTCGAGACGAACCTTGGTGGCAGCCCGCCTCGCCGCCGAGCCAGTGCCGGGCTGTAGCGTCGCAGCGTGACCGATGTGGTCCTGTGTTGGCTGTCTGCGACCGAACCGTTCGGCACACGCAGACAGAAACCCATATCGTTACGCATCTCTGGGTCTTCGTATGGAAACCGTCTCGGGCACAATCCTCGCCGGCCAGTCGTTCGACCCGGTGCAGGGACGTGTTGTCATCAAGGAGGGGCAGATTGAGCGGATTGAGGAGACAGCCACGGACTCGACCGATATCATCCTGCCGGCGTTCGTCAACGCCCACACCCATCTGGGTGATTCCGTTGCGAAAGAGGCGGCGGTCGGGCTGTCGCTCGAGGAGGCAGTGGCACCGCCGGACAGCCTCAAACACCGCCGCCTGGCCGCCGCCGACCAGGCGGAGTTCGTGGCGGCGATGCGTCGGACGCTCCGCTTCATGCAGCGCACAGGGACGGTCTCCTGTCTGGATTTCCGGGAGTCGGGACTCGCTGGCGCCCGCGCCCTCCGTGAGGCAGCCACAGGCGTGCCGCTGAATCCGTTCATCTTTGGGAGTGGGCCGTCGTCCGTGCTGGATGTTGCGGACGGGTACGGCGCCTCCGGGGCCAACGACGGCGAGTTCACCGACCAGCGGGCCGCCTGCCGCCGGCGCGAGGTGCCCTTTGCGATCCACGCCGGCGAACCCGACGCGACCGATATCCACCCGGCGCTCGATCTGGAACCGGACCTGCTCGTCCACATGGTCCACGCGGCCGAACCCCATCTGCAGCGGGTGGCAGCCCAGTCGGTGCCCATCGCGGTCTGTCCCCGGGCGAACACGGTGCTCGACGTCGGCACTCCGCCGATTCGAGACCTGCTCGACCACACGACGGTCGCACTCGGGACTGACAACGTGATGCTGAACCCGCCGTCGATGTTCCGGGAGATGGCGTACACGATCAGACAGTTCGACGTGACCGCCCGCGAGGTGCTGCGGATGGCGACGACGGCCGGTGCCCAGATTGCCGGCCTCGACTGTGGTATACTCGCGCCGGGCCGGCAGGCGGCCCTCATCGTCCTCGACGGTGCGTCGGACAATCTGGCGGGGACGACAGACCCCGTGGAGGCTGTCGTTCGGCGGGCTACCGAGCTGGATATCAAAGACGTTCACATGTAGACCGGAGGTGCCCGATTCCGACCGTGACACTTCCTGATTTCTGGCGGAGGCGACGGCCGCTGGCGACGTATCACGGACGAGCCTGTCGCGTTGCCCTCCTCCCACCATGAGGGGGTGAGAGTCTCCTCTTCTGTGTCACACCGGCGGTTCGGGCCGTCTCGCCCTCATTGCTCGCATCGTGTCGGACAGGACTCCCCGCAGCGAATCGACTTCTTGTACCGACGTGCTGATACGAGAGCCGCGACGAGCCTGCGGCAGGTCGCTCGTATGCCGGTAACTGATCTTATTGAAGACTATCTCCTCGTGTGGATTCTCCTCTCGGTCGGGCTGGGCATCGCCCTCCCGCAGCTCGCGGTCGTCACCCGTGCGTCGACGGCCATCCTTGCGGTGATGATCGGGAGTATCTCGCTCACGCTCTCGGTCGACCAGTTTCGCCAGATCGACCGCCGGACACTCGGGCTCGTCCTTGCGGGCCACGTCGCGATGCCCTTTCTCGCCTTCGGCATCGCGTGGGCGTTGGGCTTGTCGCCGGCGCTGACCGTCGGGTTCGTGGTACTGGGGGCCGTGACGCCGGAACTCGTCACCCCGGTGATGACAGAACTCGCAGAGGGAGACACGGCGCTGTCGACGACGGCGCTGGTCGTGATCGGGGTTGGGAGTGTGGGATTCATCCCGGCGGTCGTCGCACTCTTGATCGGCGGCATCGCTGTCCCGACGCAGCCGATCGTCGAGCAGCTGATCGTGGCCGTCGTGGCCCCGATGCTCGTCGCCGTCGGTGCACGGGCAATCCAGCCGGACCGTGTCGGCGCCTACGACGCCTACTATCCGGCGGTATCGGCCACGATGGTCGTCCTAATCATCGGTGGCGTCACGGCGGCGAACGCCACGGTCATCCGGTCGAACCTGTCGTTGTTGGCCGGCGTCGGCGTCGGTGTCATCGTGCTGAATGGGCTCGGCTACGGCCTGGGCTATCTTTTGAGCTGGCGTGGGACGCGGGCGACCCGAATCGCGTCGGTCCTCTCGATTGGGATGCGGGATTTCGCCGTCGCGGCTGCGCTCGTCATCGCAGCTGGGCTGCCGACGATCGCGTCGCTGCCGGCCGTCGCATTCGGCGTGGTCGAGATGGCCACGAGTGCCGGCCTCGCGCGGTGGTTCAGCACCGCCGAGTGACCGGCCCTTGGCTGGGGGGTGTGTCTTGCTCCGGACTCGAATCCCACAGGTGTGCACGGGACCGTAATCGTCATCGCCACCGAGTGAGTAGCCGCCGGTATGCAGCGAACGACGATTTCGGTATCTGGGATGGCGTGCGACGGGTGCGAACAGAACGTGGAGACGGCTGTGGAAACGCTCGATGGCGTGAATCGCGTCGAGGCCGACCACACCGCCGACACAGTTGAGGTCGTGCGTGCGGACGATGTCGCAGACGACGACCTGCACGCGGCCATCGAACGGGCTGGCTACGACGTCTCCGCGTGAACTACTCTACCCTACTTGTTCACGGCTGACGCCGGCCACTCCACAGAGGGTGGGGACTTAGCGCGTATATTCAGCTAATCGGCCGGCGCGCGGTCGTCGGTCACGTCACCCGTCGGTAGGGTTGTCGGGGGCGAACTCGGTGGTGACGCCCTCGCCGGTGAGGAGCTGCCACCCGAAGCTGTTCGCGAGGACGGCCGAGACGGACGCCACCATCGCGCCCATCGCGACCACTGGATGGATGAGGCCTGTTGTCGCGGCGGCGACGCCGACGCCGTTGAACGCGAACGCCATCGCGAGGTTCTGGCGGGTCGTCCGGTAGCTTGCGGTGCCTATCTCGTGGGCGTCCATCACGCCACTCAGCTGGTCGCCCATCAGGACGATATCGGCCGACTCGATGGCGATATCGGTTCCGGCGCCGATGGCAATCCCGATATCCGCCTGGGTGAGCGCGGGCGCGTCGTTGATGCCGTCACCGACCATCGCCACACGGTGGCCGGCATCCTGGAGGCGCCCGATCTCCGTGCGTTTCTCGTCGGGCAACACGTCGGCCATGACGCGGTCGATGCCGACCGCGTCGGCGACCGCCTGTGCGGTGCGTTCGTTGTCGCCGGTGATTAAGACGGGCGTGATCCCAGCCTCGGTGATCCGCTGGACGGTCGCGGCGGCGTCGGGTTTGACCTTGTCGCCGATGCCGAGCAGGCCGATGAGAGTGCCAGCACGGCCAACGCCGGCCACGGTGTGCCCGCGGCGTTGCAGCCGCTCGATATCGTCGTGGGCCGGCGACAGGTCGATTCCCTCGTCGGCGAGCCAGTCCGGTTTGCCGACCAGGATCTCGTCGCCGTCGACGGTCGCCCGGACGCCCTTGCCGGTGACCGAGTCGAAGGCGTCGGGGTCGGCGGCCGTGACACCCTGCTCGTCGGCTGCCGCGAGAATCGCATCCGCGAGCGGGTGCTCGGAGAACGCCTCCGCGCTGGCCGCCGTCGCGAGGACGGCCCGCTCGTCGGCGGTGTACCCGACGACCGCGTTGACGGTCGGTTCGCCGACGGTGATGGTGCCGGTCTTGTCCAGCGCGATGTGGTCGATATCGGGCATCACCTGGAAGGCATCGCCCGAGCGCAGCAGGATACCGCGGGCGGCAGCTCTCCCGCCGCCCCGAATCAGCGCCAACGGAGTCGCCATCCCGAGGGCACACGGGTACCCGAGGACGAGCACGGCCAGCGCTGCGAACACACCACGCTGGACATCGGGGGCTGCTCCCCACGCGAGGGGGGCGACCGCCCAGAAGAGCACCGCCAGCGCGGCGATCGTCAGCACACCGGGGACGAAGTATTTGAGGATGCGGTCGGCCAGCTGGATGATACCGGGTTTCATGGCCCGCGCTTCCTCGATCTCGTGGGCGACCTGATTCAGGAACGCCTCCTCCCCGGTTGCCGTGACCTCGATGATCAGCATTCCGGTCTGGGTGACGCTACCACCGATGACGGCGTCGCCGGGCGTCGTCTCTTCGGGGATGGACTCACCGGTGGCGAGCGACGCGTCGACTGCGGAGGTTCCCTCGACGACGGTCCCATCGACGGGGATGTTCTCCCCCGGTTTGACCCGGACGCGGTCGCCGATCTCGAGATCCTCGACCGGGACCTCTTCGACGGTCCCGTCTGTCGCGACGCGACGGGCCGTCTCGGGTTTGAGGTCAAGCAGGCGCTGGACGGCCTGTGAGGCTCGCGTACGGACGATGAGGCTGGTGTACTCCGAGAGGATGTGATAGGTCGTGATGAACACGGAGACGGCGAAGAAGTGGACGGTCGGGAAGTTCGGGAAGACGACCAGGCCGAGCAGGCCACCGAGGAGCCCGGCGACCGCCCCTGCTTCGAGGAGCACGTGCTGATTGAGGATGCCGCGGCGCAGGCTCTGGACGGCTTTCGTTTTGATATAGCGACCAGGCCCGAACATCGTCCCGAGCGCCAGCCCCAGCGTGAGGAGATCCATCCCGAGCGATGGTGATTCGAACTGCCCCATCACGAATATCATCCATCCCATCAGGGCAGCGACGACGATTGCGGCGCCACCTGCCACCTGGAGGCGACGCTTCCCATCGGCGAGTTCGGCCTGCTGCTGGTCGTACCGTTTCGCCTTGTCCGGGTCGCGGATGGTATACCCGAGGTCCCGAAGCGTGTCCTTCACCTCGACCTCGCTCAGCAGGTCGTCGTCGTACCGGACGAGCACCTCCTCGTGGGCGAGACTCACATCGACGGCCTCGACACCCGTCGTGCGCCGGTAGGCTTTGGTGATACTATCGGCACAGAACGAGCAGGCCATCCCGCCGACGCTGAACTGGTCCTGTGTCGTCCCCACCGTGGGTGGCGGTTGAGAGTCGACGCGGGTAACGATTGTGTCGCCGTTCGATGCCGGATTCCGAACAGGGGGCCGGTCGTGGTCAGGTCGCGATCAGGATGACGCTCACACATGCGAAGCCGATGCCCAAAAGCTTCTTTGCGGTCACCGCCTCCCCCAGTATGAGAATGCCGGGGATGGCCCCGCCGGCGATGAAGAGCCCGTAAATCGGGACGACGACACTGGCAGGGCCCTTCGATAATGCGGTGAAATACCCGACGACGGCGAGTGTCAGCGCGACGCCAGTGAGATATGTCATGAGTGCGGCCTGCCCCCGATAGGAGTCGAGTCGCCACTCGCCCGTGAGGAGCGTCACGGCGAGGGATGCAACTGCGACGATTGCGACGGACACCGACATCACCGTGTAGGGCGAAATACGGCCGCCGTCCATTGCGAGCTTCGCGAAGATGAACACGAACGAGTAGCCAACCATGGCGATGAACGCCCACGTTATGTAGCCGAGCATACGACGTAGTGCGTGGGGTATCGGCGGCCCGTATCAATTGTTCTTCGGCGCGGCAGAACCGCTGCCGCTGTCATCGTCGCGCCAGCGGGGCGTGCGGGCTCGGGCTGGGACTGAGACAGTCCCGGCTCGTTTTGGCCACGCCACGATGTCCGTCGGCGTGGCGCCGGCCTCCCCCTCAGCGCGGCCCGAAAACGTGGACTGGCCACGCGGTCTCGTACTCCAGGGCAGCCTCTTGCTCCGCAGCCGTTGGCTCACGGACCGCGAGTTCGACGGCATCTCCGATGGCAACGTCGGCATGGTCGACGGTCACGCGCCCGAGCAGGCGCCCTCCATCGGCGAGTTCCACGACGGCGATCGTATAGGGGGCATCCGCCGCGAACGCCGACGGCGGCGCGTGGACCGCCGTGTACGCGAAGATGTGGCCCTCGGGCGACTGCGGTTCGACGTCGACATCGCGACTGCCGCACGCATAGCAGGCCGGCCGCGGCGGCAAGAGGACCTGTCCACACTCCGCACAGACTCCCCCCAAGAGGTCGCCATCCGCGAGGGCATCAAAGAACCCCGGAAGTGTCCGCGGGTCGGTCGCATCGAGCCGACTGTCAGTCATGGTGCCTCTGCCGTCGTGATTACGTGCCCGACGGTGACGGCGTCTGCGACGCCACCCTCGTTGAGTAGCAAGGCCGTCTCGGCTCCCGCAACGGCGCGGTCGCCTGCGCTTCCCGTGAGTTGTTCGTAGGCTTCGAGCGCTTGCAAGAGCCCGGTTGCGCCGATGGGGTGGCCGCGGGCCTTCAGCCCACCGCTGGGACTCAACTGTACGTCCGTCCAGCCGTCGGCCCGCTCTGCTGGCGCCCGATAGCTCTGGTAGCCCGTTCCTGTGGGGGCGAAGCCGGCAGCCTCTGCGAGTAGTGCCTCGGACACGGTGAAGGCGTCGTGGACTTCGGCGATATCGACGGCCGTGGCGTCTATGCCCGCCTCCTCGTAGGCCGTTTCAGCGGCGATGCGAGCGCCCGCGATGTCGGTCATGTCGCGCTCTGCGACCGCGATGTTGTTCGCAGCGGCCCCGCTGCCCGCAACACGTACCTGTGGCCGACCGAGATCGGCCGCTCGCTCGGCGGTCGTCACCAGGACGACCGCGGCGCCGTCGCCGACCGGGGCACAATCGTAGAGCTTCAGCGGTGGCGCTACAGGGTCGGATTCCAGGACTGTCGCCACGTCAATCTCGGTCGGGAACTGCGCCCGGGGGTTGCGGGCGGCGTTCGCGTGGTTCTTCACCGCAATCTCGGCGAGGTCCCGTTCTGTGGCGTCAGTCTCGTGGAGATAGCGGTTGGCGAGGAGTGCGTACTGACTGGGCGCGGTGACGCCGGAGCGCTGCTCGATTGCCCGGTCGAATGCCGCCGACAACGCGTTCGTCGCACCACTGGTGCCTGCGGCCGTCATCTTCTCGACGCCGCACGCGAGTACGGCCTCGTGGTCACCGTTGCGGACATCCTTGACAGCGTGGCGCAACGCGAGCGCGCCGGCTGCGGCACACCCCTCAACCCGCTCGGCGGGGACGTGACGGAGTCCGGCCCACTCAGCTAACAGTGTCCCGTGCATAATCTGGTGTTCGTAGCTCTCTGACTGGGTACCAACGTACACCGCCTCGACGATGTCAGCGGGGTCGGGCAGTTCGTCGAACGCCTCTGCGAGGGCGACCGAGAAGAGGTCTCTCCCCGGGAGGTCCGTGCGCCCGAGCGGCGAGGCCCCGACAGACGCGATGACTGGCTCTGGCATGATACTTCAACAGGGATGGAGACTCCGACTCACATTTGTCTGGCTGTTAAATTGATAACTTCGTTATACTACCATAGCATCCTTCATGAATGCTTGGCCGCTCCGCACGTCGCCAGGTAGCCGCGGCGAAAGCAACCCGAGGCGACCGCAGGAGCCCTGGCCACCTGGTAGACGCCGAGTGATGCGGTCGAAACGTGCGCCGCGGCATCGCACCGTGGAGTGTCGCTCACTCCGGTTCGGTGGTGGTGGTATCTACCAGTGATGAAATAATCAGGCGTCTGGTTCCACGCCGAAGGAGCCCACTGGCTGCAGGTTGCGAGATATCCAACTCAGCGGCGACCTGGCTGAGTGTCGCGTCCCGCGGTTCTTCGAAATACCCCATTTCAACTGCGACAAGGAGTGCGTCTCGTTGGGTATCGGTCAACCCGGCGTCCGTCTGTCCCAAACTGGCATACTCGTTCACTCGCAGTAATTCGATTTCGATCTCATTCTGCTGGGCATAATCCCAAAGATGGACCAACTCCGTTCGGTCGGGAATCCATATCGTGAGAATCCACCCACATCCATCATTCTCCATGTCGAGGACGACGCCGTTTGCGGCCGCGATGACCGGCGAGATTACCTTCGCTTCGGCGGTGTACTCAAAGCTGTAGATTGCTTCCTCGTTTCTGGTTTCGATAACACGTTCGAAGTTACCGATGGTTCTGTCGTTCCGTAACCCATCCTCGAACCGACTGAAGTCGGCCGATTCGATGTGATAGAAGAACTTCCCCGAGGTCGGATCAGTGCCAGCCTCCGACACCGACCTGACGGTCGCACTTCGGTCATGTGTAACTGCCCCTGTAAGCACTATCTCGGGATGCTCAACGCGGACAACCGCTTTGATATCGGCCATAGTCTGATTGGTAGTCGTATTATTCTCTCGGGTCTTCCAGTTGCAACCTGGTGGGACGGGCCGTGCTCAACCACATTGGGACACGGGCCGCTAGAGTTGATTTGCTGGTCGCGAGCCGCAATAAGTGAGTCGGTGGGTCAGCCGGTCTGTCGGCTACTCGCGGCCTGAAGCAGTCTTCCGCCGTGTTCGTTCGATTTGCCCTTAGCATCCCACTACTCACTCGTCTACGTCCCCCCTGGCGTGAATCTTGGCCTGTTCACGAGCACTAAGATTGTTCGACTCTGTGAATGGAACCTTTGCCAGCGTCGCATAGACCGGTTCGCCGGGCTCTCTTGCGTACTCGTCCGGAAGATGGACTGCGAACTCCAAGTCGAGGTCCGCATCGTATATTGAGTCGTCAAGCGGGATGTCGGTCGCGGCCTGCAGTTTCGTCGCTGGTACGAATCCGAGGCCGATGTTGGCCTCAAGATCCGGGTTCCACCCCGCCGATGTCAGGTAGCCATATTTTTCGCCCGTCTCGGGGTCCGAGATGAGCCAGTAATCCGACGCCCACTCCAGAATTGGATCGCCGGCCATTTTCAGTCCAACCAGTTTGTGCGTGAACGGATACGCACCGGCTTCAATAGCTGCCTTCTGGCGTTCCAATTCGGCTTTGCCGACGTAGTCTGTGGTCTTATGATCGGGAACCTGATAACCGAGATTGACCTGGAACGGCGACGTCTCGTGGTCGATGTCTTGCCCCAAAGACAGGATTCCGGCTGCAATCCGCCGCCGCCCGTCTACTGGCGTCGCGGCACCGCCGTGGTCTTTGACCGTTTTGAGGACTGGGTTCCACACCGCTTCGGCGTTCGTCGTCGCCTCTCGGACGTATATCTCGAATCCCGCCTCGCCAGAAAAGCCTGTCTGGCTCACCAACACCGGGCTATCGTTGATTGTCGCTTCTAACAGTCCGTAGTATGGAACAGCGTCGACCAGGTCATCGATGAGCGACTCGATCACGTCGGGTGATTTCGGGCCCTGCACCTGCATCGGCGAGACATCAATCTCGTCGATATCGACCTCGAAGTCGTTCCCGACCGTGACCCCTTGCAACCACTGCAGCAGGTCCGAATCGGCAATTGAGAACCAAAACTCGTCGTCGCCGGGTCGCAACAGGACGAAGTCGTTGAGTATGCCACCGTCCTCATTGCAGCAGATGGCATACTTGCCGTGCATCGGCTCGATATCGGTCGCATCCCGCGTGATGACGAAGTTGACGAACGCCTCGGCATCAGCCCCTTCGACGCGAATCTGGCGCTCAACCGCGACGTCCCACAGCGTTACGTGGTTGACCAGCAGGTCGTATTCGGCTTCCGAACCGCCGTCCTCGGGATCGATGTATGCCCGAGGGTGATACATGTGGTTGTAGACCGTCGCCTCGTGGCAGCCTTCCTCAACAGAAAGGTGCCAGAACGGAGACTTCCGGACCCGGGTCGAGATTACGAGGTCGATGTCTGCGTCGCCCGTTTGCCGCAGGTTTCGGGGTACGGTGCGATCCGATTGGTCGACACTAGGGTGGTTCGAATGATAGTGGTCTCCAGACATTACTAACTATTTTCGAGGGTCAACACCGTGGTTGAACAGCTGTCCCCAAAGACGCTTGAGTCGACTGAGTTCGCCCGACGGGGTGACCCCAGCTGGGAGGTAGAGTTTTAGGTCGGTCGCTCTATCAGAATCGTCGGCATTACTTCTCGCTGCCATACGACCCAGTGACGACCCGTGCCCGCATTGTTCTGTAGCTTATTCGCATAACTGATTTATATTGAGGGTGGAGCAAGCCGCGGCTTTTCACCCCGTTCGTGCTCGCTGGATGAGCGTGGTGAGGCTGATCAGTGGCGAATACCGACACGACAGTCATCACAGCGGCCGTTTCGAGAGCGATGACGCGCACTGTCGTTTCGCGACCAGCGGACGTGGCTCTTGCTGCGCCGCGCGCTCGTTCTGTGCCCGTACTGTTTCACGAAACCACAGAGCGGCGGCCCGATTGCTAAATGCACACTCTGTATTGGTCATCCCTACCGACGGTGGACAGGTAGGGCAATCGTGGGGTTGGGGCTCGCGACCGGGTCGCTCAACGAGGCACTGATGTTCACAATCGTCTCGGCGCGGATTGTCGCCCCTCTCATCGGGCTCGCAATCGGTGCAGTCATCGGCCGGTACATCCATCCACAGTTTGAGGCCAGACTCTCGTTCACCCGGCTTGAACGACAGTTGGTTCAGGTTGACCGAGCCGACCGCACTCACACCACTCTCCACGCGCTCACGGAGAGGAAGCCTCGCTCATCGGTCAGGCCGACGCAGCGGCCTCGGTCTGTTCGGGTGCCTCCGGGCCACCTTGGCCGCGGACGAATTGTGATAGTAGTCCTGCCATCGCGCCGAGGCCCAGCAGTGCGACGACGAATTCGAACACCCCGCCGATGGCCGGGATTCGCACCAGGACGGCCACAATTCCCAGGCCCACGAGGAGGTCGGCCCAGCGGTTCTCCACGTCCGT
Source organism: Halosegnis sp. (assembly GCF_042216475.1). Taxonomy (NCBI): domain Archaea; kingdom Methanobacteriati; phylum Methanobacteriota; class Halobacteria; order Halobacteriales; family Natronomonadaceae; genus Halosegnis; species Halosegnis sp. The sequence continues at coordinate 22,575 of NZ_JBDGTV010000024.1, forward strand.
ATAGGAGAGTACTGTGGCGCCGACGGCGTATCGGCCGTAGACCGTTGCAATCCAGACGGCGAGGGCGTATGCGACCAGCACGGCGATTGTTACAGGGATGCCGATGATAGTGATCGCAATCAGGGCGGCGCCAATCGGGATGCCAATGAGAGCCAGGAGGCCAGCGGCGCCGGTCATGAGCGGGTCGTCCTCAACGCGGTTGGCGATGCGCCTGGAGGTATCCGGAACGACGAGCAGGAGAAGCCCGCCCACGAGCACGTTGACGAGAAATCCGTAGAGGCCAACGAGTGGGGCGCCGATATCCGGTCCATCGAAACCGCTGCCGGTCGAGAGGTTCTCGTTTTGCACGACAGATCCGCCGACAGACGCACCCTCATTGGTGAACTCGCCGTCCTCGCCGGTGGCGTACTCGACGTTTCCATCGACTGATGCTGTTGAGGTCAGCGTAATCGACCCGCCGGCGAGGTTAGCGGTGCCAGCAACCGCTCCGGCGAGGACGATTGTTCCCGCAGCGACCTCGAGATTATCATCGATTGTCGCTGTCTCGGTGATGAAGACGTTGCCGCCGGTCGCGGTGGCGGCACCGCCGACGTTTCCCGCAATCCTGACGGTCCCGGCTGTCGCCTCGACGCTGCCGGTGACCTCGCCCCCTGGCTCGATTATGACGGTCCCGGCGAAGGCCGTGACGTCTCCGTCGACTGTGCCGCGCACGACGACTGTTCCACCGAAGGCGGTCAGATCCTCTGACACGGTCTCACCGTCCTCGACCACGATTGACCCGCCGGTTCGTTGCTCTGCGGCCGCGATTCCAGGGAGTGTCCCAAGCAGAACGACTGCGACTAAGAGGAGGGCGATGCCACCTGCTCCCGGCCGGGGGAGGTGTAGCATACCCACGATATATATCTACTATCTAATAAATTCGCGGGTCGACAATCGCAGACTGGACGTCGCGCTCCGAGTGGGGGTGCTGTATACGCGGTCTGTATCTCGTACGCTGTTACTACGAGGATTTGAGCAGGTTCTGGCGGGTGTGCCGTACAAAGAGCGCGAATGCGGTAGGTAGTGTGTCCGTTTACAGGCGGAGCAGGCCGAGTGTCTCGGGGCGTGACCCCGAGGCGGTTCACATACTCACTGCGTCAAGTACCTCCGGAGTATAAAACGTCGTGCCGTCGGCCCGAAGCCGCTCGATCGACAGCCAGCAAGCGCGGTGTTCCGTCCCGAATTCCGGTTCCACGAAGGTGAACGCGTCGCGGTCGTACGGCCACTCCTCGACGAGTGTTCCCTCGTACACCCGCCAGGTCTCGTGTGCTGTGTCTCCATCGTACGATAACACTCGTTCGAACGTTCCCACATCCGTCGGGTCGGTGAATGTGACGCCCAATTCCTCGTTGAACTCCCGAACGGCTGCGTCGCTGCTGTGTTCACCGAATCGACGTCGCCTCCCCAGGGATCGGTAGAATGCCGCTTCGGTGTCGGGTGACTGCCCCTCGAAGACGAGGAGTTCATCGTCCCGCTGGACTGCACCGAGAGCGACGACGCGAATATCAGCGCCCATATCGAGTATTCATATCACTTCGGGCGAACCGGTGAGTGTTCCAAACTTTCTCCACCAATGCTGTTCAGACCCTTTGAGTCGGTCACGCCATCCCTGACAGACTCTCAGTAGCTTGGACCACCCGTGCTGGACTCAGCGCGTGTATCGGCCATGGAAAGTCTTGGTGTCCGGCACTCAGAACGTACCCTCTCTATCGACGTGCTGGGTTCGGTGCGTAGAGCGTTGAGGGTTGGAGACTATAGCCTGCGAACACCGGGTTCAATCCACCACCTGTACGTTGAGCTTCCCTTTTCATCGATACCGTCGTCCTCCCCAGTCAAATTCTGATTTCGTTGCCGCATATCCTGTGAACAGGAGATGGATGAGTGGGATTCGGGCCCGCTGGCGGCCCTCAATGGTGCGCTGACTGCCATCCGCGACGGCGGGGACGACTCATCAGTCGCGAGCGACTGACGGAACGGCGCATCCGCCGCTTCTGACCCGAATCTATCCGGTGTAATCGCGTTATGAGGTGGTATGTGAGCTAGACGCACGATAGGTGCGCACCTCTACGTATATCGTCGCGGGCATCAAGATGCTCGGCGCCGGAGCGTGGGATGCGGTGCTCTCGTACGTGACTGTCTCGGCGGTGCCCGAATCCTGGCCGACCGTGCCTGTGCTTCTGGCCATCGTGTGGCTCGCGTATGCGGGCGTGGTAGCCCGCTGACGCCGGATGACAGATTCGGGACCCCTGGCACCTGCTGTCCCCTTCGCCGCTCGTCTCGTTGGTCTATCAGCCCGCATTTTGTGCACTTCAATCGCGCTGCAGAGTGGACGCGTATCGTCCACGGCTGCATGCACAGCGGGCAATCTGTGGCCAGCGGCTTAGTCGGAGCCGGCGGTGGGAAGTGCCACGTCGTTGACGACGTGCAGATACAGAATCCCTCCGACAAGCCCGACAAGCAACACACTGCCGATGGAAACCAGAAGGCCGGCGAACGGAACAGCCAAGCCCCGAACCGCGAGCATCCCCAGCGCGACACCAACAGTACCAGCAAACAGTGCTCGCATCAGCGACGCGCCGTTCGTGGCCATGGCTCGACGTTTTTCACCCGATGTCATAAGCACCCACGCTCCCAGCCCGGCAGGGCGTCTGATACTGACTGGCGTTGCCGCAGAGAGGACGCGTATCGGCCGGGGGGTACCGGGTCGGCAGCCGGAATCGGAGGGAGAATTAAGCCCGTGTCTGGGCTATGTCGTGACTGTGTCCTCCACAGTCCCGCTCGGTGCGGTGCAACCGAGTCAACTCTATCTCGACGCAGCGAAACTCCGGCGAGCAGCGGACTGGTTCGACTTCGATGACCCGACGTACGACCCGATTCCGGTCCTGAATCTCGGTGGGGAGACGGTGGTGGCAGACGGGCATACCCGTGCGTTCCTGGCGTATCTGAGCGGCGCCCCCTCGCTCAAGGTGATTCCCGAGCCGAATCGAGAGGAGTACAGCATGGACCTGTATCGGGCCTGCGTCGAGTGGTGTCACGACGAGGGTATCCGGGCCGTCCCCGATTTCGCAGGGCGGGTGGTGAGCCACCAGACGTTCGTGGACGAGTGGGTGGCCCGCTGTCAGGCATCGCCCTACTACGACGACGGTGACTGAGGAGACGGCTCCGAGCTGTGCTGACTGGTCGCACCGAACACGCGGATGGGGCCATGTTGGCGGCGTTCCCACCGGCGGCAGATGAACAGGCCACTAAGTCTGTATCGAAAACGCAGATTTCAGCGCTGTCTCCATGGTCACACTGCTTGTCATCGTCGGGCTGCTCGTCGCCGCGTTCGTCGGGTTCAACATCGACGGGTCCTCGACCGGCGTCACGTTCGGGCCAGCGGTCGGGAGCAAACTCGTCAGGAAGGCCACCGCGGCAGCACTCTTCAGCGTGTTTGCTGTCGTGCTCGTTCGCCCGGGCGATGATCTCGATCCCGGGGTTCAGTTTGCGGATTGCGAACGTCGCGAAGATCGCCGTCGAATCGTCCGGCAACGCGAGCACGATTGTGCCGGCGTCCGTGAGAGCTGCCTCGTGGAGGACGGCTCGGTCTGTCGCATCGCCGACCACGTCGACGGTCGAGGCGTCCCTGCGGTCGATGGTCGTGTACCCGACCCGGGCACTCGTGAGGCCGCTCGCGACACTCCGGCCAACGACCCCCATCCCCGCGATGATAACATTTCCTCGCCGATGCCGGCCTTCCGAGAGGGTCATCTCCTTCAATCGGTCGAGTTCCGCCTCCGTGCCGGTTGCAACGAGCACACTCCGGGCGTCAAATCGCGCCTCCGGTGGGGGTGGACTCTTGAAATCCCCCTGAACCCACACGCCGATAATGGCCGCTCCCGTCCGCTTGAGGATGTCGCTTTCCGCGATGGTCTGGCCGATGCGTTCGCTCCCACTCTGGAGGGGAAACTCCGCGATGTCGAAGTCCTCGACGATCTCGACGGCATCGACCGCCTCCGGATTGAACGTGCCGACGGCTTTGCTCGCGAGCCGCTCGCCCAGGACTTGCTTGGGTGAGAGGACGTGGTCGGCGCCCGCGTACCGGTGATAGTCAGCGGTCTCCGGGTCCTCGGTCAGGCTCACCGTCCGGACGTCGGGGTTGACTTCACGAGCCGAGAGGAGCACGCTCGGGTTCGTCTTGAGGTCGATATTCGCGATGACCGCGTCGGCGTGTGCCAGCCGGGCTGCCCGAAGTGCCGCGTCCGAGTCGGGATCCCCGACCATCACGGTGTACCCCGCCGTGTGCAGCTCGTTTGGGGTCTCCCGACCGGCTTCGACGATGACGTACTCGACGCCACGCTCGGCGAGTTCGACGATGAGGACCTCTTCATGAGGCCCGTAACTGCAGAGGACGACGTGAGTGTCGATGCCACGAGCCGCAGAGGGCGCAGTGGATTGGAACACGTCCTCGAAGAACGGGACGACGAGGACCGGCAGTGCCGCGAAGATCAACACCAGCCCCGAGAGCGCCATCACGGAGACGAGATAGTTCATCTGGGGGCTCGACCACGGGGCGTCACCCCCGTACCCAACAGTGGTGACCGTCTGAACGACGACTTCGATCGAACGATACAGCGGCTGGGGGCACCCTCCCAGGTGGCCATCCCGTAGTTGTAGAGGAGTACGAACCCAGAGAGCACGCTCAGGGCAACGACGAGATAGGAGACGATGAGCCGCGTACGCCGCTCCATATTGTCCAACGTTGGGAGTGACGAGTGTAAGTGACAGCATCGCCCGGTACGACCCAACGAGGAGCGCACAAACCAGAGTACTCGCCAGGAGGAACTTGCCGCCGCTGGGACGAGATAGTCACCATCCCTACCGGAGGAATTCCACGGCTTCAGCCGTGGGCGGATGTCAAGTTGTTGTGGCGAGCGAACTGCCGAACGGCCCGGTATCGACTGTTCGAAGGCTGTCTCATCGCGACGAACAGGCCGGTGTCGGCGATGTGGAGCCGGCTCACGGGTCGTCGGCCGCGTCACCGTCGTTGATGTCCACCTCGTCGAGTCCTGCTCCGACCTCCTCGATGTCGTAGTGCTCGTGGACGTACTTGCCCCGGAGGCGAGTGGATTGCTGCATACATAGCGCGTAGTCAGCATCCTCGTGTACTATAGCTCGGTACGCTGTCGCGGGTCCGTCGGCTAGCGGAGTTGTGTGTAGAGTCAGCTCTGGACTCCACGTATGATTTATACTACAGTAGTACATATAATACGCATGGGCAGTGTGAGTTTCCGCGTCCCCGACGAGGTGAAAGCACGGATGGAAGAACACGACGAGGTAAACTGGAGTGCAGTCCTCCGTGACCACCTCGAGGAGGAACTACGCAGTCTGGAATCGCGGGATATCGCCCACGCAGTTGCGACCAGCGAGCGACTGAGCAGTGCCATTGACGCCGACGAGGTGGCCACGACGAACACGGCAGAACAGATCCGTGAGTTCCGCGACACCCGATACGGAGCGGAACGGACCTGATGGCCGACATCGTCGTCGACACCAGCACTGTCGTCAAGTGGTACATTCCCGAACAGCATCACGAGCAAGCCCGCACACTTCGTGACGATTTCCTCGACGGCAAACACGACCTGTGCGCACCGGCGCTCATGCCCTTCGAGGCGGTCAATGCACTCAACTACAGCGGCCACTACGATGGCGAGCGACTCCACGAGGCCGCAACCTCGCTCGACAACTACGGTATCGAACTCGTCTCGTTCGGGTCAGTCGGCCCCATCGCGGAAATCGCGAACACCGTTGACATCACGGTCTACGACGCTGCCTACGTCGCACTTGCCGTCGACCGGGATGCGACAGCCTACACCGCGGATGGAAATCTCTTGCAGGATGTAGACGGGAGTAAGTATGACGACACCGTCGCCCACATCCAGACCTACTGAGCGATAAATTGCGTTTCCTGCTGCAGACATCCTCTATATTTCGCACGGCGTTCCTGACCGGACCCGAATCAATCGAAACAGCTGTGGACGATACAGGGCAGGTATCGGTCAGACGTGGGTTCCAAACGGAAGCGCCGAAAGTCATTCCAGTTCTCGTTCGGTACCGACTGCGACTGGTGGGGACGAGTGAATGTGATCTGGACAACTGCTCACGATGGGAACGGGCTCGCCGACCACATCCTACAGCGGCATCTTATCGGTAGTAATGGCTTGACCTCCTCCACGCCCTGAAGGACGTGGAATCCCACCATGGGATGTCCGCCGAGCGTGGCGTTCGAGGTTCCAACCCGCACTCAAGGGGACCCAGAGACACTCTGGCGAAACTCTCGTTTTCTCCTCTGTATAGGGCTGTGGCCCGGTCAAACAGGCCCCATCGGAGTCCGTGTCATCGCCGTGCGACCCACCGTCGGGTCGCCACGCCGTGTGGTTCGGGGCCGGCATCTCACCGAATCCGTAGCAGCCCATGCTACACGGGGCCACGAGAAAACGCTTTTTGATGGGACATCCGAACTGGCCATAGTCCATGGGTTGTGGCCGGTGTGTCCGCTTGACCTCCGCCTGAAGACGGAGGTATGCGCTCGTACTCTCTATCACAAGACCGGATAGGTCGACCGACCGCTGGCGGCCGTCCCAATCATCGATCTCGCGGTCGGGGAGTCGATGGGAGCCATCCACCCGCGTTCACAGCCAGTCTCCCCATCGTCGAACAGGTCGCCACCGCATACGGGGGGACTGTCGAGATACTCGACAGCGCGACGGGTAGCGCGCGATTCGAGGTCGCCGGTGTCGCGGTGGGGTGACGGTCCGGCCGACGGTGCGTGATTCGATGCCCCGCGTGGGGGCTCAACTGGGGTTACTCTGTGCCCTCGCCAGACGCGCAGGCGGCCAGCGAGCACTCCCGCCGGAGCGACTCGAGGTGCGGCCGTGCGTCCTCGGCGAGGGGGAACGTGCCGTCCACGTCGGCTGGGGGCTGTCCGTGGAGGACCCGCCCGAGCGGGTCGCCCACGACCTGGTATGCTCGCTCAGCCCCGTCAATCAAAAGCTGAGGGACACCCCTCTCACAGAGCAGCCGGCGGACGGTTTCTCCGCCGGCGTGGACCTTGTCCGTCTCCGGGTCGATTAGCACGAACACGAACAGATGGTCGCCGAACTGTGCTTCGATGAAATCACGGGTGGATTTCGACCGCCACGGGACGAGTCGAATATCCTCCGACAGCCGAGCGACCTGCTTCGCGGCCGCTCGGTATAGTCTGTTCCGTCCATCGTAGACGAGAAACGAATCTGACATACACGTAATCAGTTCTGCAGCGATTTATTTCGACGGACACTGTGCGTTCTCCCCGCTCACTCATTAGCTCAGATGTGCCGCCCGCATCGTGACGCGTATCATGTCTATCTTCTAACAGCGAAAGAATCCCAGCCTTCAGGCCGGGCGTGAATCGCGTACGCTCGGTCTCATCGGTATCGTCTGTCTCTGCTCGTGAACGGTATTTGGCGAACAGGCGCTCCTCGTACGGTGAATTGAATAAAATTCGTCGTTCGTGGTGTTTCGTTTGGATTTTTGTTGATGACACAGTGGTCTGGTTCGTGTGCCGATTGCGCGTTTGATGCGGTACAGGGAGAGAACGGACGTCCAAAGCCCGGATTTCTCTCGTGTCATGGCCTGTCGATGATGACCACGTCGGTGTCGATGTCGTCGACCCGCTCGAACGTCGGCGGGGAAACGAACCGAGATACGCCGCTGCGGTCCATACTCGCACCCATTATGACGATATCGAAGTGGCTCGCGTTGCGTTCGAGAAACGTCTCGACGGTGGTCGTTGAGACGCGAGTTTCCACCGTCCTCTCGACGGTCTCGGCGAGATTCGCCAACATTTCCTCGGCGCGGCGGCGCTGCCGGTCACTGTCGACGCAGGTAGCGACGCTGAGTTGACCTGTCTTGCCCGCCAGCCGCGCTCCGGAATCCAGCATACTGTGGGCGAGGTCGCTGGCGCGACGCACCAGGACGAGCACGTCAGACCATTCCGTTCGACCGTCGGGGGACTGGTGAACCACCACGTCCAGTTCGCACTCGAAGAGTTCGAGAAACTTCGGGGCGAGGCCGCCGTGTCGTTCCTCGTAACTGGCCGCGATCAGGTCACAGTCGGTGTCGTGTGCAACTTTACGCGTCGTCGCCGCCATCGACCGACCCGTCGCGGCGACTGTTTGACATGGGACGTCGAGTTCGGATTCGATCACGGACGCACGACGCTCCAGCCGCGCCGCCGCCTCGGCCGCCACACGCCTCTCGGCCATGTCGGTCGTGCTCTTGCCGTCGGCCTCGCCTTCCGCGATCTGATCGGCTAATGGGCCCTCCACTGGGGAGTCGACTGTCGGACCGTCTCCGACGCTCGTCCGGTCAATGGAATCATCCGCGCTCGTGCGCCGGGTATCCGTGGCCACCGGGCCGGTGCCGCGTCCGCCGTCGGTAGCGCCTGGGTCATCGCTGGACAGGTCCCGCATAAGATTGTGCTTCGCTCGTTCGATATCATTGTCGCTGACAAAATCGAGGAGGACGACTTTCCCGGCGTCGTGGGCCGCAGCCAATCTGCCGGCCAGCATCGCCGTCTCGTTGGGGCTCTCGCCTACCATCGGGACGATGATGTGGTCCCCCCCGTCCGTCGACTCGTAGAGTAGGCGGGCCCGTTGGTGATAGAACTGCTTCCGCCAGACAGTAAACACGGCTGCGACGATTGTACTGGCGACGACTACGCTGGCGACGAACGCGAGTGTCTGTCCGTCCGGCACGAGCAGGCCGAGCAGTGCCGTCGAGAACGCCGACGCTTCCTTGACATCAAGCGCCCATGTCACGGCGGCCGTGAGGAACACGGCAGTCCCCGCTGTGACGGCGTCGACTCCGAGCGATCCGGACGGGCCGACAGATCCGCCGACAGTTCCATTGCTGACGAGGACGCCGAGCTCCATCGCCGCCCAGCCACACAGCGCGCCGACCGTCAGCCCGCTCACGAACCGTGTCGGGGAGGCGTACTTGCTCTCCGGATTGGCAAACAGCGTGTACGTCCCGGCCGCGAGCGGCGGGAACAGTAGAAACGACAGCGATTCGACGGTGTTCGCGAGTGTCGTCACGACGACGATCAGTAACGGGACGAGTAGCAACACCGAGAGGTGAAGTAGGTTACGCGTTTGCTCAATCCACCGACGAAACTCCCGTGGACTCCGGCGATTGAGGCGACCGATTCGACGGGTTCTGGCGAGCAGGCGGTTTGGGAGTGGATCGAGCATGGGAACCAGTCTACTTGTGGTTGGTGGCGGCCGTCATCGGCTGTGAATCGTCCGGTTATCGGGCAGTTCCAGCCCGTGTTCCGCGCTGATTTCGCGACCGGCGGCGTGGCCGTTCAGTTTGGCCGCGGCCGGTGACTCGCGGAGGTCCTCGTCGTCATAACCGGCCTCCTCGAACACCTCCATGAGCGACCGCTTCGCTCTGAGGCTGTGCTTCTGGTGATAATCCTCCGCCAGGTAGAACCGTGAGAGTTGCTCAATACGCGTCTCGATTTCGTCCGGGTCGTAGCTGTTCGCTTCGAGGTACGTGTGGAGCGTGTCGCGCTGGGCCGCGGTTGCCGCGAACACGATGTTCTGGTACTGCGTCTTCGGCGTCTGGCGGCGCGGGTCGTGGCTCCGGAAGACCCGGGCGAGGAAGTCAGTGTAGGAGACCACCTCTGGGTCGTAGTCGACCTGGAAGACTTCCGTGTGGTCTCCGAGGTCGTGGTACGACGGGTTCGCTTTCGTCCCGCCGGCGTAGCCGACCCGCGTGCGAACGACGCCAGTAATCGCGCCGAACTCCGCGTCCGGGCCCCAGAAACACCCGAGGGCGAAGGTAGCGGTCTCAGTCTCATCGCTGTCCGGTGCACGGTTGTCGTAGTCGCGTATGGTCGCTGGTGTGAGGGTCATGGGTGGGAGTCTGTAGTAGTTCTATGGTCGGCTGCTGTCGTGTCTCAGCGTGCGACTGAGGATTCCGTCTCGAAGTTCTCGCGGACCTTCTGGACCTTCGGTTCGACGTAAGTCCGGCAGTACCCGTCGGCCGGGTTCTTTTCGTAGTAGTCCTGGTGTTTCTCTCCGGCCTCGTAGAACTCTTTAATAGGTTCTATATCGGTCACGACCGAGTTGTTGAACGCCTGTTCGGCCTCTAGTTGCTCGACGTACTCCTCCGTGTACTGCCGCTGTTCCTCGTCGTGGTAGAGGACGATGGACCGGTACTGTGACCCAACATCCGGTCCCTGCCGGTTCAATTGGGTCGGGTCGTGGATGGTGAAAAACAGCTCCAGAAGGTCGGGGTACGTCACCGTCTCGGGGTGGTACTCAACCTGGACGACCTCGGTGTGGCCGGTCGACCCGCGACAGACCTCCCTGTAGGACGGGTCGGGTTTGTCCCCGCCGGCGTAGCCTGAGGTGACGGAGGTCACTCCCTCCAGTTCTTTGTACGCGGCTTCGATGCACCAGAAGCAGCCACCGCCGAACGTTGCTTTCTCTGTCATTGTGTATAGTGGAACGGTCGGTAGGTCTCGTCGGTTCTCATGACTCGTCCGTCTCGAAGTCAAGTACTTTGCCATTGATACAGTAGCGCTTGCCGGTCGGCTCTGGCCCGTCGCCGAACACGTGTCCGAGGTGGCCCTCGCACTTGCTACAGATGACTTCGGTTCGGGTGCGGCCAAGACTGTGGTCCGGCCGGGTCTCAACGGCGTCGCTGTCGGCCGGGTTGTAGAAACTCGGCCACCCGGTGCCTGACCCGAACTTCTCGTCGGTTGTGAATAGCTCCTGACCGCATCCGGTACACCGGAACACGCCGTCATCATCGACCTTCAGTAGGTCTGAGGTTCCGCTCCGCTCTGTCCCCGCCTCTCGCAGGATTCGATACTCCTCGGCCGTCAGTTCCTCCCGCCACTCTTCTTCGGTCTGTGGTCGCTCTTCCCCGGAATTCTTACTGACATACATTATTAAAGTAATACTCTTTATTATTAATAACTGCGGGAGAGGTCGACACCGACACACGATCGCAAAAGGATTAAAATACTCCAGTTAGGTCAGCGCCGGCAGGCGGATTCGCCCCTATCCACCACCCTCGCCCTTGCGATTGGTGCGTGGATGAGAGACCAACGAACAGTACCCGCCTGGACGCGTGGACGCCGACTGGGGCGACCACGGCAACCTCAACGTGCATGGGTGGGCGTTCGACAGCTTCACCGAGATGCTGGAATACAAAGCCGCTGAACACGGTATCTCTGTGGAGCGCGTGGATGAACGTGGAACGTCCGAGTCCTGCGCGTCCTGTGGGGCCAGTGACGACAGCCAGCGCGTCGAGCGCGGCCTGTACGTCTGCGACGAGTGTGGACTGGTCGCCAACGCCGACGTGAACGGAGCCGAGAATATCCGACAGAAGGTACTCCCGACTCTCGCCTGTGACGGGGGAGATAGGGATAACGGCTGGATGGCACAGCCAGCGGTGCGCCTGTTCGACAAATCCACGGGGCGAGTAGCCCCACAAGACTAGGTACGCCGCGAACCATAGTATCCCAACGCTTGGGAAACCCCGGCGTTCACACCGGGGAGGATGTCATGCTGCGGCGTTCGCCTACGCTGTCGGACTATGAGTTGTCGGAATCGGCCTCGTCTTCGTCACCGCCGAGCAGTAGCGGTGGCCCTCCCTTGCTAAGCGCGATTAGGCTTCTTCGATGTGTTGTTTGATTGTTTCGACCGTCTCCTCGTCCAGCTCGAGATCGGGATGGGCCTCTGCGGCGTGTTCCTCGGCCGCTTCGAGTACTTCTTCTTCGGTCTCCTCGGTAATCGAGGCATCACAGCCCTCAACGACGCAGTGGAGTTGTTGTGACATTGCGAGCGCAGATGATTGCCGGACACGGTTGGCTCTTGTTTTGGTTACTACCAACTCTCAATCGTCGGTCGGAGCAGCAACGACTCTGCCGATCCACATCTGCGCGCTGATCATACTGTCACGTTTCAGTGTCGCTAACCGCCTCCCACGTCATTTCCGACACGAACTCCGTGGCAAGCCACGCCTCGGCGCGGGAGAGTCGATATTGGACGGTTGACTGTGGAATATCCAACTCGTCGGCGAGTTCCTGCGTCGTGACTGCTCGCGGAGTCTCGTAGTAGCCCCGTTCGACGGCTTCTCTGAGCATCGTCCGTTGCTCGTACGGGATATCGGCCAGCGAAACCACAGTATCACCCCACCGCGTCGGCTCTGTCAGGTGGTCGAGGCTCAATCGGAGCCCGTCTCGAAGTTCGCCGTTGATCGTATCATACAGGTCACCGACCTGTGCGTCCTCTGGGACGAGGATGCGCCACCGGCACTGATTGCCCCGGCGCTCGGCGTCGTAGAAGAGCCCGTTGCCGAGTTGAGTGACGCTGAGGACGGGAATCGAGTGACAGTCGTCGCCGTCCGTGCCGTATGCATATATGGTTCGGCTGGTCTCGCCGCTGGATAGGAGTTCGTACGTCCACTCCGTACTGCACTGCTGGGCGTCAAGACATTCGTTGCAGTGAGTCGGGTCGAGGAAGATGTCGTCCAGTTGTTCGAGCGCTGCTGTAGGTCCGGTTATACGATTGAGATACCAGATGCTGTCTTCCGTGACACTACAGGACAGCGATGTCATCATGACCTCTGGATAGTCGATGAACACGTCCGCAATCGGGTCACTCCCCCGGTCGTAGGTGACGGTGAAAACGAACTCTTGCATCCAGTGTCGCTACCGTTCGACGTTACTTCGTAATTCGGTTGTGTTGGTCATAACCAATGTAACCCATATATGAACAGGGACACTTCCTCCACCTACGATGGAAAACGACGCCGTGTCGGACATTTATCATGAGGGGGAGATTGCGGTTCAGCGACAAGCTGGAGTCCGCGAGCGTGCCGAACAGTTGTCGGGGATGGTAGAGCGGACAGTCCCAGGAGGTGAGGACGTTCGTGCGCTCATCGAGAACCAGCCGCATGCGGTCGTCACGTCCGTCGACGACGACGGTGCAGTATGGGTCTCGTTTCTGACCGGCGAACCAGGGTTCATCAGCATTGACGATGAGCGGACAGTGAGGTTTGCCGCCACGCCAGCCACCGGCGATCCACTCGCCGATCACCTCCGCCCGGGAATGCCAGCGGGCGTGCTACTGGTCGATCCCCGGAATCGGAACCGGCTCCGGCTCAATGGAACCGTCGAGCCGACCGATGAGGGGTTTCTACTTACTACCGAAGAAGCGTTTCCAAATTGCCCGAAATATATCCAGCAGCGCTCCTTCGAACGGGTTGTTGACGAAACGTCGGATGTGGCCCGCGAAACGACTGATGGGCTCCGACCGTCGCACCGCGAGTGGATCGAGACCACGGACACGTTCTTTATCGGGAGCTACTATCCGGGAACGGGGGCCGATGCCTCGCACCGCGGTGGCGATCCAGGATTCGTCGATGTCGACGGCGACACGATCGTCTATCCGGACTACCCAGGCAACAACATGTTTTGCACGCTGGGGAACGTCGAAGCACATTCTCGCGTGGGTTTGCTGTTCGTCGACTTCGCCGATGGTCAGACATTACAGACCACCGGGATTGCGGAGATCATCTGGGACGACGACCGTGTGGCACGATACGAGGGTGCGGAACGGTTAGTCGAGATCACCGTCGATCGGGCGATCAAACTGCCGAATGGCAACCCCTTACGCTGGTCGCTGGAGGAACGGTCTCCATTTAATCCCTGAATACACCGATCGGTACGTTTTGCATACGATCGAACCTGGGCAACGATCATCGATTAGAGGATGGCCAGTTTGCCCCGGTGTCAACTCATACGGACATTAGAAGCGGCGTTTTCGAGCGCCGGCGCTGGGTGCCGGCGCACCGAGCAGACAGCGCCGGGCGGCGCGCGGTGAGTCGGACTCCGAGGTGAACCAGACGCATGTGGTCATCTACGCGCTGGTGAAGCACCGACACAGCACGACGTCTTGCTTGAAGAGAAGCAGTTTTCGTCCGTCTCGTCGGCGCGAATCCCCCCGGCTGCGCCGTGTTTGCTTCCTACATCCGTTCAACGGCGACGGTACGACGATCGCCGGGAAGGCCCGCTGGGGTGACCTGCCGACGGCAGCCCAGGTGAACTCAGAGGAGGGCAGTGAACTGCTCGACCGAGCTTGGAAGAACTTCATCGGGCGGGTCGAGCGAGCCTACGAGGAGCAGCCGGAGGCGGACGGCGCCGACGGGTCACAAGCGTCGTTCGCCGGCGAGCGGGCACTCGCGAGTATCGAGCGTGTCACCGATGAGCAACAGGGAAGGGTCGACCAGTCCGAGGAGCGGGAGGACGCGCACCGTGAGCGGTTCTAGGACGCGATGAGTTGAGACGATATCGGCAATTCCCTCCATCTCCAGCGAATAGTTTGGACTCTTATAGTACATCAATCCACAGCGATTTGTGACTACCCACAAGGAACTGAGATTGGGGAATTCGGGTGGCCCAAAATTGACACCGATACAATAATTCGACAGAGACAAGCGTCCGTTGCGACGAAACGAACGGTACGAAGATGTCTACAACGAGAGCGCTACATGCGTATCAGCGCCGATATGTCGGGTCGTCCCATGGAGGAGATATTCAAACTGGCATAGCCAACCGACGACAATCTGGTCTAGGTGAAAGATGACTAAACAAAAACAGGAGGCGGAAGCGAACGCAGTCAAGGGGACGCCGGGACATGGCCTGTCCATGGCGACGGTCGGATTTTTCGCTGGCCTCACCACCATCGTTTTCTATGGCGCTGCCGGTCCGATCTTCGAGGAGCATCTAGCCCTCACCGGCGTCTTCCACGGATTGCTACTCGGATCGCCACACCTCAGTAAGGCAGTGCTGCGAATTCCGTTTGGGGCCTGGGTCGACGAGGCTGGGGGCAAGAAACTGATGCTCATCCTGTTAGCGTCGACGATTGTTGGGATTGCTGGCCTCGTTGTCACGCTGTTCCTGACCTACCCGGACGATTTCGGGATGCAGCTGTACCCGCTGCTGGTGCTGTTCGGTCTTCTCGCAGGAGCGGGCGGGGCGACGTTCTCCGTCGGTATCAGCCAGACCTCCTACTGGTACCCCAGCGATAGACAGGGGTTCGCGATGGGTGCATTCGCCGGTGCCGGGAACATCGGCCCAGGGATGGTCGTCTACGTCCTCCCGGTGCTAATCGGGCTCACGGGCCTGGCGATGGCATATGGGATATGGCTCGCGTTCGTCGTCGCGGTCGCCATCGTCTACGCCATCTATGCCGTCGATCCGTACTATTTCCAGTTGCTCCGGCAGGGGAAGGCTCAAGAGGAAGCCAAAGAGACGGCGTCCGAACTCGGCCAAGACATCTTTCCGTCGGGCAACGCCTGGGAGTCACTGCGTGAATCCGCCTCAATCCGGCGGACGTGGGTTCTTGTGTTTCTCTATACGGTCTCGTTCGGCGGCGGCTTCACCTCACTATCCGCGTGGTTCCCGACCTACTGGGGTCTATTCCCCGGGGTCAACCTGTCGACGGCAGGGCTACTGGCGGGCATCTTCATCGCTTACGGCTCGCTCATCAGGATTCCCGGCGGGAGCATCAGCGACCGGTTCGGTGGTGAGAACGTCGCGATCGCGAGCTTCAGCGTCATGGCCGTCGGCGCGGTCGTCATGACCTTCGCGGGCGGCTTCTGGCCGGCGCTTATTGGGATGATAATCCTCGGCACGGAAATGAGAATTGCGAATGTCGCCGTCTTCGAGCTGGTCCCGAAATTCGTCCCCGAAGCTGTCGGTGGCGCCTCCGGGTGGATCAGCGGCATCGGCGGCGGCGGGACGCTCATCATCCTCCCGGCACTGGGCTACTACACCGACATCTTCGGCAAGATTGGGTATGCCCGGGGGTTCTCACTGTTCGTCGTACTGACCGCGACTTGTGCCGCGGTCTCGTGGGGGCTGAAGCGGTACGACCCCGATGTCGACGCTGCCGTCGACGAAGCACCGGTTCATTAGATCGGTCCTCCCCTTCCCCGCATGGTTCACGGGGTCGTCCTCACGCGATTGACTGAGAAGCTGTGTCAGACTTCCCCCTCCTCCTCCGGGTCGCGGTGGACGGTCAAGACAGGCCTCTCAGAGTGCCGGACGACATCTTCGGTCACGCTGCCGAGGAGTGCCCGTCTGACGCCCGTTCAGCCGTGAGTCCCCATCACGATCACGTCGATATCGTTCTCTTCGGCGTACGTGAGGATGTCGTCGCGTGGATTCCCACGCCGAACAACGCTCGTTGCCTCAACGCTATGGTCTGAGGCCCGGGCTACAACATCGCCGGTGGTTTCCTATCCCTCCTGTTCAAGGACGGCTAGGAGATTATCTAATCCGGGAACCGCCTCCCCAGTCCCAGCCACGGACGTTGGCTGATCAACGATGTAGAGGACGCAGCGTTGCGTCGTGGATCTCAGCGAGCTCGATCGCCGTCTCCGCTGCCCGGTGGGCACCCTCACTGCCGTCCGTCGCAAGAAGCACGCGATCGAACATCGGCTTTCAATTGACCTCTTCCTCCGGCTTTAGACGGAGGAATCCGCCCATCGGAATCGGGCGGTCCTCGCCCGTCGGTTTCACCCCGCACTCGGAGGGACCCGGCGACACACCGCGGGAGCGGTCGGGGGTCTCCCTCGCAGGGCTGTGGCCCGGCCAATACGGTCCCATCGGACTCCGTGTCATCGCCGTGGGACCCACCGGTGGTTCGCCACCTCGTGTGGTTCGGGGACGGCATCTCACCGGGTCCGTAGCAGCCGTATCAACAGAGGGCACGGAGATGAATCCATCGGCGAACGACTTGAGTGGCCGCTCGCCCCCCGCCTGAACACGGGGGGCTGCGCTCGCAAGCTCTATCACCTCTAAAACCTATCAGGAGACGCGTGTTAAGCGTGGTCACGGAAACAGGCGTCAACGGCTCCACCCTACTTCGCTCGCCCGTAACGGGCTCGCTCGTTGAGGGTGGGGCTTGTCTGTGGGCTCTGCCTCTATCCCTGCATGGGGAGCGAGGTGTGTCCTCGACTCGGCGTCACTGCCCCAGACGTCAGAGCGTATTGACTGACGCTGCTTCCACGTAGCGGCTGATGACCACGTAGGAGATACAGTTCCGCAACGCTCTTTGCAGCGTTGTAGTCAGCGTGATTCTGATTTCCACACTGCTCGCACTCGAAATCACCCGCATCCCGATTATCGTCGCTGATGTGTCCGCATTCGACACACCGCTTGCTCGTATTCGTTGGGTTCACCGTTTCGACGAAGATATCCTCTGATTCGGCTTTCTACTCGACGTACTCGTACAAGCGGTTGAAACGTCGGCTTCCGTGAGGTCGTCCACTCACAGTGCCGCATACTCGTACGCAACACTCTTTGAGCAGAACACGCCAGCCCCGCACACAGGCGATGGACAAACGAGTGATGTGGGCAGGTGGTCACGGCGGTCTCCTCCTCACCGTGATTGCGGGAATTGCGTTCGCGGCTGGCCACTGGGCCATTCTTGTCGCGCTCGCGCCTGCTGCCTATCGTCTGGTCGTTCATCCACATGGCTCGGAGAGCTCGCCAACGACAGTCGTGGGAGTCATCTGGCCGCGCTCGTCGCTGGGTGGATCACCTATACTGTCCTCGCCCAGGGAATCGCGCCGACGAGTATCGAGCCGATGTCGGAGCCGGGGCTCCGGATCGTCGGGAGCGCGTTACTCGCCTTTGTCGCCACCACTGTTGTCTTCTACGTCCTGACCATCACCCATCCGATGGCCTATGTCACTACCTTCACTGCTGCGATTGGGGGATTCCCGACGATTCAGTCGGTCGCTATCGCGGCTGGGGCGGTGTTCATCGTCGCTGGACTACAGAGAATCCGGCAGAAGGTGGGGCCTGATTCCGATTCGGTAGCTGGGACGCTTAACGAGGAATACGCACGATCATAGCTTCGCAAGTGGACCTCTATTGTAGACCAACCACCATCGCTTCTCACCACCTAACCCACGTAGATGATCTGCTCGGCAATAGAGTCGTGATTGGCCAAGAGTGCGGTCAGTATCGAAGACATCGAACATCAGCACGACCAGTCAACAGGATGTGCCTGGCGTGACGAAACACACCCTAAAGAGACTCGCTACCTAAATTTGGAGGAGAGCAACGCTACAGAGCAGGGACCCCTCCCCGTCGAAATAAAATCTGTTTGATCGTTGTCGCGTGGCGCGTGTGCGCCGTCTCCGTGACCACCGGGATGGCGACAGGCTGTCGAAACGGAGACATGGTCGAGCGGACCCTGTCAGTCTGCCAGAAGAATTTATTGTGCTCATCCTGACGTCTGTCGCCTTGACGACGGTGAGACGAGCCGGCTCGGGTCGTGCTCGCTCTGACGGCGCCAACGCCACGTCCGTATTATTTCGTTCAGGGCAGTGAAACCCCACAGATCGCGGTATTCGGGCGTCGCGTAATAAGGCGCGTCGGGCCTATCCCCCCGAAAAAGTCCGCTTACACCCAATTTCGCATGGGTGCTAGACCCAACAGGTGGGAGACAGCGGACAGGCGCCGGAAATACGAGGCGACGGCCGAGACATATCCGGCCGGAGCGGCCGTCCGAATCCGGAATTCGCAGCCCGTGTCCTACACGTGGCAGGGCTCACCCGTCGGATTTGGTGGTAATATATGGGGTGAGCAGCCGGATTCTCAGACATATATCACAGTCGTGACTCTCAAGTTACGGGGGCGTAGATGCCAATTCAGCCGTGAACGGGCCGCTGCGTCCGAGATTCCTCAGATACCGGTCCGAATAGCCTGGCCAATGGCAGTAAGCCCGTATCCCAGTGGAGCGGCCCGTACAGCCGCTGAAGCGCGGTGATACGGATTTTCGGAGACACAATAGCGACGCTGCCGCGCTGTCACGCCGGCAAACGACGTGCCCACACATCACTCACAGCGCCGGAACGCCGCTAACACGAGTTTTCAGGCCGTTTCGTCGGATACGAGGACTGGTGAGACGACGCCTTGACACCATAGGCGGCGGTAATCGGCGGCAGCACCCCCTGAACGGGGCGTATAAGCGGAGTATCGGGGGACAATATCTACCGGCCGTCCGGTCGCCGTGTCTCCCCGGGTGCCGAAATCGAGGGGTAGCGGACTTCTCTGCGGGTATAGGCGACAGCATCCGAAAACACCTGTTTGTCGGACAATCTGCCGCACTGGGAGACGTCAGGGCTGGTGCGGCTACGGTGTCCTTCAGGCTGCGCGGACAGGTCAACGACCTGTGAGCCAGCCAACTGCCGGCGGCCAGCTCCGGTTGTGTTACCGGCGTTCCCGGACGTGGTCGCTCGTCTGGACGTCGATATCGAGCTTGTCGGTGCCGCGAATCCACGCCAGATACTCGGCGAGTCGGTCGGCCTCGCGAAGCCGTTCGACCGTGTGGTATGTCTCGCGCAGCTCCTCGTTGGTAAACAGCGCGTGAATCTGCTTGTGGCAGGGGCGACACAGTTCGACGGTCGGTGACTCGGCGCGCCGCTCTGGCCACAGGTGATGTTCCTGGACGACCTGTGGGTCGGGGATGTGCTCGGCGGGGATTCGGCGCCGACAGAGCGCACACAGCGTCGGCATACGTGGCGCCACGAGTGCCACGAGCAAAGGCGGCCGGCCCGCGGCAGGCCACGCTCTCGGCGACACCCGCCGGGCTGCCGGGAACGGCATCGCGGCTACACTGGGCCGGCTGTCGCCACCCAGCCACGTCCCGACCGCAGATCCGTCATCGGGAATCCACATCGTCACTCTTGTCCCGGTAGCATCGGCGCTGGTCATCTCGAGAGTCCCATCGGGATCAGCCACTGCACATTTGACGCAGTGGCCAAGATGGAGTTGGGCTCTCCTGGTGTGAGGCCATGTGATTGCAGACGGCGAGCGGTCCACGACTAGATGCCGCGGCCGCGTTGAGGCTTATTCGTGTGCAGCCCCTGTCTGGTGGTAATGGACGAGCCGGTATCGGCTGGGCAGTCGTCGATGGCCACCGCAAACGACCGCGAGCAGTCAGCGGCCAGCGACGAGGCCGGCGCAGCTGCGGCGGCTACACCGCAGGCAGCTCCGGCACTGGTCGTCGACGGCGTCTCGAAACAGTTCGGCACGGGCGACGCCGCGGTGCAGGCTGTCGACGACGTGAGCATGACCGTCGAGCGTGGCGAGGTTGTCGGCCTGTTGGGGCCCAACGGCGCCGGCAAGACCACGCTCATCAAGTGTGTGCTGGGGATGGTGCTGCCAGACACAGGCCGTATTGAGCTGTTGGGCAGGGATGTCAGCGACGGCCGGCGAGGCGTGTACAGCGATGTCGATGCGATGCTCGAGGGCGCCCGCAATGACTACTGGCGGCTCACGGTCCGAGAGAACCTTCGCTATTTCGCGACAATCAGCGGCGTCACACCGGCGTCGGTGGCGGCACGACACGACCGGCTGTTGACCCGGTTCGGCCTCGCCGAGAAGGCTGACACACCCGTCCGCGACCTCTCTCGGGGGATGAAACAGAAGGTCTCGCTGGCGAGCGTCCTCGCGGGCGGGGCCGACCTCGTCTTTCTGGACGAACCCACGCTCGGGCTCGATGTCGAAAGCTCGCGCACGCTCCAGCGCGAACTCCGGCGGCTGGCACGCGACGAGGGGCTGACAATCCTCATCAGTAGCCACGACATGGGCGTGATCGAAGCGGTCTGTGACCGTGTCGTCGTCATGGCAGACGGCCGTGTCGTGGCCGACGACACGGTCGACGCTCTGGTGCACCGGGCCGGCCAGGGGACGGTACGGATTGCAAGCCCGGATATCGATGCTACCGTCGTGACGACGCTCCGCGCCGAGTTCGAGGTGCGGGACGTCCACCAAACCGCCGATCGAACCCGGGTCGACCTTGCGGTCGCAGGCGACGACCTCTACCGGCTGATGGCCGTGCTTCAGGCCAACGACGTCACGCTCGAACAGATCCGGACCGTCGACCCAGATCTCGAGGATATCTTCGTCGCCCTGACAGACAGTCCGGACGGTGCCGCAGCCGACACCGCCAACGGGAGGCGGTCGTCGTGACGGCGGGCGGTGCCGACGAACGGCGCCACACAAGCTCGGGGGATTCGGGCCACGCCGACGCGGCCACGACACACGACGCCCCCCAACCGGCGCGTTACTACCACCTCGCCCGGGCAGTATTGTACCGCGAGGCGCTCATCTTCCTTCGGTATCCCGCCAATGCCGTCGGCGGCATCATCGTCGCGGTGTTCTTCTTTGGGCTCTTGTTGTACGGCGGTCGCCTGGTCGCTGGTCGCGCCCTTACCGACTCGCTCGACGGCATCATCGTCGGTTACTTCCTGTGGACGCTGTCAGTTGGGGCGTACTCGGCAGTCTCGAACGACCTCGGCAGCGAGGTCCAATGGGGCACGCTCGAACGCCACATCATGACGCCGTTCGGATTTGCCCCGGTGGCGTTGCTGAAGGGCGTCGCAAAGCTCGTCCGGACGTTCCTTACCTCGGCAGTAGTGCTTGTCGTGATGTTGCTGCTCACCGGAACGACGCTGCGTGTAGCCCCGCTCACGATCGTCATCATCGCCGGCCTCGCCATCACGTCGGTGCTCGGACTTGGCTTCGCCGCCGGCGGAATCACCGTCCTCTACAAGCGTATCGGCAACTGGCTGAACCTGCTGCAGTTCGGGTTCATCCTGCTCATCTCGGCGCCCGTTCTCGAGACGCCCTGGGCACGGTATCTGCCGTTGGCACACGGTAGTGCGCTGCTCCAGCGGGCCATGGTTGACGGCGTCCGGCTGTGGGAGTTCGGCGCCGGTGAACTTGGGCTGCTCGTCGCCGTCGCGGGGGGCTATCTGGCCGGCGGCTACGCGGTGTTTCACTACGCGACCCGCCGAGCACGACGACTCGGCGTCCTCGGCGACTACTGATACCGCCAGCGGCCAGGCCGCTACGCAGCGCACCCGCCACTGCCCGGCGACGACTCCACGAAGCGGTGGCCTGGCTGGTGTGGCACCGGCGAATCTCTTGCACCGGGCTGGGCGCTGCTGGGAGCGGACGCGTGGTGATCCGACTCGATGACACCGCTCCCTGAATGTGCCGGGCGACGAGACCGACGGCCGAACCGGTCCTGTCTGTCCCTGTCGTCAGTCACGGGCTGTGACCCGCGCCTGGAGTGTCGTCGCCGGCTGGAGTGTCACTGCCGGGCGGAACGGCAGCTCCTCTGCGAGGACCTCCACGTCGTACGACTGCAGGATGCCGGCCACGACGAACTGCGCCTCCGTGAGCGCCACCTGCCGCCCGATACAGATGCGTGGCCCACTGCCGAACGGGAAGTATGCATCCTGTCCCCGTGAAGCCACGCCAGCCCATCGGTCTGGGTCGAACGTTGTCGGATTGTCCCACACACGCCGGTCGCGGTGGTGGGCATACGGCGAAAGCATCACCAGCTCCCCCGGGGCCAGCTCTGCCCCGCCGACCCGGGTTGGCGCCCGGGGCTCACGGCTGATGTTCCAGGCGGCTGGCGTCAACCGCAGGGTCTCTCGGATTACCTGCTCGGTGTAGGTGAGCTCGGACAAATCACTCCAACCGGGCTGGTCACCCCCGAGCACCCGGCTGGCCTCTGTGCGAACACGTTCACGGGCCCTGGGATGCTGTGTGAGCCAGTAGAACGCATACGCGATCGTCAGTGCCGTCGTCTCTTGGCCGGCGGTCAGAAACAGCACCGTCTCGTCGACGAGCTCGTTGGCCGACAGCTCGATCGAGGGGTCCTGCTGAGCCTCGATCAGCGCGGTGAGCATATCCGCCGGCGGATCCGCCTGCGAGCGGTGCCAGTCGATGAACTCCTCGGCAACACCCTCCACGAGTTCGTCGGCTGCCAGAAACTCCTCTGACAGCCCCGACTGGAGCGTCTCCGGGAGCAGAAACTCCCCGATATCGAACTCCAGCTCGCGGCCGAACGTCTCCATCGCGGCGTGCACGGCGCGCCCTGTCTCGGGACTGGTATCCCGGCTGAACAGCCCCCGAGTGATGACACGGAGCGTCAGAACGGACATCTCCTCGAGCAGATCGACGGTCCCCTGGGCCGGCCAGTTGGCCATCGTCGCCTCGGTCACTGCCCCCGAGATATTCGCGTAGTCGGCGAGTGTGGCGCCGAGAAACTCAGGTTCCAGTACGGACCGCTGTGTCTCCCAGAGCGCGCCCTCCGTCGACAACAGCCCCTGTCGGCGGGTAGCCTGCGGACCGAGTGCAGGCCGGGCGAATCGCTCTCGATCCTCGAGAATCTCATGCACGAGCCCCGCATCGAGCACGATGTGGATTCGCTGGCCGACAGGGGGGTCGAGCTGGACGAGCGGATACTGCCCACCGTACGTCTGTTGGACACCGACGAGGAACCGCAGTGGGTCGGCACCCGGTTTCGTCGCGTTCCCGAGTACGGGGAGTCCTGGGGGCGTGTGTGCCGCCTCCGTTATAACCGTGAGTAGACCGAGCGCTGCAAAAATCCTCGGCCAGACGGAAGTCACGACCGGGCGCGAGAGGCGACATCGCTCCAATGCCATCCTCCCACGCATGAATGGATGGGTGTCCGCCTGCTGCGTGTCATCGAGCGGTAGAAGGGCCACGACCGGAGGCTTGCACGACGACGGGGCGACGACAACTGCTGAGCTACCGCTGAGCCCCCACATCCCGCTAGAGCCGCGGCGTGACAGCTACAACCAGTGACGAGATCTCTCTGGGTGCCGTCCGAGATGCTGATTGGGGATTATCGGACATATGGGTCGTCACAGGGCTCGGGCAACTCGGGACCGCCATCGCGATATACGGGTTGGTGAGTCGTCTCCGGCCTGCTGTCTCGGAGTCCGCCTAGCCTGGACACCCGCAGTCGGCGTTCGCATCACATCTCCAGCACTTCGTCGTCCTGTGCGGATGCGACGGCGTAGATTGTCGCGTCGGTCGCAAGTGACGGAATGTACACACGGGTGTTCAGATCTTTCCGCGCGTTCGGCGGGAGTCGCCCAACCGGCAGCGACGTACTCTTGACCTTGATGCCGTCTTTGTTCCGGAACTCGATTTCCACCTCTGCTGTCGACGCCTCACCAGCGTTATGAACAGTCGCCTTGACGCGCGCCTCGCCACCCTGCAACTCAGCCACGGGGCGACGCTCGCCGTCGCGGTAGAAGGCGGCATCGGACACGGTGAGATGCTCGGTCGCGTCGGCCCGGATGTAGCGGAACAGCCGGTCGCCCATCTCGTCGACCACCTGCTCCATCTCGGCGCTTTCGACGAGAACCGGCACCGGATTCAACGCCGACCGCATACTGCTGGCGATCGACCGGCGTTTGTCGATGCTGTTGGTCGTGCGAAGCTGTTTGTACTCATCGACGAAGGAATCCATCTGCTCGGGGAGGTCGCCGTCGAAGTGCTCCTCCAGCTGCCGGAGCTCTGTGTCGAAGTTGATGAGCGGCGGAAGTGGCTTGTTGACCGGCGTGTCGGGTTTCCACGCGCGTCGCGTGGTGGTGGCCGGCTCCTCGACGGGCGCCGTCGTCGGCTGTTCCTCGAAGTGCCCGAGGACATTCAGCGCAAAGCCGATGATGATGCTCAGGAAGCCGAGCGTGATGGTGATGGCAATGAGGACCTGGGAGACGGCGCCCGAAAGCAGGAACGTGAACGCCGCGACGAACACCGCCGTCACCGACCCGACGATCAGCAGATAGCCGGCGAAGTTCTGCTCGTCGAAGACCGACGATTCGTCGCCGGCTGGGGGGTCGTCGTCTGGCGGCGCACTCATTGGAGGCTCGCCTGCTGGGCCGCATTGTGGAGCACGCCGATGAGATGCGAGATCCAGAGGCCGGCTGTGATGCCGAACAGGACCCCCACGAGGACCGTGTTGATGGCCGGCGCGAGTGGGGCGATGGCGACGGCAAGACAACTGCCACCGAACAGTAGCATGAGCGCGTACTGAACGCGCGTTACCTGATCCATCCGGCGGATTCGAGCGGTTAGTTCCATATGGTACGCTCGGGCCGCCGGTGTTTAAGACTTCTATCAGCCAGACGGAGCGAACTGCGAACGAAGCCCCGAGCGTTTACCGGACAGTATCGGAAAAGCGCGTCCCGGCCCGTTCTGCGTTCCCTCACAGGAGACGGTTACTGCACAGAGTTCTGCCTGAGGAGGTGGCCGAGCGGCTTGGGGGTGCCCCTGAGGCGGTACTCTGTGTCAACTGTGACAGGCTGGTCCGGTTGTACCGTGTCCGGCTGCCACAGTTGCGGTCACACAGTGGGCCCGATTCTGTCGTGCCAGAGGTGCCTAAAGGGGCGACAGGCCGAAAACATACCACGACATCTAGCCCGACTCTGCGGTGCCGCTCGATGAGAATCGTTCAATCGGCGGAATTGCTCGTCACGGAGAAGGAACGGCTGTCGTCACGGCGTTCAGCATTACTGTCCTGACTCGACAAGTAGCGAGTCGAGTATGAACTTCTGGATAGATTCGCGGGCCTGCTCAGGAGCGTCCTCGTGGCCCAGCGAGAGCCGCCGGCCCCGGGCGGCATGGATGACGTCGGTGATAAGTTGGCCCATCTGGGCGGCGTCCACGTCACGGAACACGCCCTGCTCGATGCCGTCCTCGACGACCTCGGTGATACTGCCGCGGATGCGCTCGTAGTGGTCGTTGAAGATGGCGCGGTGCTGGGCGTCGTTCTGGGCGTGGGTGAACAGTTCGTGGTACACCTTCATCCGGTCCCAGTGGCCGAATTCGGCGAACTCCGGGCCGAACAGACACTGCTCGATGCGGGCGTTCAGCTCCTCGCGGGGCGGCGCGTCTGCCGCCACCTCGACACTGCCCTCGTACTGGTCGATGATGTACTCGAGGAAATGCGAGATGAGGTCGTGTTTCCCGTCGTAGTGATAGTGGATGACTTGCCGAGTGAGCTCCATCTCCTCGCCGATATCGCGCATCCGGAGGTCGGTGTAGCCGTGCTCGCTGAGCGCGCGGAATGTCGCCTCCATAATCGCCTCGCGCGTGTCGGTGGCCACCGACTCCGACCCGGACTCGCTCATATACCCGATAGTACGGAGGCGTGTATATATCGGTTGTTCTACCGCGTCCCGAGCCTATTTACCGCCCGGTAAACAACGTATGTCCACTCGACGGCGCGCCTCCCGCCGACTCGTCAGAATCCCACTGCACTCGGCGTCTGTCGGCTGATTTACCACACGGTAAATTATTTGGTGGCGCGGGTGCACGTCACACCTGGCTATGTCAGAGACACTCATCCGCAACGGCACCATCGTCTCGCTGGACCCAGACATCGGCGAGCTGGAGGAGGGGAACCTCCTCATCGAGGACGGTGAAATCGTCGACATCGGGCACGACGTGACGACGACCGCTTCCGACGCGACGGTCATCGACGCGAGCGATCATATCGTGCTTCCGGGCTTCGTTGACTCGCACATCCATCTCGCACAGACACAGGTGCGGGGGATCGCGGGCGACTGGTCGCTGATGAGCGAGTACTTCAACCACATGCTCGGCAATATCACCGGGCTCTACCAGCCGGAAGACATGTATCTCGGCGGGCTGTTCGGCGCCTTCGAGAAGCTGTACACGGGAACGACGACAGCCCTGGATTGGTCGTACCCCAACACACTCGAGCACGGCGAGCGGGCCGTCGACGCGCTACAGGACGCCGGCCTCCGCGCTGTGTACACGTACGGCCCGCCGGGGGACGACGCGGCCAAGTGGTGGTACGACAGCGATATCGGCCTGCCGGAAGAGAACATCCGGACGCTGTACGACGATACGATTCGCGACGACGACCGGCTCAGCCTCGCGCTCGGACTCCGGGGTCCGGACTTCTGTGTCGATGAGACGGCCCGGCGTGACCTGGAGTTGGCCCGCGATATGGACGCGCTGGCCACCATCCACATGGGTGCCGCCCAGTGGACCTCCTCACAATACAACCCCGACTACCAGGGGTTCGGCGTGCTCGAGGACATGCTCGGCCCGGACGTGAACATCGCCCACGGCAACCACTTCACACAGGACGACATCGACCACGCGGTGGCGGAAGGCGCGTCGTTCTCGTCGACACCGGAAGTCGAGATGCAGATGGGCCACGGCATCCCCGTTACCGGGAAGATGCTCGAAGCGGGCGGCCGGCCGGCGTGGGGTGTCGACGTCTGTTCGAACGTCAGCGGTGACATGGGCAGCCAGATGCGTATCGGCCTGCAGGTCCACCGGATGCTCCAGAATCAGGACGTCCTCGAGGAGGGCGAGGAGGTGACCGACCTCGAGGTGACCGCCCGTGACACCCTCGAGATGGCGACCATCGAGGGCGCTCGGGCGCTCCAGCTCGAGGACGAAATCGGGACCCTCACCCCCGGTAAGCGTGGGGACGTCATTCTCCTTGACGCGAGCGACTTCATGACGGCACCCAGCCACTCGGCGGTCCAGACGGCAGTGTTCCAGGCCGACACGTCCCACATCGACACGGTGCTCGTGGACGGCGAGATCGTCAAGCAGGACGGTCACCTGCAGAACCCGCTGGTCGACGAGGAGTTCGACCGGTTCGTCGCCTCCGGCGAGCGGCTCGTCGCGGAGGCTGGCCTCGACCTGTAGCGACCCCACTCCGGAGCCAGTTTCAGGACTCACCGACATACACGACACAGCCACGATATCGATGCACCTCGGACAATACAGCACGAACAACGGCGACCCATGGGTCGGCGTCCGACACGACGACGAGACGATAGTGAACGTACAGGAAGCGGGCCGTGGAGCGGGACTCGACCTCCCGGCCACGACGAGCGCGCTGCTCGACAGCTGGCACTGGCAGCAGAAGGTCCAGCTCGCCGCCGAGTACGCTGCCGAGACTGGGACCGGCCTGTACGTGGCCGATCAGCTGGACCGGCATGCTCCCGTCAGCGACCCCGAGAAGGTGGTCTGCGTCGGGCTGAACTACCGCGACCACGCCGAGGAGGGCGGCAACGAGATTCCCGACACACCGGTGTTGTTCTCGAAGTTCCCCACGTCGGTTGCCGGCCCCGACGACACCATCTCGTGGAGCCCCGACCTGACGGAACAGGTGGACTACGAGGCGGAGCTGGTCGCGGTCATCGGCGAGGAGACACGCCGTGTCACACCGGAAGAGGCGATGGATCATGTCGCCGGTTTCCTCGTTGGTAACGACGTCTCCGCGCGAGACCTCCAGCACGGCGACGGTCAGTGGGTGCGTGGGAAGAGTCTCGACGGGTTCGCGCCGATCGGACCAGAATTGGTGACGGCCGATGCCGTCCCAGATCCGCACGACTTGGACATCTACGCGGAGGTGAACGGCGAACGGCTCCAAGACTCCACAACCGCGAATCTCATCTTCGGGATCGACGAACTGGTGTCGTTCTGCAGCCAGGCATTCACGCTGCAGCCCGGCGACCTCCTCTTCACGGGGACGCCGCCCGGTGTTGGCGTCTATCGCGAGCCGCCGGTCCTGCTCGAGGACGGTGACACCGTCACGATCGGCGTCGAGGGACTCGGCGAACTGACGAACGACTGCGCATACGAGTGAGGTTCCTCCCACGCTGATCCGCGGGGCGTGCTCCTCACGCCTCCGTGAACTCCTACCGCTCGGCGTCCGTCACTCGCCGAGTCCGTACACGTCGCGTGGATTCTCCCAGACGACCTGGCGAATGGCGTCGGGGTCGATCCCGTACCGGTACAGTTCGAAGATAGCCCGTTTGACGGCGTACGGGTCCGTCCGGAGCACGTTCGCACAGTCCGTGTCGATCATGATACGGTCGGGGCCGTACTCGTCGATGGCGTCCGCGACGTCGGCGGCGTCAACACCGACCAGCCAAGAGTGGCCGATGGTGTAGCTTAGATAGCAGTCGGTCTCGCCCATCAGCCACGCGGTGTTGTTGGGATCGGCGTGCGACGCGACCACCTGCTCCTCGGGAAGGCCGGCGTCGTTGGCCGCCTGGATGTCGAGTTTCACCGCCTCTAAGGCGGGATTCTCGCCTGTCAGCACGGGCTCAGTGCCGAGCGCGGTGTTCTTCTCGTAGCCTGGCGTTCCCAGTTCCGGCCGGTACGCGCGCTTGCGGTCGACGCCCGTGTTCGGTGTGTGCAACAGGACGGGCAAATCGTGGGCGGCCGCCAGTTCCATCTGTGCCTCCACGGCGGCCACCTGTTCGTCGACATCCCACGCGGCGATGTGCTGGCTCGGGGTGACGCCTGTCTCGCCGACGACCGCGACCGCGTCCTGTTCGCAGTAGTCGGCCATTGCCGCCAGCAGTGTGTCGGGATTCTCGATGCGGACGCCGGTGTGGACGCCGAGGCCGAGTTTCGCCTCAAAAAAGTGGTTTCGCTCGATGGCTGCCCGGCGGTTGAGCGCATCATCCCAGAGATAGCGGATATCTGCGGCCCGGACGGGCTTGTACGGCGTCCAGTGATAGCCCGACGCAATCATCACCATTCCCTGGCAGCCTGCGAGGGCGTAGCGTTCGCGGTCCGCCCACGAGAGCGTCTGTGCGTGATTGTGGCCGTCGATCCACGGGAGATTCAGCAACTCCCGCGGCGGCGCGGGTTCGTCGTCGAGATGTGCTGCGTCGGTCGGTCGCGTCGTGGGGTGACTCGAGGTCATGGTTGGATCTCTCTGACTGCGTGCGTACCTGCGATGGCCGGGCGTCGGGCTGCCACGCGGTCTATACCCGGTGTTCGGGCGGGCGGGTCTTATGATTTTACAGCTTGGTAAATATTTATTGTGCGGGATGGTGTCACGCCGGATATGACAGTGCTAATTGGCACGGACGCTGGGCTGTACCGGGTCGAGGACCTCCCGTTCGAGCAGGGGGCGGCCGAACAGGTGCTCGACTGTGGCGTGGTGACCGCGGTGAAGACGTTCACCGGCCACGAGGGCGTCTTCGTCGCCTCGTCGGAGGGAGCGTTCCGCTCGACGGATGGCGGCCACACATGGACAGACCTGGGCGTGCCACTGGGCGATCGGTTCTGGCACGCCGGCACCAGCGAAGTGTGGTCAATCCTCGGCACGCCCGACGGCGCGCTGTACGCGGGGACGAACGACCCCTACCTCTTCCGCTCGACGGATGACGGCGCCACCTGGCACGAACTGAAGGGCTTCCGCGAGCTTCCCTCGCGGGGCCACTGGGAGTCGCCCATCGACCCGCACTATGCACGACTGCGAGCGCTCGAACAGGTGCCGGGCCGGCCGGAGCGACTCATCGCCGGCGTCGAGGCCGGGGGAATCCATCTCAGCGACGACGGCGGCCAGACGTGGCGCGACCGTCGTGATACCATCGTCGACGACATCCACCAGGTGCTCCCAATCTCGGCGGACGTCTGGCTAGCGACGACAGGGTATCTCGACCACAACCTCGAGAACCTCGGGCTGGGCCATGCCGTCGGTGAGGGCGGGCTCTACCGAACGGTCGACGCCGGTGATTCGTGGACACGTATCGACCAGGGGAACGACTTCTCGTACATCCGGCGGGTGTTCGTCCACGACGGGACGGTCTTCTTCTGTGGGGGTGAGGAGGCACCGCCGGCGTGGGTGAACGACGGCCACGAGGCGGCGCTGTTCGAATCGACCAACTTCGGTCGTGACTGGGAGCGGGTATCGTATCCGGGCGAACCCCACGAGGTCATCGAGACGTGGGACGTCTACGATGGCGATGTCATCTGTGGGTCCGGGCTGTTCGACGTCCCCGACACCCGCGATGATGTCGAGGGGCGGCTGATGCGCCGGGATGGAGACGGCAGCTACGAGACCGTCGGGCGGGTGCCGGCGAACGTCTCGCGAATCGAGGTGCTGTGAGCGTGAGCGATCGCCCGACCGCGGTCGGTCGGCTACTCTACAGCGGGGTGCTCGCGTTCATGGCTATCGATGGGTTCCGGAACAACGAGAAACGCGTCGAAGTCGCGGCCGACAGTGGCGTCCCGGTGCCGGACCTGCTGGTCCCGGTCGTCACCGGGATGCTGTTCGTCGCCAACCTTGGAATCTTGCTCTGGAAGTATCCGCGAGCCTCTGCCGGCGCACTGGTCGTCTTCTTCCTATCGACGACGCCAGTCATCCACAACTTCTGGACGATGGAGGGCAAACAGCGACAGGGCAACAAGATCAATTTCCTGAAGAACTGTGCGCTGCTCGGCGGCGCACTCATGCTGCTCGACGCGGCCGACGACAACTGAACTCGGCCCACCCCTCGGCCACTCGCACGCCATGCTCGGCATGGTACCGGGGGGCTGCTGGTGGGTACATCCGCGTCGGACGCCCCCGTGGACTGCGCACGCCGACCGAGACGCCTCGATGCCCAACGGGCGGCAGCGACCTGCAGACTGTCGCGCAGAATCCATTTACCCGGCGAGCGACTACATCAGTTAATGGACGAGTCCACATCCGCACAGCCGCGATCAGGAATCCACACAGCACCCCGAACGGACGTCTCGCGGAATCAGGGCAAGTTTCGGATTCATTTCAACTTCCCCGGCCAGACCCTCCCCGACCACGACGATCACGGGTACGGACCGCTGGCAACCGTCGTGGAGTCGTTCATGGACCCAGGGACGCTCATCCGGATGCACCAACACCGCAACGAAGAGATTATCTCGTGGGTGCCGGAGGGGGTGATGCGCCATGACGACCGCCAAGGTAACCAGTTGGTCACCGATTCCGACCATCTGATGGTGATGGGTGCCGGCAGCGGCTTCTGGCATTCCGAGGAGACGCTTGCGGACGACCCGCCGTTGCGGATGCTCCAGATCTTTGTTCGGCCGCAGAGTCTTGATCTCGAGCCGACCATCCAGCACGAGCCAATCCCCGCCCCGGTCGCCGGCGAGTGGCGCCACCTGTTTGGTCCTCAGGAGACCGATGCCCCGCTGTATGTCCGGAACGACGTGGAGTTCTACGACTGCCGACTCGCCGCTGGGGCCACGACCACGCTTCCGTCGCGATCCGACCACCACACCTATTTGTACGTCTTCGACGGCGCCGTCGAGGTCGGCGATGAGCCGGTCGGGTACACCGAGAGCGCACTCGTAACCGGCGACAACGACGTCACAGTCACGGCAACCGAGGACGCCATCATCGTCGCGTTCGTGATTAACCCTGATGCGCCGGTCACGCGCCAGGGCACCATCGGTCGCTGAGCTACCGGCGCCGCTACGGAAATCCGAGTGCATCGGAACAGCTCCACCGGCTGCCAACGCTGCCTAAACGGCCGAGACAGAGCGTGACCATCCGTAGCCACCCGCCGCAGCCGCGTTCCCGAGCATACTCCATATTCATCGGTTGCTGGGATGTCTCGGATGCGCGATATCGCGACTGCCGCCGGGGGGTCTCGTGGATCCGCCTGCGGCCCTGGCCACAGCCGATACCGCTCCCTGTCACGTCCAGGGCACACCATCATGGGGCTCGCGTCTGTAGCTACGGTCATGCCGGTGAGTACTCCAGGGCTCCACCATATCACTGCAATCGGGAGTGACCCAACCCGGAACTACCGGTTCTACACTGACACGCTGGGCCTCCGGCTCGTCAAACAGAGCGTCAACCAAGACGATACCTCGGTGTACCACCTTTTTTACGCCGACCGGAGCGGGACTCCAGGAACGAGTATGACGTTCTTCCCGTATCCGACTGCCAATCTCGGCCAGGTCGGGACGGGACAGGCGACCCGTGTTCAGTTTCTGATTCCCGATTCGGCGACCGACTATTGGCGCGAGCGGCTCGCCGCAGCCGATGTCGACGTTGCTGAGCCATTCGAGCGCTTCGGCGATACCGTCGTCCAGTTTCAGGACCTCGACGGCACGCCACTCGAATTTGTCGCGCGTGAGGACGCGCCGGCAGGGGACCCACCCGCCGGGCCGGTCCCCGACGAGCATGCAATCCGCGGGTTCTTCGGCGTGACGCTATCGCTGGCGAGCGCCGCCTCGACGATCCCATTGCTTGAGGCGATGGGCTACGAGCAGACGCACGACTCTCCCGAGCGCACCCGTTACCGGGTGGGCGACAACCTCGGCGCTGTCGTCGACATGCGTGAGACCCCACAGGGGCCGCGGGGGCGGCCGGGTGCTGGGACACTTCACCACGTCGCGTTTACCGTCGACGACGAGGAACTACCGGCCTGGCGCGAGCTGCTGCAGGAGCACGGACTGCGACCGACAACCGTCATCGATCGGAAATGGTTCCAGTCGGTCTATGCCCGAACGGACGGCGGCGTCCTCTTCGAATTCGCAACAAAAGCCCCCGGATACACTGTCGACGAAGATCTCGGGACGCTGGGCAGCCGACTGGTGCTTCCCGAGTGGCTTGAGGCGCAACGCGCTGACAACAAGGCCGGACTCCCGCCTCTCTCCAGTCCGTCGTCGTGACGGACTGCTTGGCCACCGATTACTTCGTTCCTCGTAGGGCGGGCCACCAAACGGCCGTACGCTGGGCGCTATGGCCACCCTTCAGTCTCAACAGGGCCGGACCATCGGGTCCTCTCTCCCAGTTGGCGCCGAATGCAAGTGGCGCTCTCCACGCGGCGCGGCGAACACTCTAATGCGGTCGGCACGTTCTGTCTGAGGACGCCGATGGCAGCCGCCACACCCAGTCGCCTCCAGCTTCTTGGCCTCGCCGGTGCCGTCGTAGTCGTTGGCCTGGTCGGCGTGGGGCTCGTCACTATTGGTGGTGGGGGGTCGACATCAGCGCCCGGCACCCCGGTAACGGCGACGGCAGCGCCGGTGCCGACGGTCACCGCGACGCCTGTTGCTGGGCTGGCCGCGGTACCGGGCGCCACCGCGACGGGCATCACCGACCCGGGCGCGCTCACACGCCACCGGAACGCCTCGCTGCAGACCAGCCACACGCTCTGGGTAGATCTCTACTGGCGGCCGGCCAACGAGTCGGGCGGCTGGCACCAGCGTGACATCGATATCCGGGTCGCCGGCAGCCAGTCGCTACTCCAGGCCGAGGTCGAACCGGCAAACGAGACCGCCCGCCGCCCCGTTCTCTCGGTGTACCGCGATGGGGATGCACGGTACGTCGCCAGCTACGCGGCAAACGGGTCGACACGCGTCCGGGTGCTGAGTGCTGACGAGCGATCCCCGTCGCGGGTGCCGGCTCCGATGGCACTCCGTGCGCGGACGCCTCGCGGGCTGCTCACCACTGCAACGACCACATTCACCGGGCGTGTCCGGCGTGAGGGGGAGTCGTACTTCCGGTTCGTCGCGCAGGGCACGCCGGCGGTCAGCCTGCCCCGGCCAGGGGGCCCTGCGGTCGCGCCCGACCGGGTCCGCAACTACACGGCAGTGGTGCTGGTGGACCAGGCGGGGCGGATCGACACCATCGAGGCCCGCTATACTCTCCCCGCATCGGTGGCGGCCCGGACCGTCCGGTTTAGCATCACATACGACCGCGTCGGGCGCACGACCGTCAGCCGTCCGGACTGGGTCGACTCGGTCAATGGTAACGCGACAGCCATGGTTGCGTGATTGACCTCCTCCCACCCCTGAAGGGGTGGGCTTCCACGCGCGGTGGACATCCCG
>NZ_JBDGTV010000005.1:0-3089 GCF_042216475.1 Halosegnis sp.
CCCG
This sequence comes from Halosegnis sp., assembly GCF_042216475.1. NCBI lineage: Archaea > Methanobacteriati > Methanobacteriota > Halobacteria > Halobacteriales > Natronomonadaceae > Halosegnis > Halosegnis sp. Next base: position 5 of record NZ_JBDGTV010000005.1, read on the forward strand.
AGCCGACAGGCAAGCGGTTCTGCATCAACTCCGCTGCCCTCGAGTTCGACGACGACGAATAGTGACCTCCTCCACGGCCTGAAGGCCGTGGCATCCGGCCACCGGATGACCAGCCTGCCGAAACAGCCCGTTCCGGTTCCAACCCGCACTCAGAGGGACCCGGCAGCATACCGGCGACACTCTCGTTTTCTTCCTCACTGTAGGACTGTGGCCCGGTCACGCAGGCCCCATCGGAATCCGTGTCATTGCCGTATCACCGCCCGTTGTCTGTTGGGGCCGGCATCTCACCGATTCCGTAACAGGCTGTGATACGTCGGACCACAATAAACACAGTCGGTTGGTCATCCAGTTCGGCCACAGTACGACGGTTTCTCGGCAAGAGTGTCCGCTCACCCCCCGCCTGTTCGCTCCTCGGTTCCGACAGCGCGTCGGACCACTCGTCGCTCACGGGAAGGCGGGGGTATGCGCTCGTATCTCTATCACACGGCGGGCGACCACAGTCCCTGGGCGCGGTCCATCCACGCCACCACGACGACGTGCGGGAGCGTCAGCGCCGCAATCAAAACGAGATACAGCCCGACAAACCCGGCCACGTCTGTCGGGGGCTGCGGGACGGCGACATACAGGCCGCCCAGCAGCGCGAGCGAGGCGGCCGTGAGCGGGGCGGCCTGGCGGCCGAACCGACCCAGTGCGGCCCACGGGTCGCCGGCCACGAGCGCGTCAACGGCGGGCGGGTCGAGCAGTGCCAGTCGGACGACATGCCGGAGGGCGTGCCACAGACAGAAGTAGAGCCCGACGGCGAGAATCGGCGGCACCGTCGCGAAGTACGCCGCCAGGAGCAGTGTCTCGCCAGCATCTCGGCGCCAGCCCGCGCCGTCGGCCCGCCGCAGGTAGCCAACCGCCAGATGGACGGCGACGAGCGTTGCGACCCCGCCGGCCACGACGGCCCGGGCGGTCGGTGTGAAGGCGACGGCCAGCGGGCCGATGGCGCCGGCGAACGGCGCCACGAGCGCGCGGGCGACCCGTTCGTAGGCAGCCGGGAACGCCACCAGCGGGACCAGCATCGGGAAACAGCCGCGGACGATCGCCGCGAGCAGTCGCTGGGGGCGTGTCCGGAGGTGGTCGCCGCCCGCCAGCGCGACGAGCGCGTGGACGTCGCCCTGTCCCCAGTGGGCGAGCGTGAGCAGGATGAACGTGGCAAAACAGGCGGCGGGTGCGACGAACCAGGCGCCGGCGTAGAGCCCACCGAGTACGGCGTACAGCAGACCGACGGTCGCCAGCGAGCGAGCGGTCGGCCCGGCGCCGTCGAGTCGGCCGGGGACGAGATGATCGATAGCGCCGTGCGGGAGGCCCACGAGCACCGTCGACGCCACGAGGGGGAGATACTGGAGCCAGCGCGGCACCGCAGGGTCGAACGCGAAGACGACGACGAGCAGGCCACAGGCCAGCCAGCCGGGGGCAAGCGCCAGCCGGCGGACGGTCTGTCTGGCCGGCGCCGGAGGGAGGAGTGAGACGCTCACGGCTCGGTGGGCACCGCCGCGGGGGCGGGCGTGTCGATCCCGAGCCGCTCGGTCAGCCACAACCACATGACGAGTCCCTGCACGACGAAGAGGTTCGTGCACAGGAAGAACAGCGCCTCCTCGATCGGGAGCCCGCCGAGCGTAAGCCCGGTCGTGTAGGTGGGCGACAGCTCCCAGATGCCCAGACTGATGGCGATCCGGTCGGCTGCACACAGATACACCGTCGGGAGGCCGACGCCGACCGTGACGGTCCGCCAGCGCTCGAGCAGGTACGGCCAGCCGAACGCCCACTGGATCGTGAAGACGGGGCCTGCCCACGCGAGCAGCGCGCCCAGATACGTCGTGGTGCCGCCGGCGAAATACAGCGCGAGGCCAGTGCCGCAGACGGTCAGGCCCGCGAGGGCGCCGAGCAGCCGGTCGCGAACCGGGATGGTCAGCGGGCGGTCGGCGGGTTCGACGTACTGGTAGAGCCACAGCGCGGTGATGAACGGCTGGACGAGGATGAACAGCAGTTCCTCGACGGGGATATTCCACAGGCGGGCGCGGACGACCCCCTCACCGTACCCCCATACGCCGCGGCCGATGAGTAGCACCTCCCAGGGCACCGTGTAGGTGAGCGCGACGCCCGCAAGTAGGACAATCCCCGCCCACTGGACGCGGGCCCGCGGGAGCCGGAGTCGGCGGATCGACACCGCCACCACCAGCACAAACAGTAGCGGGGCCAAGAAGACGAGGTGGAACCCGAGGTAGCTCAGCGCGGCCATACGGCTTCTGGCAGTGAAAGAAGTAAAAAACGGTCGAACCGCACCGCAGGTCGTTGTTAGTCGGCCGCCTGTGCAGCGCCGGTGGCCTGCTCCAGCACGTTCCGGCTGCGCAGCAGGATGAAGCCGAAGCCGACCTTCGCGGCCAGGTCGAGGACGGCGAACAGTGCCGTCTCCGTCGTCAGGCCGATGATGCCGAGGGTCGACTCCGTGCCGATTATCCACACAATCGGGTATGCCGTCCAGAGTACGACGACGAGATTCCGCAACGTCGAGAACGTCGACGCAACGTCGCCGGACTGTCGAGCAGCCTGACCGCTCAGCGAGGACACGAGGAAGTACAGCAGCACGACGAAGAAGCCAGTGCTGATGCCCCACCACGCGATCCGCGAGGCGGCGCCTTCGGTTGCGATGGCACCCACGAGGCCGGTGATGATCATCGCGGCGTCCAGACCGATGAGCGTCGCGATGGTGTTACGGTCGGCCCCGGCCAGCAGCGCGAGGTCGAGCAGCAGCAGCGGCGTCGTGAACAGCCAGTCAGCGTACCGAGCCCAGTAGATCTCCAGCGGCTCTGCAACGCCGCTGACGCTCACTTCGATGAGCCCGAAGCCCGTGGCCATGCTGAAGTACGACGAGAACGCGATGGCCGTGATGAACGTCGTTATGATGTAGAACTCCTGCATTTCTTCGTCCTCTTCACCCCACCCCATCGCGATGAACGCGATGGTGCCGAGCGCCATCCCTAGGGTACCGACCCAGAGGATGAGTTGCTGTGTTGCACTTGGTTGGACCATAATCCACCCG
>NZ_JBDGTV010000005.1:3189-49937 GCF_042216475.1 Halosegnis sp.
GCTCAACCCCGACGTGACCGTCGAGCGCCACGAGATGCGTGTCACCGCCGACACCGTCGAATCGCTCGTCACCGACTACGATATCGTCGTCGACGGGTCGGACAACTTCGAGACGCGCTATCTCGTCAACGATGCGTGCACGCTCGCGGGCGTCCCGTTCGCTCACGGCGCCATCCTCCGGTTCGAGGGGCAGGTGACCACCTTCGAGGCGGCCGAGGGTGGGCCCTGTTACCGGTGTCTGTTCCCCGAGGCGCCCGAACCGGGCACTGTCCCCTCGTGTGCAGAGGCAGGAGTGCTGGGTGTGTTGCCGGGCGTCGTCGGCACAATCCAGGCGACGGAGGCGGTGAAGCTGGCGCTCGACTACGGCGAGACGCTGGACGGCCGGTTCATCTTCTACGACGCCGGCGACATGACCTTCGAGGAGGTGCCCGTCGAGCCGCGGCCGGACTGTCCGGTGTGTGGCGACGGGGACACCATCGACTCCGTCCACGACGTCGAGTACGCCAGCACCTGCGCCATCTAGACCGCCTCGTAGACGCCGGGCGTCCCCGTCTCGCGTACCTCGACGGCGATTTCACTGCCCTCCTCGGCGGCCGTGTCGGTGACGATCGTCACCGGCTCGATTGGGTCTCGCCGGAGGAACGCGATCAGTCGCTCGAGCCACGAGGGGACACCGCCCTCCCGGCAGACGAGCACGTACCGGCCGTCTGCCCGCTCGCGTAGGTCACGCTCGAGGTCGTACTCGTCGAGCTCGTCGGGCGCGACGACGTGGATGACCTCTGCGCGGATGGCCCGCGACATATCCGATGCACGACCGCCGCGGCCATGTGTCTTGCACTTCCCACAGCGACTGCCCACGGCGCTCACCGTCGGCGGCGGAAGCAATCAATCGACGGTGACAGTGACCGGGTCGAACGCCGTGCCGGTCCACCGCCAGGCGCCCAGCGACGGCTCGCCGGCAAGAGACAGGATGGCGTACACGTGGCCGGGCCAGGCGGCCCGCTCCTCGTCGGTCGCGCTCGGCTCGGCCGGGCCGGCTGGATGCGAGTGGTAGAAGCCGACCACCTCGTCGCCAGCCGCCTCGATTGTGTCGAGGAGTTCGACCTGTTCGGTGGGGGCTATCGCATAGCGGGTTCGCGGGGTGTCGGCGGCGTTGTGTGCCCGCTCGACCCGGGTCACCCGGTCGGGGTCGCGGCGGCCCACGAGCACCCCGACCACCTCTTCAGGAGCGCCCTCGCGGGCGTGGGCGAGCATCGTCTCGTAGGCCTCGCGTCGGACGCGCATCAGGCGGGCGTCCGGGCGAGCGGCCGGACGACATCCGCGGGCGGCGTGTCGAACGTCTCGGGATAGATGCAGGCCGCGAGGTATTCGAGTGTCTCGACGAGCCGCGGGCCGGGCCGGTTGACGTAGCTGTGGCCGTCCATCGCGAACGCGCGGTCGGTCTGGACGGCCGCGAGGTCGTCCCAGCCGTCTCGGTCGGTGAGGTCGGCGAGGTTCTCGACCGTCTGCCCCAGGTCGAAACCACAGGGCGCGACGACGGCCACCTCGGGGTCGTACGCGCGGACCTCGGCCCACTCGAAGGGGCGGGAGGCGGCCCGGGGCTCCTGGAGGCCGAACTCTGCGCCCAGCCGCTCGACCATCCCCGGCACCCAGTGGCCGGCGACCATCACCGGGTCCGGCCAGTCGAAGACGGCAACGCGAGGCGAGGCGTCGACGGCGCGGGCCCGCTCTTCGACCGCCGTGACCCGCTCACGCAGGTCGGTCACGAGGGCGTCGGCGCGGGCCTCGCGGCCCAGCGCCGCGCCAATCTGCTCGATATCCGCGAACACGTCCGCCAGCGAGTGGGGGTCTGTCGTCAGTATCTCACAGTCCAGCCCCAGGTCCTCGACAGCCTCGCGCACGAGCAGTTCGTCGACGGCACAGACATCACAGATGCCCTGCGAGATGACGATATCGGGGTCGGCCGCCGCGAGCACGTCTCGGCGTATCTCGTAGACGCCGCCGTCTTCTTCGGCGGCCTGTACCTGCGCGTCGATCTCGCCAGCAGCGGCAGTCGGGTCGACGCGGCTGCGGTTGGCGTCCGGGCGGCCGGCCGCCGCCGGTGGGTAGTCACACTCGTGGGAGGTGGCGACCGGTTCCACGCCCAGCGCGTAGACGATCTCCGTCGCCGACGGGAGCAACGTCACCACGTCCGGGGTGTCGTCCATACTGGTGTATCGGCCGCCGCGGCCGTTAACCTGGCGGGCGGCAGATATGGGCCTGAATTGGGCCACAGTTGCGACAATCGATTAATACGGGCGAGGCGACACCAAGGTATGGACTCCGAGCGCTGGCCGGCGGCAGAGGGTGGCGCGACCGACGGCCTCGCGACGGCCGAGTTCGACGACGGCCGGGGGGTCGTGTACGATCCGTCGAGCCCGACGGCGTGGCTGCTGTTCGACCCGCCGTAAGCTACAATTCGTTCGGCTGGACGCCGAGTTCGAGCGTGATCGTCTGCTCGTCGCCCGCTCGAAGAACGGTCAGGTCGACGGTTTCGCCGGGGCGCGTCTCGAGCGCGAGGTAACTGCCCAGCCCCTCCGTGGTGAGCAGCGTGCGGTCGTCGATGGCCAGCAGGATGTCGCCGCCGACGGGCACCTGTCGGCCCTCGACGATGGTGGTGTCTTCGCTGGCCTGAAGCACCCCCGCGGCGGGGCCATCATCGAGGACGGCCGTCACGGCGAGGCCGCGGGCCGTCTCGAGGTCGTTCGCCGTCGCGATCTCGGGGGTGACGGGCGTGAACGCCGCGCCGATGAACGAGTGGTCGTACTCGCCGGTCTCGATCAGTTCCGGGACGACCCGCGTGGTGAGGGCTGCCGAGATACCGAAGGCGATGTTGTCGCCACCACCCGAGTTGATGACCGCGAGCACCGTGCCGTCGAGGCGCATCATCGGGCCGCCGCTGTTGCCGGGGTTGACGGCCGCGTCCGTCTGGATGGCGTCCGGGATCGGGAAGCCGGCCGGCGACGGGATCGACCGGTCGACGCCGCTGACGATACCGGCGGTGACCGTCCCGCCCAGACCGAACGGGTTGCCGATGACGACCACCTCCTCGCCGACGACGGCCGGCCGGTCGGCGAAGGGGAGCGGGGTCGCTTCCTCGGGCATCGACTCGACGGCGACGACCGCGAGATCGCTGTGGACGTCACGGCCCACGACGGGGCCACTAGTCCACGCGCCCGAGGAGAAGCGGATGTCCGCCTCGTCGGCCTCGCCGACGACGTGAGCGTTCGTGACGATGTGGCCATCATCGTAGACGAAGCCAGTCCCCTGGCCGCGGGGCGGGTCGACGAGGACGACCGAATCGGCGGTCGCCTGATGCACGTCGGCATACGAGCTGGTCGTGTCGCCGCCCGAGTCGGCCGTGGCCGTCGAGTCCGTCCCCGTCGCGGTCCCCGTTCGGCGGGCGTTACAGCCAGCCAGGGCGGCCGCGAGCGTCGTCCCCCCGAGCTTCAGTGCCGTCCGCCGGTCGAGCGTCCGGTCGGTCATACCCATCCGTGGGGCTTCGGCCCGATGTATGTTGGTGGCCGTCGAGGAATGGAGTGTAAGCGGGAACGCGGGGCGAGCGGCTGAAGTGGCGTCGTCTCGACTAGCCGATAATGAGCGATTCAGAGTCCGGCCCGCTCGGACCGGACCGTCCCAATGCCGACCAGCCGTTCCGGGTCGACGCGCCGTTCGACCCCGCCGGCGACCAGCCGGACGCCATCCGTCAGTTGGTGGCCGGCTTCGAGTCGGGCCTCGACAAGCAGACCCTGCTGGGCGTGACCGGCTCCGGCAAGACCAACACCGTCTCGTGGGTGGTCGAGGAGCTTCAGCAGCCGACGCTGGTCATCGCCCACAACAAGACGCTCGCGGCCCAGCTGTACGAGGAGTTTCGGTCGCTGTTCCCCGACAACGCCGTCGAGTATTTCGTCTCCTACTACGACTACTACCAGCCGGAGGCGTACGTCGAGTCGACTGACACCTACATCGACAAGGAGCTCTCCATCAACGAGGAGATCGACCGGCTGCGCCACTCGGCCACGCGCTCGCTGCTGACGCGTGATGACGTCATCGTGGTCGCGTCGGTGTCGGCCATCTACGGGCTCGGTGACCCAGATAACTACACGGAGATGGCACTGCGGCTGGAGCGGGGCGACCGCATGGACCGTGATGACCTGCTGGCGGAGCTGGTCGATCTGAACTACGAGCGCAACGACGTCGACTTCCAGCAGGGCACCTTCCGCGTGCGCGGGGACACCGTCGAGGTGTTTCCGATGTACGGTCGGTACGCCGTCCGGGTAGAGTTCTGGGGTGACGAGATCGACCGGCTCGCGAAGGTGGACACGACTACCGGCGAGATACAGAGCGAGGAGCCGGCGACGCTGCTGCACCCCGCCGAACACTACTCCATCCCCGAGAACCGCCTCGAGACGGCCATCGCGGAGATCGAGAACCTGATGGAAGAACGGGTCTCCTACTTCGAGCGGCAGGGCGACCTGGTGGCCGCCCAGCGGATCGAAGAGCGGACCACCTTCGACCTGGAGATGCTCCGCGAGTCGGGCTACTGTTCGGGCATCGAGAACTACTCGGTCCACATGTCTGACCGCGAGAGCGGTGAGCCGCCACACACCCTGCTCGATTACTTCCCCGACGACTTCCTCACCGTCGTCGACGAGTCACACCAGACGATTCCCCAGATAAAAGGCCAGTTCGAGGGGGATAAGTCCCGGAAAGACTCGCTCGTCCAGAACGGGTTCCGGCTTCCGACCGCCTACGACAACCGCCCACTCACGTTCGAGGAGTTCGAGGCGAAGACGAACCGCACGCTGTACGTGTCGGCGACACCGGGCGACTACGAGCGGGAGACCAGCGGGCAGGTGGTCGAGCAGATCGTCCGCCCGACCCATCTCGTCGATCCCGCCATCGAGGTGGCGAGCGCCGACGGCCAGGTGGAAGACCTGCTCGACCGCGTGGACGAGCGGGTGGCGGCCGACGAGCGCGTGCTCGTGACCACCCTGACCAAGCGGATGGCCGAGGACCTCACCGAGTACCTGGAGGAGGCCGGCGTCGCCGTCGAGTACATGCACGACGAGACGGATACGCTGGAGCGGCACGAGATCATCCGCGACCTCCGGCGGGGGAATATCGACGTCCTCGTCGGGATCAACCTGCTCCGGGAGGGGCTGGACCTGCCGGAGGTGTCGCTGGTGGCTATCCTCGATGCCGATCAAGAGGGGTTCCTCCGCTCGGAGACGACACTCGTTCAGACGATGGGGCGGGCGGCGCGCAACGTGAACGGCCAAGCCGTGCTGTACGCCGACGAGACGACCGACGCGATGGAGTCGGCCATCGCAGAGACGCGGCGCCGCCGCCAGATCCAACGCGAGTACAACGAGGAGCACGGATACACCCCCGAGACAATCGACAAGGCGGTCGGGGAGACATCGCTGCCGGGCGCGAAGACGGACACGGGTGGTGTCGCCGGGCTCGAGGCGGAGACATCCACAGAGGCGGAGCAGCTCATCGAGTCGCTGGAGGCACGGATGGAGGAGGCTGCCGACAACCTCGAGTTCGAACTCGCCGCGGATATCCGCGACCGGATCCGCCGGCTGGAAGAGGAGTTCGACCTCGACGTGACCGACGAGGGCGTCCCGGCACCGGAGTGACTACAGCCGGGCAGCGATGGTCGCGGCCGTCGCCGGGCCGACGCCGTCGACCTCGCCCAGTTCGGACTCGCTTGCCGCTCTGACGCCTTCGACACTGCCGAACCGCCGGAGCAGCCGCTGGCGTAGCTCCGGACCGACACCCGGCAGGTCATCGAGCGTCGTCGACACCTCGTCGCGCACCTGCTGGTGATAGGCGACGGCGAACCGATGGGCCTCGTCGCGCACCCGCTGGAGCAGCCGGAGGTGGTCGGCATCTGAGTCCCAGTCGTGGGAGCCGTCGGGCGTGATCACCCGCTCGTCGGCCTTCGCGAGGGCGATGGCAGGTACCGACCAGCCGACGGCCGCGAGCGCCTCCTGGGCGGCCGCCAGCTGTCCCTCGCCACCGTCCACGAGCAGGAGGTCCGGGTCGGGCCGGTCGTCGCGGCCCTCGACAGCCCGTTCGGCCCGCCAGGCGACGAGTCGGCGCATGTTGGCGTAGTCGTCGTTCTCGTCGGGCAGCTTCTTGCGCCGGTAGTCGGCCTTCGACGCATCACCGTCGACGAAACAGACGTCCGAGCCGACGACAGCCGTCCCGCCGGCGTGGCTCACGTCGAACCCCTCGATACGGTCGGCGGCCGGCAGGTCGAGTGCGGCCGCGAGGTCTGCACACGCGTCGGCGGCTCGCTCACGGCGACGGGCGTTCTTCAACGCGAGGTCGACCAGCGTCGCCTCTCGGCCGGCGCCGGGGACGCGCACCTCCGTGCCGGCCGCTTCGAGCCACTCGACGACGTCCGGGTCGGCCGGCCGCTCCTGCAGGAGGACGGCGTCGGGGAGAGTGCGTTCGGCGTAGAACTGGGGGAGAAACGCCGCCAGCAGGGCCGCCGGGTCGCGGATGTCGGAGGCAGCCACCTGGTGTCGTTCCCGGTCGACCAGTTGGCCCCGCTCGCTCACCAGCCGGGCGGCCGTCGCCTCGGCCCCCTCGAGAGCGACGCCGATCACCTCGACCCGGTCCTCGCCGTCGCCCTGGATTGCCGCGCCGCCGCCTTCGTGGAACGACTCGACGGCCTGGAGCCGGTCGCGGAGGTTCGCCGCCCGCTCGAACTCGCGGTCGGCGGCGGCCGTCTCCATCGCCTGCCGCATCGGGTCCGCGAGGACGCCCGTCTCGCCGTCGAGGAACCGCCGGACCGACTCGACGTCCGCGCGATAGTCGGCGGCATCGGGATGGTCAACACAGGGGGCCGAGCAGAGGCCCATCTCATGGTCGAGACACGGCCGCTCGCGGTCGGCGAACTTGTGGTCCGAACAGCCGCGGACGCCGAACATCTCCCGGAGTGCCTTCACGACCGTCTCCACCTGCCCCTTGTCGGTGTACGGGCCGAACACGGTCGCGGCGTCGTCGGGGTCACGCGTCACCTCGATACGGGGGGACGCGTGGTCGGTCAGCTGGACGAGCGGGTAGGATTTGTCGTCTTTGAGCCGGACGTTGTATTTCGGCTGGAATCGCTTGACCAGGTTCGCCTCCAGCAGCAGCGCCTGTGTTTCCGTCTCTGTGACGGAGAAATCGATGCCGTCTGCCCGCTCGACCATCCGGCGAATCCGCTCGCTGCGCGGGTCCGCGTACGAGCGCACCCGGTCGCGCAGCTCCACCGCCTTACCGACGTACAGGACGGTGTCGCCTCGTTCGAACTGGTAGACGCCGGGCGTAGCCGGCAGGTCGTCGGCTCGATTCCTGACCGCGTCGCTGTCCACACCCGGCGTACGATGTTCGGCTGCTTCAGCGTGTCGCGGGCGCAGTCCTTTTGCGCGGTGACGGCATCTCACCGCACATGAGCGACTTCGACCGTGAGGCCGAACGTGAGCGGCTCCGCGAGCAGTTCGAGGCCGACAAGCAGGACCGCGCGCAATCAGAGCGGATGTCGGAGCTGCTCTTGAAGGGCGCGACGATGACGAACGTCCACTGTGATCGCTGCGGCGACCCCATCTTCCGGTGGGACGGCCAGGAGTTCTGTCCGACCTGTCAGGGCGGGCCAGCCGGCGAACCGGACGAGGCGGTGGCCGACCAGTCGGCCGGGGGAGCTGTCGATCAGTCGGCCAGAGCAGCCACCAACCAGTCGGCCGGGGCAGACGCCGAGCCCGATGCGGCGCCGTCGGCAGCCCCCGAGACACCGCCGGCACCGTCGCCCGACCACGACGACAACGATGGGCTCGAGGTAGAGCCAGAGCCGGACCCAGACGAGTCACCGGCGACGCGACATCGGGCGACCGAGTCACGGGAGGCGCCGAGCGAGGCGGCTCCGCAGCCGGAGCCACAGTCAGAGCCAGCGCCAGCGCCGGGGGCGGCGCCGGAGTCGCGCGCGCCCGCCCAGCGGTCCGACCGCACTGGGACCGGTGAAGATGTCGCCGCAGCGCGGGCATCGCTGGCGCGCACGCTCCGGTCGCTGGCGGAGCAGGCAGAGCGGGCCGAAGATCTCTCGCAGTGCCGTGCGTACCTGGCGGCGACCGAGGAGGCCGCAGCGGCGCTGGCGGCCGTCGAGGACGTTCAGCGGTAGTCGGAGCCGACGACCTCGCGAATCCGCTCTGCGGTGACCGGCCCGACACCCTCCACCTCGCGAAGCTGGGCTTCGTCGGCGGTCATCACAGCCTCGACACTGCCGAACGCCTCGAGCAGCGCGCGGGCCGTCACCGGGCCGACCTCTGCGACAGAACTGACGACGTATTCCTGCTGTTCGGCGAGTGTCTTGCTCGACTTCTCACCGTGGACGCGCACCTCCCGGTCTGACGTCTCCTGTTCGCGGCGGGCGATCGTCTCCAGCAACTCCGTCGTGGCATCCTCGTCGTCGGTGAACAGGACACTCGCGCCGAAGTCGACGGCCAGTGACGCCAGCGCGCCCCGGATGGCGTTCGGGTGGACGTTACGCCGGCCGTAGAGGTCACCGCCCTCAACGAGAACGACCGGGCGGGCGTAGCTGCGGACGGCGTCGCCCACCTGCTCGAACATCGAGCGGTCCTCGCCCAGCAGCGTATCGAGGAAGTCTCCGGTCGTCTTTCGTTCGACGACGACCCGGTCGGAGAGCACGTAGTCGCCGACAGCGAGCGTCTCCAGCCGTGTCTCGATCCCCTCGCGAGTCGACAGCTCCCGGGCGATGGTGGCGTCGAGTTCCCGCTGATCGACGACCACCTCGACGGCGTCGTCGGTGCCCGCCCGCTCGACGGTCGCCTCGTCGGGGGCGGGCGTCTCCGTCGACTCGGCCGGCGCCTCGGTCTCAGCCTGCGTCTGCGTGGTCTCGCCGCTCTCGGCCGACGTGTCGCTCTCGGCCGCCGCGTCGTGTTCAGTCGCCGTGTCACTCTCGTCGGCGAAGCTACCGAGCCCTGCCTGCCCCTGCGTTTCGGCCGACTCGCTGGTCCCGGTGTCGGCGGCGCCCGCGTCGGCCGCGTCGGCCGCGTCGGCATCTGCTGGGGTGGCCGTCCCATCGGCGTCGTCGTCCCCACTCCCACCGCTATCGCCCTCGCCGTCGGCGTCGGCATAGTCGTCGAGCGAGCCCTGTTCGAGTTCCGCCTCGAGTTCGCCGGCCATCCCTTTCAGCTTCCGTAACTCCTCTTGCATCCGCTTTTCCTCGTTGCGGGACATCCAGAAGAACGCCTCGTCCCGGGTGTCTTCGGCGATGAGCACGACCACACGGCCCTCGCTGGCGCGGCCGGTGCGGCCTTTCCGCTGGATGGAGCGGATTCCTTTGGGGACCGGCTCGTAGAAGACGACGAGGTCGACATCGGGGACGTCGAGGCCTTCCTCAGCGACGCTGGTGGAGACGAGTACCTCGAACTCGCCGGCGCGGAAGGCGTCGAGTCGCTCTTTCTGTTCGGCCTGTGTCATCCCGTCGGAGCCGTCCTTGTCACCCTGGCCGACGAACCGGCGGGCGTCGAACGATTCGTTGAGGAAGTCGGTGAGCGTCTCGGCGGTGTCACGACTCTCGGTGAAGACGATGGCTCGCGAGCCGTCCTCCAGTCCGAACGTCTCGGCCAGCAGGATGCGCGTCTTGCGGAACTTCGGGTGGAGGTCGTCGAACTCCGTGGCAAGCCGCATCGCCTTCTTGACGCGCGGCTCGGAGACGAACCGCTGGCTCGCCTTCGAGGCGCCCGACGAGCGGGCCTGCTCGCGCTGGCGCTCGAAATACCGCCGAAGCGACTCGACGGACTGCGTCTCGACGAGTTCGGTCGCCCGCCGGAGCTTCATCACCTCGGCGTGGACGCTCATTCCCTGGTAGCCCGCGGAGTCGTCGTCGTTCATGAGCCGCTGGAGCCGACCGCGGGCGGCGTTCAGCTGCTTTTGGCTCATGTTGGGGTCCGTCGAGTTCACCACGCCCAACTCCTGAAGCTGCTCCAGCCGCTCGGTGATGACCTCGTTGAGCGCGTCCCGGATCGCGAGGACGTCCTCGGGCAGGTCAACCCGCTCCCAGTCGACGTCGGTGCGGTAGGTGTGGGCCGCCACGTCGGCATCCTCCTCGGTGCGGACCTCCACCTCCTCCAGCCCGAGGTTGTCACACACCCGGAGGATCTCTTCCTTGTCGCCGCCAGGGCTCGCGCTCATCCCGGTGACGAGCGGGTCCTCCGCGTCGGCGTGGTAGCGGTCGGCGATGTAGTTGTACGCGTACTCGCCGGTGGCGCGGTGACATTCGTCGAAGGTGAGATGGGTCACGTCGGCAAGCGAGATGCGGTTGCCGACGAGGTCGTTCTCCACGACCTGCGGGGTCGCAAGCACGACCCGCGCTGATGCCCACAGGTCCGCGCGGTCGTCCGGGCGCACGTCGCCGGTGAAGACGACGATCTCCTCGTCGGGAATCTCCAGGGCGTCGCGGTAGAAGTCGGCGTGCTGCTGGACGAGTGGCTTCGTCGGGGCGAGCATCAGTGCAGTCCCGCCACGGTTGGCCAGCCGGCTCGCCGTCACCAGACACGATACCGTGGTCTTGCCGAGCCCAGTGGGCAGACAGACGAGGGTGTGCCGCTCGCGGGCTGCAGCGGCCAACTCTGTCTGGTAGCTGCGGTCCTCGAGGAACTCCGGTGTCAGCAGCGGCCCGTCCAGATACTCGCCGTCCGCGTCGACAGCCGCCATTACCATTGATATCCCGCTAACAGACAAAAGGGTTCGCGTGGCAGAGTGGAACTGAAACAAGAGGGGGGTTCATACGCCCGCGACCACACCCTCGCGTATGCGCGTCTCCGTCATCGGCGGCAGCAGCGTGGACGACGAAACGGCCGCCGTCGCAGAACGAGTCGGCGAACTGCTGGGCGATCGTGACCATACCGTCGTCTGCGGCGGGTACGGCGGGGTAATGGCCGCCGCCTGTCGGGGGACGAAGCGAGCGGGCGGGCAGACAGTGGGAATCCTCTCGGGGGCAGACCCGCGGGCGGGCAACGACTATCTCGACACGGCCGTCGCGACCGGGCTGGGCAACGCCCGTAACCCGCTGGTCGTGCTGAACGGCGACGGTGTCGTCGCCGTCGACGGCGCAACGGGGACGCTCTCGGAGCTGGGACACGCGCTCGATTACGGTCGGCCAGTGGCAGGACTGAACACACACGATTGCACGGAGTTCGACGGGTTCGAGGCCGTCGAGACGGCGGCAGCGGCGGTCGACAGTCTCGAGCGGCGGGTGACCTCCTCCTCCCACCCCTGAAGCGGTGGGCGTTTGCTCGCTCTGTGTCAGTCGTCGCTGAGCGCGACCCGCTCGCGGAATTCGTCGGGCAGCGAGTCGAGATCGCCGGCCTGCACGCTCCACAACTGGGCGTACAGCCCATCCCGTTCGAGCAGGTCTGCGTGGCTCCCGCGTTCGGTAATCTGGCCGTCCTCGAGGACGAGTATCTCGTCGGCGCCTTTCACCGTCGAGAGCCGGTGGGCGATGGCGAACGTCGTCCGGTCGGCCGCGAGGGCGTCCAGCGACCGCTGGATGAGATACTCTGTCTCCGTGTCGACGGCACTGGTCGCCTCGTCGAGCACGAGTATCTGCGGGTCCTGCAAGACGACGCGCGCGATGGCAATCCGCTGGCGCTGGCCGCCCGACAGCTTCACGCCACGCTCGCCGACGCGGGTCTCGTAACCGTCCGGTAGGTTCGTGATGAACTCGTGGGCCTCTGCAGCCCTCGCCGCCTCGACGACGGCCTCGTGGTCGGCGTCAAAGTCACCGTAGCGGATGTTGTCGGCGATGGTGCCGTCGAAGAGGAACGTCTCTTGGCCGACGTAGCCGATCTGCGAGCGCAGCGACGCCATCTGGACATCCCGGATGTCGTGGCCGTCGATGCGTATCTCGCCGGCAGTCACGTCGTACATCCGGAGCAACAACTTCAGCAGCGTCGACTTGCCCGCGCCGGTCGGCCCGACGAGCGCCACCGTCTCGCCCGGCTCCGCGCTGAAGGAGACATCGTCGATGACCGTCTCGCCAGTCGCGTCGTCGCCCGGCTCACCATCGTAGGCGAAGGAGACCTCGTCGTACTCAACGTGGCCGTCCACGTCGGTGAGCGCGACGGCATCCGGGCGGTCCGTCACCCCGACGGGGATGTCCATCAGCCCGAAGACGCGCTCGCTGGAGGCGAGGGCATTCTCGTACTGGTCGATAATGTTCGACACCTCTGCCAGCGGCGTGGCGAACCGCTGAGACAGGAAGAGGAACGTGACGAGCGTCCCCGCCCCGAGCGTGCCGCTTGCGCCCGGCGGCGGGCCGACGAACAGCCAGTAGCCGCCCACGAGGAACGTGAGTGTGAACGAGACGCCCGCGAGCAGTTCCATCCCCGGCCGGTAGAAGTACGACAGTCGGAGCATCGCCATCGTGTCCTCGAACAGTCGCTTCGAAGAGCGGCGGACCCGCTCGGTCTCGTGGGCCTCACTGGCGGTGGTCTTCGTCAGTTCGATACCGGAGATGGCATTCTCAAGGCGGGTGTTCAGCTTGCCGACCGACGAGCGGCGGGCGGCGTACAGCGGTTCGGCCCGCTTCATGAACCAGTAGGTGAACCCGACCATCACCGGCGCGACCAGCAGCGTGACGGCCGCCAGATACGCGTTCTCGAGCACGAGCACGACGCCGATGCCGACGAGCAGCGTCCCCAGGCGGACGGAGTTGGTGAGCGCGTTATCGAGGAACGACTCGAGGTTCTCCGTGTCCGACGAGAGGATCGCCATCACCTCGCCGGTCTGTTTGTCGTCGAAGAAGCTCATGTCGAGCCGGCCCATCTTCTCGAAACAGTCGACCCGGACGGCGTGCATCACGCCGTGGGCGAACTCGTTGGCGGCGACACCGTACAGGTAGGTGAACGCGGCCGTCGTGAGGAAAGAGCCGCCGATGAGGACGACCGACAGCTCGAAGGCGCCGGTGGTTCCCGTGGGAAGCCACGCGTTGGGTACCAGCGGGAGCGAGAATCGGCCACCGTCGAGCGTGTTGACGGCCGCCCCCAGCACGACCGGCGGGACGAGCGATGCGAACTGTGCGAGCAGGTTCGCGAGCACGCCGAGCGCAAACCAGCCGTACCGGGGGCGGCCGTAGGCGCCGAACAGTCGGCGCATCGGCCGCCGGACATCCGCCCGGTAGCGGTCGAAGACGCTCTCTTCAGTCATTGCCGTCCCGACGGGGGCCGTCGACATATGGGTTGTCTCTCAGGCTGTGCGACGCCACCACAACAGGCCCGCCAGCAGGCCGCCCCCCACGAGCCGGACGCGCCGCGTCGCCGCCGATGTCGGGCGAAACTCGACGCCCAGCAGCCGGTAGCCGCGGCGGGCGGTCGCGAGCAGACGGTCAGGGATAAGGAGGTGTGCGAGGGCGGCGACAAGGAGGCCACCGGCGAGCAGCCGTCGCTCCGTGTCGGTGAGGCGTCGCGTCACACGGGTTGGTGGGCTCCGAACGGCAAACGCTCGGCGGTCGCGGCGAGCTACAGGGGGCGGTGGGGGACGACTTCTGGTCCCTCGCGGACTGTGGCTGCAACGCCGAACACGTCCGCGAGCAGTTGCTCGGTCACCACCTCGTCGGGCGGGCCCCAGTCGTACGGTTCACCGTCCCGCAGCGCGATGATGTTGTCCGCGTAGCGGGCCGCCTGCGCGATGTCGTGGAGGACGATACCGACCGTGATGTCGTCGGCGTGGTTGCGCTCGCGGACGGTGTCGAGCACGCTCAGCTGGTGGCGCAGGTCGAGGAACGTCGTCGGCTCGTCGAGCAGCAGCACGTCCGGCTCCTGGGCGAGCACCATCGCGACGCGGGCCAGCTGCTGTTGGCCGCCCGAGAGGGTGCCGACCTCCACGTCCCGGAGGTCGGCGACGCCCGCCACGGACAGCGCCTGCTCGACGGCCGCGTGGTCGGCCTCCGAGAGCGTCTCGAGGAACCCGCGGTGCGGGTAGCGGCCGTGTCTGACCAGCTCCTCGACGGTGAGCGAGTCGGGTGTGTCACCCTCCTGAGTGAGCAGGCCGACCGCTCGCGCGAGCGACTTCTTTCCCATCGCGTACACGTCCCGGCCGCCGAGTTCGACGGTGCCGGCGGCGGGTCTGAGCTGGCCGGCAAGCGCCTTCAGGAGCGTCGATTTCCCGGAGCCGTTCGGCCCCACGAGCGCCGTCATCTCGCCGGCCGGCAGGACCACCCTGTCGCAGACGACGA
Organism: Halosegnis sp.; assembly: GCF_042216475.1. Taxonomy (NCBI): domain Archaea; kingdom Methanobacteriati; phylum Methanobacteriota; class Halobacteria; order Halobacteriales; family Natronomonadaceae; genus Halosegnis; species Halosegnis sp. Next base: position 17,480 of record NZ_JBDGTV010000005.1, read on the forward strand.
CCGGCTCGTCGGTCGTCGAGTAGCCGATTCGGAGGCCGTCGCCGACGAGCGCGGGCGCTCCGTCGGCGTCGGTGTCGGCCGCCTCGGCGCTCCGTGGCGTCGTCTCCTGCCCCTGCATCACAGCTCACCCAGTTGCTGGCGGCGCCGCATCAGATACAGGAAGTAGGGCCCGCCGACGATGCCCGTGACGATGCCGACCGGTAGCTGGGTCGGCGAGCCGAACGCCACTTCGAAGGAGAGCCGCGCGAGCACGTCCGCGACGACGAGCAGGGCGGGGCCGGCGAACGCACAGCCGACGAGCAGCCGTTTGTGGTCGGTGCCGACCACCGTCCGTACCATGTGTGGGACGATGAGCCCGACGAAGCCGACGATGCCGGCGACTGCGACACTGGCGGCCGCGGCGACGATACCGACGCCCGACAGCAGAAAGCGGGTGCGCTCGACGCGCATCCCCAGTGCGCTCGCGGTCGACTCTCCGAGCAGGAGCACGTTCAACTGGCGGGCGCCCAGCACTGTCCCCGGGAGGACGACGAGCACGACCCACGGGAGCACCATCCGCACCTGCTCCCAGTCGACGCCCGTCAGCGAGCCGGTGGTCCACGCGACGGCCTGCTGGACGGTGCCGACGTCGCCAGCGAAGAAGAACAGCGCCGTCTGTAGCGAGTTGAGCACCGTCCCGACGATGACGCCCGCGAGCACGAGCCGGACCGGTGAGGTCCCGCCCTTCCACGCGATGGCGTACACGAGCAGGAAGGCGACAGTGCCGCCGACGGCGGCCGTCACCGGCAGCAGCGCCGACAGCGCCGGAAACGCGACGAGAGTCAGCAGGATGGCGAGGCCCGCCCCGGAAGAGACCCCGAGGATGAACGGGCTTGCGAGTTCGTTCTTCGTGACGGCCTGGAAGATGGCACCCGATAGCGACAGCGACAGGCCCACGAGCGCGGCCACGAGCACGCGCGGCATCCGGATCGACCAGACGACGAGCGTCTCGCGGGCGAGTGTATACCCCGTCGAGAGGCCAAGCGACGCTGCGAGTCCGTCGCCAAGCAGGAGTGTCGCGAGCACACCGGGGCGTGTCCACACAGCCGGGTCGAAGACAGCGCGCCACGCGGTCGCAAGCGACATCGTGAACGTGCCGAAGGACACCTGCACCAGCCCCGCGAGGACAGTCAATGCGAGCGAGCCGGCACAGAAGCCAACGAGCGTGGGGTCGACCCACTCGAACCGGTCGACAGCCCGCTCGACTGTGTCAGTCTCAGCGGCCACGTGCGGTCCCCTCCCTGTCCATCGTTGAGTTTAGGTTCCCCTAATCCGTCAAAAGCCGTTCGGTTCGGCCTCTCGCGTCGCTGCTCGGGGCCGGGTCGCAGCGGACGACGAGATCGTGATCGGCGACCGCAGGGTCGTAGCCGCGGAGCCGGGCGCGGTAGCGGGCCGCGAGCCGGGCGGCTGTCACCGCAGCCCGACGGGTCGGGAAGCGCAGCCCGTCGACCGGCACCGGCCGCACGCCGGCAGCCTGACACACGACATAAAAATCGCCGCCCGCGGCGGCCAGGTTCCGGATTCGGCGGCGGAGCGCCGGGAGCGTGGGAGCGTCGTTGACCTCCTCCCGCGGCTGAAGCCGTGGGATTCCTCTCGCGGTGGGCAATCCCGCTTGATTGCCGACCCGGAGGCAAATTTCCCCCTGAGCGGGGTACTCCGGTTTGCGGGTTCCGCTTCGGCCCGTCTTGCAGGGGTTTGGTGTGCTTGCCCGTTGCCGGGGTATCCGCTCACGGCAGGGCGTCTCGTGGTGCCACGAGAGCGTCCCTCTTCCGTCGTGTTCTCTCGGGGAGCCGCGGGCCGAGCCATCGGCCCCACCACCGGTATGATGGTGAACAAGTCGCGGGGCGGGCTCGCTTTTTGATGACGGTGACACCCATCCAACACCACGTTTCCCCGACTTGCCTTCCTACATTCTACTACGTTCAGCGAGTAAAATGTAGGGATTGCAGTCGAGTGTAGTGCGGTGGTTTGGTGCACCGTGCTGTCGCTCACACCCACCCCTGAAGGGGTGGGCTTCCGCTCGCAACGTGTCACCGCCAAACCTCGACCGGGTTGCCGGCGCTGATGAAGACGCGCCCCTCGTCGCCGAGAGCGAGCCGGCCGTCTTCGCGGTGGACCGTCCACGCCGGGAGTGTCGGGACATCGTACGCCTCGGACCGGCGGTAGCAGGCGGCGATGGCCCACCGCCGAGCGCGCATGCCGCCGCCTGTGTCGGCGGTCGTCGGGTCGCTCATCGGGCACCACCTCGCAGTCGGTCGGTCGCGCGCTCGGCCGGTTCGCGCATGTCTTTAGGCGTGCCTAAAAATACGAAGGCGTTTCGGTTTTTGGCCGGCCTAAACATATCCCGTGACGATGCCGGCGAGCTCGTCGCGGTCGAACAGCTCTCCGGAGTAGGTGTCCGGGAAGTACGCGGTCGCGTACCGTTCGACGAGGAACAGGTGATGGAGCGGGCCGGAGTAGATAGGGCCCCCGCGGAACACCTGGTCGTTCTGGACGGCGGTGAGCCGGCTGGCTGTGTCGTGGTCCTTCATGAACGAGAGGACGGTGTTCTCGAATTCTGCGCGCGTCTGCGTCTCGTGGCCGCGCAGCAGGATGGAGTCAGGGTCGACCTCGAGCATCGTCTCGTAGTCGATCTGTCCACGCTCGGTGGTGGAGAGCCCGGAAATCCCGGTGCCCGCGAGGGCGTCCGTGATGCCGAGGTCGCGGAACTGTTTTTTGTTGATTCCCTTGTCGGTGAGCCGGTAGGGGAAGAACGACTCCGGCTCGTTGCCGGCGGCGAAACACAGCAGCGCGTTCGGCCGGCTGTCGGCCGGTGGCAGGTCCGTCTGAATCCGAGTGATGTACTCGTCGTGGAACGACTTCAGCGCCTCGTACCGCTCGGTCTCCTGGAACACCTGCGCCACCTTCTCGAGGGCGCCGTACATGGTGTAGTAGCGGTAGTCGTGCCACGTATCAGTCCGCCGGAAGATGGTGTTGCCGGTGAACGGTGCTACTGAGTCGGTAATCTGCTGGACGTCCGACTCGTCGAGCCCGAAAAACGCGTTGTTGGTGAGCCACCGTGGGTCGATCATGTGGAGGTCGCTGTCCAGCTCGAGGAAGACCTCGCGGTCGATGCCGTTGTCACCGACCAGGGCCGTCATCGATGATTTGTCGACGCTTACGCCGTCGAGTTCGTCGTAGTGGTCCGTGTGGTATCGCGACGGGAGGCCGACACTGTTGGTCGTGTCGCCGTGCCCGAGCGCGACAGCCATGTCCGCGTAGTCAGGGAAGTACTGGGCGACCGACTCCGGCACCGATTCGACGGTCACCTCGCCGACGGGCGCCATCTCGACCGTATAGCTAGTGTCTTCGGTGGCCGTCCTCGTGTTCGTGGCTGTCTCGGTTGCCGTCTCTGTGCCCTCGTTGCAGCCGGCCAGCAGCGCTGCCCCTGCCGCTGCCGTGCCTGTGATGAAGTCGCGTCGTCGCATACACCCCGCCTCTCGTTTTGGTCTACCTAAACCCGTCGATTTTTCGGCAGGCCTAAATTCTCGTCGCCAACGCCGGGCTGGCGCTCGATTGTGCCTCCACCGACACGCTGCCTGCGCGATGGTGGGGCGCTGACACGTTTCGCCGGTGCTATACGCCTCCCCGGTCGTACGGGAGAGTATGGCAGACATGACCGTCGAGGAGGCGTTGGCGAAGTATGGCCCGAGCAAGATCACCCGGAAAGACATCCTCACGCTTGACGACCCGGGCTACACGCCCGACAACGTCGCTATCGTGACGGGTGCAGCCAGCGGGATTGGGCGGGCGACGGCACTGTGTCTTGCCGGCAACGGGCTCACGGTAGCCGGCGTCGACGTCGACGAGGCGGGACTCGAAGCGGTGCAGGACCGGGCGGCCGAGCTGGACCTGCCGGGCAGCATTGAGCCGGTCACCGCCGACCTGCGGTCGGAGGCAGACATCGAGGCGGCCGTGGAGACGGCCGCCGACCTGGGCGAGGTGCGCTATCTCGCGAATATCGCCGGCCTCCAGACCATCGCCCCCATCGCGGAGTTCCCCACGGAAAAGTACGACCTGATGCACGATGTGATGCAGCGGGCGCCGCTGCTGTTGACGAAGGCCGCCTGGCCTCACTTCGAGGCCGCCGGCGCGGGCGTCGTCGGCAACATGTGCTCGGTCCACGGCCACATCGTCACCAAGGAGAAGGTGGCGTACAATACGGTGAAGTTCGGGCTCCGCGGGCTGACACAGTCCATCGCGGCAGAGGGCGGCGGCTCGATTCGCGGCTTCTCCGTCTCGACGGGCTATGTGAAGACGGAGTTGGTCGCCAAGCAACTCCCGGACTCGGCCGACTCGCGCGGGCTTACCGTCGACGAGACGGTCCAGCAGGTGATGCTCGGACACACTCGCGTGAAGGAGATGATGGAGCCGTACGAGGTTGGGAACCTGTTCGTGCAGGGCTTCTCTGAGCACGCGAGCCACCTCAACGGCGGCGACATGACCCACGAGGGCGGGATGAGTCTCACCTACGAGTGACCTTCACCCACCGCTTGAAGCGGTCGGAGTCCCCGGTGGAGAGATAACTATCCTCCCCGAGTTCGCTCGGGGGCAACCGCCCCGCTCGCTCGGCGAGCGTGGGCCCTCCACCTCGATGTCGATAACACCCTCCCGAGCGTAACCCACTGGGAGCCACGACCGCAGGCGGGGCGATTGTCTGGACGCCCGGCCCGAATGCGCCCGACCGTCGCTACCCGTCGGTCAGCCAGTCGGCGAAACATCCCTCGATGAGGGTGTCCGACTGCGCGGCGATGTACTCCGTCTGCATCCCCCAGACGGCCTCTTCGAAGGAGGCGCCCGCCTCGTAGCGGTCGCGCACCCGCTCGCGCTTCCAGGAGGCGGGCGTGATGCCGCGGTCGATGCGCTCGCGGAGCGGCCGGAGATAGCGGTTGGCGTCTTCGGGGGTGACGCCACGTCCCTCGAGACCATCGCGGGCGTACTCCAGCAGTTCCGAGTAGAGTACGTCGTGGTCGGTGGTTTCGTCGCCATCGGCGGTGATCCACCGCAGTTCCGCCTCGAGGCCGTCGTTAGCGGCCGCGTAGAAGTTCTCCTCGGCCGTCTCCCACGACTGGCTGCAGACAGGGTGTTCGAGCCGGGGGAGCGACTCCATCAACCCCGCGAACGCCGCGAGGAAGGCGACGGAATCGCGGACGGTTGGCTGGCCGCCGATTGGGCGGAACTCGATGCGGGCGTTCGCACTGTTGCGCGAGGCCCCCTCGATGACCGGCCGCACCCACCGCCAGTAGGAGCCGTGCTTGTGGCGGTAGTGGGTGAAGCGGTCGTCGAACCGGCCCGTGGGCTCCTCCTGTAGTTCGGGAACGACGGTGGTATCGGCGGCGACCCGGTCGACCGCCTCCTCGACGTCTGTAAAGTCGCGAGGGAACCGCACCTTTGGGTCGCCCTCCGGGTTGAGCACCGACTCGAACACGTAGATGCGCGACTCCGCAGGCGAGTCGGCCAGGACCGTCGCCGGATCATCGACGTAGAGGTCCGGGGGGAACAGCGGCGAGTTGACCCCGAGCGCGAGCAGCGGCCCGGCGACCCGCAGCGCGTACCGGAAGTACGTCGGGAGGTCGTCGGCCTGCGGCACCTGGTAGTGGGGCTGGATGGAGGTGATGAGACTCTCTGGCATCACCGTGTCGGCATCGAGTTCGACACCCGGGGCGTCCAGCGCCATGTCGGCACTGAACTCGGTGTTGGCCATCGCTTGATAGCGGACGGTGCTGCTCATATTCGTTGCCAGCCGGACGCCGTTTTCTTCGATACTGTCGGCGAGATACGACCCAGCTGTCTCGCCGACCGGCGGGCGGGCCCACATCGCATCGGAGACGAGCCGTAGCCCCTCGGCGACGGCCACCTTTTGGGCGGCCGCCAGCCGCGCCTGGACCTCCGCCTCCTGCGCCCGGAGGCCGTAGCCCGACAGCGGCTGGGGCGATGTCTGCATCTCGGCGTTGTGGAGCCCAAGTTCCTTCTCGAAGCCGACGTACTCCAACAGCCGGCGTGGAACCCGCGCCAGAGCGTCCGTCTCGGCGTCGACAGCATAGAACTCGTACTCCAAGCCGACTACCCCCTGCGGATTGTCGAAGGTTCCCGCCGAGAGCTCCTGTTTGAGCTCCGCTACCTCGCGCTCGACGCGGTCGGCGAACGCCTCTGCGTCCGTCTCAAGTATCTCTCGGACGCGCGCCGCGAGCTCCGAGCCTGCCATACAGGGCCGGACGGGCGCGGCCTGTTAAACACCGCGGGTCGGATCGACGACCCCACCCTCCTTCGCTCGGTCTGAGAGCCTCGCTCGTTGCGGGTGGGGCCTCCGTCTCACAAGTAGGTGACATCTGTCCACGCCTGAACGGGCGAGCAGCCGCTCGCTACATATCGAGCAGCGACCGCAGTCGTTCGCAATGGAACGCGACGGCTGTCTCGCCGGTCTGCTCTGGGTAGCCCGGCCGCGTCACTACCCCGTCAGCGTCGACGGCCGACCGCACGACGGCGACCAGCCGGTCTGTCCGCGAGGGGTCGGGCCACGGCCGCACGTCGCGGTAGCCCGCGCGGAACGCCGCCCGCAGCGGGGCTGGCTCCTCGACGTACCAGTCACAGACGAGATATTCCGTCTTCGCGGCCGACAGCGCCGCAGGCGCGGCCAGCGGCTCTCCCCAATCGAGTACCGCCGTCACGCCGTTCTCGTACAGTGCGTTGCCCGGGCGGAGGTCCCACGGGAACAGCACCGCCGTCGCGGTCGCCGGCGGCGACGCCGCGGCTGCAATCGGCTCTCGGAGGGCTGCAAGTGGCGTCGGCAGCGCATCGAGCCCGTCCCGCAGATACGACTCGTACCACGCCGACACGTCGGTGTCGGGGGCGACGAGCTGCCCGTCTGCCAACGACAACCGGCCGTGGCCGGCGAAGTCGAACGTCTCGTGACAGGCCGCCAGCCAGCCACCGAACGCCCGGGCGACCGCGCGCTGCTCAGCGGCAGCCAGCCCCGTGAACCGCTCGTGGAGGTCCGTCCCCGGCGCTCGCTCGACAACAAGATAGCCGAAGCTGTCGAGGGTACCGACGGCCAGCACGCCCGGGACGGGGACAGAGGTCCGCTGTCGGACCGCCCGGGCCAGCGCTGCCTCGACCCGAAGCGGTTCGGGACGCTCCGATAGCTGGACGACGACTCCGCCGGCGCCATCCTCGACGAGATAGGTTCGTTTCGTGTTGCCGCGGCGTGCGGGTTCGATCCGGTTGGGCGTCCGGTCGGGACACGCCCGGGCGAGCACGCGCCTGACCGTCGCCGCGTCAGCCATACGGTCCCTACAGGTGGCCGCGACAAGGAGCCGGCGGTTCGCCCGCGGGCCGCGCCGGGAGACGACCCGAAGCACTCGCCTCGCTCATCAGAAGACGGCTGCCAGGTCGTCCACACGGCCGAGCGTGTGAGTCGGCGCATGCTCGCCGGGGGAGCCGTCGCCGAGCCACGCGACCGGGAGCCCGGCCCGGGTCGCGCCGGCCACGTCGTGCTCGAGCGAGTTGCCGACGTACAGCGTCTGGGCAGCAGGCGTTCCGAGCGCCGCGAGCACGCGCTCGAACGGGGCGGGCGCGGGCTTGCGCCGGTCCATGTCGCCGGCGTAGACGACGGTATCGAACGCCTCGAGCAGGCCGAGTGCGGCCAGCTTCGTCGACTGGCGCTCCTCCGGTCCGTTGGTGAGTAGCCCGACGGGGCCGTTCGCGCGGGCGGCTGCCAGTGCCGTCTCCGCGCCAGGTAACAGCGAGACGGCCGTCCAGTCGAGCCGAGCCCGGAAGGCGTCGGTCCATGCCTGGGCGTCGAGCGTGCGATCGCGCGCGGCTGCAAGCCGGGTGATCGCATCCGCGAGCTGGGCAGCCTCGGTGTCGTAGTCGGTGATGGGCTCCATCGTGGCCCACAGGTCCGCCGGCGTGCCGACTGGCTCGCAGTCGATAGCCCGGAAAGCGTCGTAGAAGACCGCCTCGACGTCCTGGTCGTGTTGACAGAGTGTCCCGTCGAGATCGAAGACAGTTGCGGCGTACCGGCTCACAGCCATACGAGGGGCCGCGCCGATAGGAGCGTTTCGCCCGCCGGCCACACTGCCACGGGGCTTTTGTACCAGCGCCCGGTGATACCGGATAATGAGTGACGCGCCCGGTGAGCATCCGTCGTTAGCGGGGGCCGTCGCCGCCTCCGACGCCGACCGGGCGTGGACGTTCGAGGCGGTCCATTCCGTCTCGCGGACGTTCACGCTAACCATCGAGCTGTTGGAGCCGCCCGTCGACGCATGGGTCTGCACCGGCTATCTGCTGTGTCGCATCGCCGATACCGTCGAGGACGACCCATCGATACCGCCCCGCGAGCGCGCTCGCATCCTCGAGCTATACGACGACGTGCTCGCGCCCGATTCGGAGACGACCGTGGCGGACTTTCTCGCGGCCGTCGAGCCGTACCAGCCCGAGGACGGTGGTGCCGACTGGGCCGTCGTCGCGGATACGGAGCGGGTGTTCCGCGTGTTCGCCTCGTTCGATCCGACGGTACAGGACGCGATGCGGGCGGTCGTCCGCGAGATGGCGACCGGGATGGCCGACTTCCTCCGCGAACACGCCGACAGCGGCGGGCTCCGACTCCGGACAGTCGAAGAGCTGGAGGAGTACTGCTGGTACGTCGCCGGCACCGTCGGGAAGCTGCTGTCGAACCTGTTTCGGGTCTACGGGGCCGAAGAGACCGACCCCGAGGACGCGCGTCAGTTTGCGCTGCTGCTCCAGTTGGTCAACATCGCGAAGGACGTCCGCGACGACTACCAGACAGAGAACAACGTCTACCTGCCGGGCGACTGGCTCGCCGAGGAGGGACTCGACCACGAGGCGGTCGACGACCCCAGCGCCGTCGAGGGCGTCGCCAGCGTCGTCCGCCGGGTGGTCGACCGCGCGGCCGGCTACGCTGACGGCGCTCGCCGGTATCTGCGCACGCTTCCCGAGGAGGAGGTGGGAATCCTTCCTGGGATGGCGATGCCGTACTTGCTGGCGCTGGCGACCATCCGCGAACTCGACGATCGCGCCCGCGAGGCCGTTACTCACGTCGATACCGTGAAGATGAGCCGCGAAGAGGTGGAGGCGCTGTACGCAGAGATGGCCGCCGGCCCCAGCCAGGAAGATGTCGACCGGCTGGCCGCGGCCGTCCGGGAGGCGCCCTACCAGCCGGCCGCCAGCGCTGACGACTGAGCTGGCGGCACACCTGTCGAGCCAGCGGGCCGTCAGCGCCGCGTCGGCTGTGGGCCGTGGCGCGGCTGGAGCGGAATCCGCCGTCGGTCAGTGTCGTCGGTGCGAATCGTGTCGGTGCCTGCGGTGGGTGTCGATTGTGTCATCATCGGTGTGGGTAGGTGGTAGTCGAGCGCGGTACGACGGGATTACAGGCGGTGGACCGGCGGTACCATACCCACCCCGAGGCACCAATCCATCATAAATGTTCATAGAGTTTGCGAGGCGGATACCCCGACCCTTGAGCTCGGGGAGGAAGCCGACAACCGATGACACAAACCACGCACGATGGCAAGACCGACTCCACCACGCTCGGACAAATACTTTCAAGTATCTCTAAGAATACTTATGAAGTATGGAGGTCGTCCGCAACATCCAGCTAAAGCTCAACGTTCCCGAGGACGCTCACAGCGTTCTCGATGAGACGTTCGAGCAATTCCGTCAAGCGGCCCAACACGTCGCTGACGCTGGATGGGACGACGACCCCACGCAGATCGAGGTTACGAAGAACACGCTCCACGAACAAACCTACACAGCGGTTCGGGAGCAAACCAGTCTGCAAGCAAGTCTCGTCCAATCCGCCCGCAACCTCGCCGCAGACGCACTCGGCAACTGCAAAGACCGCATCCTCGACGACGGCAAGAAAGCCAGCAAACCCGAGTTTCGAGGCAGTGTCGTCGTGTACAATGGTCGAACTATCACGTACAACGACGACCACGTGACCCTCGCCACGGTTGGCGACCGTGTGACAGCCGAGTTCGTCACGCCCGACGACGAATCAGGGACACCGTTTGCGGAGTATTGGACGCCAGAGTGGGAACGCACGGAAGCCACGATCCACAAGCGTGACGGCACGTACTACCTCCACGTCGCAGTCGAGAAAGACGTCGAAGATGCTGATTCTGGCGACGATTCGACCGGGAACGGAGTGGTTCTCGGCGTCGATTTGAACGTGGACGGATACCTCGCCGTCACCAGCACGGGAGCATTCCTTGGAAACGCAGACTACCTCAACCACCGCCGCGACGAGTATGAGCGTCGGCGCGGCAACCTCCAACAGACAGGCACTCGCTCCGCACACCTCACCATCAAAAGCATCGGGTCACGGTTCGCTCGGTGGAGTGCGGACTACCTCCACCGCGTCTCGAAGGCCATCGTTCAGGAGGCCGTGGAGAACGACTGTACGGCGATTGCGTTCGAGAACCTGACGCATATCCGCGAGCGCATCTCGAACGCCTCGAAGTTCCAGCAGTGGGCGTTCCGCGAACTCCAACGCCACGTCGAATACAAGGCAGAAGAGTACGGTATCGACGTGGACGACGTGGCCCCGGCGTACACGAGTCAGCGGTGTAGTCACGGCGAGTGTGGCTTCACCCACGAGGACAACCGCGATGGTGACGAGTTCGAGTGCCTGAAGTGTGGAAAAGAACTCCACGCGGATTACAACGCCGCTCGGAATATCGGGTGGCGGCTTGTCCAGCACTGGCTCACGTCTGGTGCTGGACGGGCCACCAGTCAACTGGCCCTCAAGTCAGGGACACTGAACGCGAACGGCGATTATACGCCTTCCGAGTTGCTCGGATAGAGCGGGAGTCCACTGACAAGCCTCGGGGCTTGACCCCGAGGCGGTTGACGTATATTGTCTCGCCGGTGCAATCGGGTTCATGTGGCCGGCACCCGTACCATGAGTGTGACCGATATCGGAGTAATCGGCGCGGGTGCGGGTGCCGCCGCGGCGACGCACGTCATCGACGGTGCGCTTCCCGAGGCAGACGTGACTGTCCTGGAGAAGTCGGGGGGTGTCTGCGGGCGAGCCGCGACGCGCCGGCGTGCAGACGGCCGCTACGTCTACGACTACGGGGCGAACTACGTGAAGTCCGACGACGAGCGGGTGGTGGAGCTGCTCACGGAGACGCTCGACGACGAGGGCCTGGTCGACGCAACGGCGCCAGTCTACGTGTTCGACGAGACAGGGACCGTCTCCGAGGGCCGGGACGCCGACGACCACAAGTGGAGTTACCGGCAGGGGCTCACACAGATCGCAAAGCGGCTGTTCGCCGGCACGGACGCGACGATTCACAGGCGCACGCGCGTCGAGACGATCCGTCGAACGGGTGACACTTGGGCGCTGGTCGACACCGACGGCACCGAGTACGGCCCGTTCGACCGGCTCGTCTGTAATCCGCCGGCGCCACAGACGGCCGATCTGCTCCGGGCGGCCGACTGGGACGCCGAGGCGCGGACGACACTCGCGGCCGCCGCCGAGGCGGTCGACTACCGGAGCATCTGGACGGCCGTGCTCGGCTATCCGTTCCGGCTCGACCGCCCCTACTACGGGCTCGTCAACGTCGACAAGGCTCACGATCTTGGCTGGTTGTCCCGCGAGGAGTGCAAGTCGGGACACGTCCCCGATGGGGAGTCGGTGCTGGTCGCACAGGCGAACCACGAGTGGTCCGTCGCCAACTACGATGCCGACCCTGCGACGAACGTCGCGACACTTGCGGCCCACGCCGCCGAGATCGTCGGCGACGACCGCCTGGCCGACCCGGCGTGGACCGACCACCAGGGGTGGCGGTACGCGCTTCCGGAGAGTGGTGTCGACGCCGGCCCGGTCGATTCGGCGGCCGAGCACGGCCTCTACGTGGTTGGCGACTGGGTGGCCGGTGAGGCACGGCTCCACGCCGCGCTCCGCAACGGACTGGAGGGTGGCGAGCGGCTTGTTCACGGAGTGTGAGTAGCCGCCTCGACGCAACCGTGAGTCGGGGATACAGCTGGAGGACGTAAAGGTGTGCCTGCTTGGCGCATGCCGGGCGGCGAGAGAGACGGGCCGAGTGGGAGTTGAACCCACGACCGTCCGGTTAAAAGCCGGACGCTCTGCCAGGCTGAGCTATCGGCCCTGATTCTATGTAGCGGTATGCGCCGGTAAACAGTTTCGATGCAGTTCTCACTCGTCGAGATACGCCGCCAGCGCCTCCGTGATCACCGTCTCCGGGTCGTCGTCCCGAAGAGCAGCCTGTCGTCTGAGTCGGCGGTACGTGTCGGTCGGCAGAGACACCTCGAGGCGGCCGAGTTCGACATCGACCTCTGCGAGGGCCGTCTCGACGCTTGTCCCCTCGTTGACCCGTGAGGCGGCGGCCCGAACCTCCCGAACGGTGAGCCCGTGGTCGAGCACGGCCCACGCCAAGAGGAATCGCGCCTCGCCGGCGACACGTGCGATATGTTTGGCGGCCGTCGGCGGGATACGTCCGAGAGCGACGTAGCGGCGGACCGACCGCGGCAGGTCGTGGACACGGGCCCACTTGCGGATGAACGAGATAGACGCCTCGCCGCCGGCCCGCTTGGCGGCTGCCTTGTACGAGCCCTCGCCGCGCACGAGCGCGGCACACGCGGCCGCCCCTCGGAGCATATAGACGTTATCGGTGCCGCCAGCGGTATTCTCTGCGAACCGGCGGACGACGTCAGCCGCCTCCGCGAGACTCGCTGCGTTCGATGGGTCGAAGCGGGCGGCGTCCTCGCCGGCGACATCCCGACGGATGACAGGCTCGCCGATGGGTGACTCGCGGCTGGCTGACTCCGACGGCTGAGCGGCGTCAGGCTCGGGCCGATCCTCTCCGGATGGCATTCGGTCACACGTACGCCGCCAGGTGACAAAAAGCCGCCGTCGTCGGGTGAACGGTGCGCGAGGGCGCCGGGTCAGTCGTCTTCGGCGACAGCGTCCTCCCGCTCGCTGGTGTGCTCCCAGATTTCCGTGCAGCCACAGCCGTCCTCAACGTCGTCGAGGTGGCTCGTGTCCACGTCGGCGTACCGGTCGTCTCTGCTCTCCTCGGCCGTCTCTTCCGTCTCCTCGTCGCTCATGGCCTCACCTCGACGGGGATTGTCGGCGCCGCAGCGCTGGCTATGGTACTCATCGATTACGTGGAAGAGCCGTACCCTCATAAATACGGCCCCCAGCGTAAACGCTACCCTTGCTGCCGGATGCCGGCCGCGCTTGCCCGTTCCCGTGACGGCCTCGTCGGGGGCTGTCCGAGTGCTGTCGGGCGGTTTAACCACATAGGACCGTCACCACGGTTGACGACACCGGGGAGCGTCGGGCTTACGTCGCTCGGCCGGCTTGCTCGGGTGTGGTCACCTCGATTCACCAGCTCGACGACGGGGCGTGGGTGAGCGTCAACGATAGCCGGGAGGTAAACGTCTCGGACCTGTGGCGGCTCGCGCGGAGCGATTTCTGTGGCTGTGAGCTGGCGGACTTCCTCGCCGAGGGGTTCGTCGAGGTGAGTGTCGCGGCGGGCCGCGTGGAGGCGCGGGTCGCCGGCCAGTGTATCGCCTGCGGTGAGAACGGTGTCACCGACTGGCTAGAGCTTGGCCGCGCGGACCCCGAGACGGGCGAATTCCGGGCTGTCGTCCCAGACAGCGTCCATATCCCGGGCCGGCGCCGCCGGCTCGCGACCCCCGAGTGAGCTGGCCCGTCGCATATAGCGGCAACTGATGCCGATACGCAGGAGTCGGGGGGACGCTTGACGCGGTTGGGGTACCTATACGACTGGAGCACATGTAGAGAGATATGCCGAGCAAAGTCGAGGGATGGAAGAGCGAGGCCTACGGCAACGAGGTCCGCGAGCACATCCTCGAGTTCGCCGAGGAGGGCTGGGATGCCATCCCCGAGGACGAACACGACGCGTGGTTCGAGCGGTTTAAATGGTGGGGGCTGTACCACCAGCGGAAGGGGCAGGAGAGTTACTTCATGATGCGCATCGGGACGCCCAACGGTGTCCTCGAGCCGGGCCAGCTGGAGGTCGTGGCCGATGTCGCCGACGAGTACGCGCGCGGCCCGGTCGACAATCCCGAGTTCGGGGCCGCAGTGTGTGACTGGACGACCCGCCAGTCGATCCAGCTCCACTGGATCAAGCTCGAGGATATCCCAGAGATCTGGGAGCAGCTGGAGGCCGCCGGGCTGTCGACCCAGCAGGCGTGTGGCGACTCCTGGCGCAACATCGTCGGCTGTCCGGTCGCCGGCAAGGACAAACACGAGTTCATCGACGCGTGGCCCGTCGCGGAGGACCTCCACAACACGTTCAAAGGCGACGAGGAGCACACCAATCTGCCCCGCAAGTGGAAGGTGTCTGTCACCGGCTGCAGTGAGGGATGCGGCCAAGGCGATATCAACGACCTCGCGTTCGAGCCGGCGGTCAAGGAGATCGACGGCGAGGAGGTGAAGGGATTCAATGTGCGCGTCGGCGGCGGGCTCGCCCGCAAGGAGGCCCGGTTCGCCCGCTCGATCGACGTGTTCTGTACGCCCGACGAGGTGAACGACGTCGCGGGCGGCTGTTCGGCGCTGTTCCGCGAGTACGGTGACCGCGAGGACCGGTTCAACGCCCGTATCAAGTTCCTCATCGACGAGTGGGGGACCGAGCGGTTCCGGCGTGTGCTTCAGGAGGAGTTCGTCGACTTCGAGCTCCGCTCGGCCGGCGAAGACCTCCGTGACCAGTACACGTACAACGCCGGCGACGGCACCCACGGCGACCACGTTGGTGTCCACGAGCAGCCCGACGGCAACTACTATGTCGGGTTGAGCGTGCTGGTTGGCCGGATGGGCGCCGACGACGCCCGCGAACTCGCCGAACTCGCCGACGAGTACGGCTCCGGCGAGGTCCGTATCACGCAGCGACAGAACCTCATCGTCACGGACATCGACGCCGACCGGCTCGACGCATTCCTCGAGGAGCCGCTGCTGGAGACGTACTCGCCGGATCCCCATCCGTTCATGCGCGGCTCCATCGCCTGTACTGGCACCGAGTACTGCTCGCTGTCGATTGTGGAGACCAAGAACCGGCAGGTGCGGTACGCCCGCTGGCTCAAGGAGAACGTCGAGGTACCCAGCGGCGTCGACGACTTCCACATCCACCTGTCCGGCTGTACGGCCTCGTGTGCGCAGCCGCAGATCGCAGATATCTCGCTGCGCGGCATGAAGACCCGCAAGGACGGCGAGCCCGTCGAGGCGTTCGACATCGGGCTGGGCGGTGGGCTCGGCGAGCACCCGCAGTTTGCCGACTGGGTCGAGATGCGCGTGCCCGCCGACGAGGTGCCCGGCTACATCGAGAATCTGCTTGCCGTCTACGAGACCGAGCGTGCGGACGACGAGAGCTTCCGCGAGTTCATCGCCCGCCACGAAGAGGACGAGCTGACCGGGCTCGCGGAGCCGGCAGAGACCAGCTACGAGGACCCATACATGCACAACACGAAGATGACGTGGTACCCGTACGCCGACGACGACGATATGAGCGCGTCACCGGCGCCGACGAACAGGCAGGGCGAGCCGCTCACCTCCGACGACTGATCGCGGGGCGGCGCCCGTCACGCTTAGGCCGCG
This sequence comes from Halosegnis sp., assembly GCF_042216475.1. Taxonomy (NCBI): domain Archaea; kingdom Methanobacteriati; phylum Methanobacteriota; class Halobacteria; order Halobacteriales; family Natronomonadaceae; genus Halosegnis; species Halosegnis sp. Next base: position 33,162 of record NZ_JBDGTV010000005.1, read on the forward strand.
AGCGGCCCTCGGTCGCGTATGGCCGACCGCATCATGCGCGTGAACGCGTACACGACGCTCGATCTTGTCGACGCAGAGGCAGAGGGCCACGGCTTCGACGAGGAGGCGTACGCGACGGTGAACGTCACGTCTCCCCGTACCGACCCCGACCACGTCGAGTTCGCGCTCGAACTCGACAACACAGCCCTCGACACGTTAGAGGCCCACGCCGACCGACTTCGCCTCTCGCCGGCCCAGGCGCGCGAGCTGGCGGCAGCCCTCGAGGAGGAAGCCGACGCTGTCGAGGCTGCCGACGAATAGGGACCGAGCGGTTGAACGACCTGGGGAGACGTCCTGAGGCACTCGCCGTGCTTCGCCACGAATACAGCGGCAGCTATCGCTCGGCTCGGCGGCGCCACCGTTGCTGTTGTGCCCGCTCGGTGACGTGGTCGGCGCCGTCAGCCAGCCGGTCGCGGACCGTCTGTTCGAAGCCGACCACCTCCGCGAGGAAGCCTGTCTCGAAGGCCTCCACCAGCTCGTAGGTCCAGCGGTCCTCGACCACACCCGCGGGCAACAGCTCGTCGCGCAGCCGGTCAGCGAAGCCGTCGTGGCCTGCCGCCCGGAGCCGGTCGCGGGCGTCTGCGAACCGATCCATCGCATGGCCGACCTGGTGGTGGAAGGCGAGCAGGTGGCCGTATCCGCGGTGGATGTGTTCGACGCCGAGCCGGAGGTCGTGGAGCGCTGCGGCCTCCGCATCGGTCAGGTCCGGTTCCTCGTCTCGGCGTGTCTGTCCATCAGTGCCCATGAGTCGTGCTACCACATCCAGCCGTATGAGCCTGACTCCGCTCAGACGCCAAACAGGTCGCGAATCTCCGCCCAGCTCTCGGCACTTGGGGCTGGCTGGCAGGCCGCGGGATTCGAGTATGGCTGGCGGACGAGCACGCCAGCCTTCCCGGCCGCGAGCGCGTCCGCGATGTTTCCATGGTAGTCGTCGAGCAGGACGTCGCCGTCGAGCGCTCCTTTGTTGGCGGGGACATCCCGGAGGAACCGGTCGTAGACGATTCCGTTGGCCTCGAGCCACCGCTCGGAGACATCGTGGGTTGTGGGGAGCCGGTGGGTGGCGATGTGTATCCCGTAGCCAGCCGCCGACAGCGCGGCCAGTCCCTCGACGGCTCCCGGTATCGGGGCCAGCGAGCCGAGAAACCACTCCGGTCGCTCGCGCATCAGTTCGTCGATAACCTCGCCGATATGCGCATACGGGGCTGGGTCGGGGACAGGCCAGGACCACGCGTCAATCTGGTCGGGGGTGACCTCGAGCCCGTACTCGGCCGCGAGATACGCACAGACGCGGGGCAACTGGTCGGCGACGGTACCGTCGAGGTCGACCAGCAGCGTGGCGCCTGGCCCGGGAAGCATACCCGAGGTGGGTGGGCCGAGCGTATCGGCGCTTCGGTCTCGCCCGGCAAAGCGGGGCGAGTGGCGCGGGCCGTGCCCTCGAGGGAGGTCACACCTCCAGACCCGTGCCGATGGCGGGGGCCGTCGCGTCGAGGCCGTCGGCGCGGAGTTCGGCTGCAAACGCCTCACAGCGGTCGCCGTGGGTAACGAGTACGCGCGCGTCGTCGTACGCGTCGAGGAACGACCGAAGGCCCGCGCGGTCGGCGTGGGCCGACAGATCGAAGAACGACCGCCGGGCAGCCACAGGGGTTCGCCGGCCATCGAGCTCGGCGCTGCCTGTCTCGAGCAGGTCCCGACCGGGTGTTCCCTCGACCTGGTAGCCAGAGAAGGCGACGAGATTGGTCGGATCGTCGGCTATCGCAGGGACGTACGTCATCGCCGGGCCGCCGGTGAGCATCCCACTCGTGGTGACGATGACGGTATTCTCGGCGGCGATACGGCGTCGCTGGCCGTCGCGGCCGGTCACCGTCCGGGCGTTCGAGCGGGCCCCTCGCAGGGCGTCGGCGTCGCGGACGAACGCCGGATACTCGACGAGCGTGTCGAGCACCTCGACACCCATCCCGTCGACGTAGACATCGATGTCGTGAGCGCGGCAGACGAGTAGCACCTCCTGTGTGCGCCCGATGGCGAACGCAGGGACGACGGCCGTCCCGCCCCGGACAGTGGTCTCGCGCAGTGCCTCGACGAACCGTCGTTCCACCTGTTCGCGAGGGTCGTGGTGAACATCCGAGTACGTCGACTCGCAGACGACGACATCCGCCTGGGGGCGGGCAGTCGAGCCTGCGACGATGCGCTGGTCGTCGGTGTGGAAGTCGCCCGTGTACAGCAGGCGGGTGTCGCCGTCGTCCACGAGCACGTGCGCGCTTCCGGGGATGTGGCCGGCGTCGTAGAGGGTCACCTCGTAGCGGCCCTCACAGACGGTGAACGGCTCCCGGTAGCCGTGCTCGACGGACACCTCGCCGAGTCGCCGTACCTCGTTGTCCGCAAAGGGACACTGTGGGGTGTGGCCGTGGAGTTTCAGCGTGTCACGGGCTAGCAGGCGGGCGAAGTCGTGGGTCGGCGGCGTCCAGTGAACCGGCGGTGGCGTCGGCCCCGACAACAGCGCAGGGACGCCGCCGACGTGGTCGAGATGGCCATGCGAGATGACGACCGCCGACGGGGCACAGTCCAGCGGCCACGCCGGGGGGTCGGTTGGCTTCGCACCGTAATCGATGAGGAGTTCGTCATCGATCAGCAGGGCACTTCGGCCGACCTCGCGGGCCCCGCCGAGGAACTCGGCGTGCATGGCCGAGGTACGGTCGGGGTCGGGTAAGCCTCGTCGGTTATAGTTCGCCACGGTAACTGCCCACAGCGTTCACCGTGAGAGGAGCTCAGGCCTCGGGAAGCCGACCACCGTCGATGGCGACGTTCTCGCCGGAGAGATAGCTCGCGGCGTCGCTCGCGAAAAACAGGATCGGGGCCAGAACATCCTCGAAGCTCGCAGGTCGACCCCGTGGGTAGCCATGCACGTCCGAGACCGTGTTCTCGACGGCGAACGGCGAGACGGCGTTAACGGTGATGCCGTCGTCGCTCGTATCGTACGCAAGCATCCGCGTGAACATCAACACGCCCGTCTTGGCGACAAAATACGGGAAGTTCGACGGCGGCGCGTGGATGCGGTCACAGTCGGCAAAGCCGAAGTTGATGATGCGGCCCCACTGCTGGTCGCGCATCGGCTCGAGGGCGCGTCGCGAGCAGTTGACCGTTCCGTAGAGGTTCGTCCCGAGGACGCGCTGCCAGTCGGCAAACGAGAGGGCTTCCCAGTGTCGGTCATCGAAGTCCCCGACACAGTTGACAAGCACGTCAACCGTGCCGAGCTCGGCCTCGACGGCGTCGAAGGCCGCGTCAACTGCGTCGGGGTCGGTGACATCCGCCGCGACGGTCGTCGCCGCGACGCCGTGTTCGCGGGCCTCCTCTGCGGTTGCTGTGGCGGCAGCGTCGCTGGTGTGGTAGTGGACAGCGACATCTGCGCCCTGCTCTGCCAGCCCGAGCAGCACCTCGCGCCCGACTCGGTGTGCACTCCCGGTCACAAGCGCGACGCGCCCAGAGAGATCAGGGTTCACATCGTCGTGTTCGGCCGCCGTCGTCAAGTATGGTAGCGTTGCCCGCCTCCTGGGTCGAAAGTCGCAGGCCTCCCCAAGACGAGAGTAACAGCACGAACGCCCACCGCACCCAGTCAGTAGTGGGCGAGTTTAGGCCTCTTCCCAGCGGCGCACCTGAAACCGGGCGTAGTCGCCGTGGGCGGCCTCCAGCGAGCCGAGCCACCAGTTCCAGCGGTCGGCCGGGCCGCCGTCGGGGGCGTCCGCGAGATGGTTCAGCACCGTCTCGACGGTGAGGTCGTAGCCCTCGTCGCGGCGGAAGGCGTCGCTGTCGGCGAGATCGCGAGCGCAGCGCGCGACCGCGCGCCGCTCTGCCTCACTCCCGCCGAAGCGGTCGAGTCGCTCGACCAGGTCGGCCTCGTCCATATCTGACTCTCGTGCCCGCGAGCACTTCAGTATCCGTGCCGGTCCCAAAACGGGTGGTCGTCGGCTCGCGACGTGGCGCCGACCCGACTCGACTCGACTCGACACGCGAACGTGTGACGCGGCGAGAATCAGCGGGCGGCAGCCGCGACGCGCTCTTTCTCTTCCTTCTGGTTGACCGCGTACGTCTGGACGTCGTAGTTGGCCGCGCCGAGCAGTTGGTCGGCGAGCGCCTCGGCGGCAGGCGTGGCAGTCTTGAACGATGCGCCCTGGACGCCCTCTGCGAGGAACTTCAGCGCCTGGTCGACGCGCCGCTGAGGGGCGACATCGACGGCCTTGGGGACAGAGATACCGCCGTACTTGAGCCGGACCGTCTCCTCGCGCGGGCCGGCGTTCTCGACGGCGTGGACGAGCACCTGCACCGGGTTCTCATCGGTCCGTTCGTGGACGATATCGAAGGCATCCCGCACGATACGGGTCGCCTGCTCTTTCTTGCCGGTGTTCTCATCCGTCTGCATCAGCCGGTTGATGAGTCGCTCGACGATGGAGATCTGGCTCTTTTTGAACTGCTTGTCTGCATGTCGCCCCTGCGTGTGTGCGATGGGTGTAACGGTGATGTATCGCTGGGTCGAGGGGTCGTCGTACTCGATTCCGTCGACGCTCCACTTGCCGAACAGTAGCGCAGAGACGTCACCAGTGTCGTCGCCCCCGGCCGGCGCCTCCGGTTCCGGGGCGTCTTCGTCGGCGCTCATCGGACGGGTTTCTCCGCGTTCCCGCGGACGAGTTCGATCAGTGAGACGCCGTTGACCTTCTCGACCTTGTAGTTGACCCCCGAGAGGTCACCCATCGCGCGGCCCTTCGCGCCGCCGATGCCCGCGATGGTCACCTCGTCGTGCTCGTCGATGAACGAGATGGCGCCATCGCCGGGACAGAACGCGGTGACCTGCTTGCCGTTCTTGATGAGCTGGACTCGGACGCACTTTCGGATCGCCGAGTTGGGCTGTTTTGCCTCGATACCGACCTTCTCCAGTACGATGCCGCGGCCCTGCGGGGCGCCCTCAAGCGGGTCCGACTTCTCGCCGAGCCCGCGAGCGCGCCGCGCATAATCAGAGTCGGACCACCGGTGCTTCTGGCGGTCCTTCTTGAGCTTGCGCGCGGCGTACTTGCCGTTCGCCATAGTGCTGCATAGTTCCCGACGGAGCCACTTAAGCATCCCTTTTCGCCGGTGTGAGCCGGCTCAGGCAAGCGTCACGTCGTCGAGCCCGTAGTACTCGGCGGCCAGGCGCCGCGCGAGCCGGATACGCGCACCGCCCGAGCCGATGGCCAGGCCCCGCTGGTCGTCGGGTACCTCGACATAGGCGACGCCGCTGTCGCTGACGGTGACGTTCGTCACATCCGCGGGCACGAGCGCGTTCGCTACCAGCTCGGCCGACTCACTCGCGTACGCGACGACGGCGACAGGCCACCCAAGTTTGCCCCGGAGCGCATCCGCTGCCGTCTCGACATCGCCGCGGGCGCCGGCCGGCGCGAGCACCACCACTCGGCCGTCCTCGGGGTCGAACAGCGCGTCGACCGGCTCCACCCCCGTCTCCTCGGCCACCACGTTACGGACGGAGTCCGGCTCGGGGACCAGTTCGATAGCATCCACGTCGAAGTGACGGGCAGCCAGTCGCTCTGCCATCCGGATATTGCGGCCGTTCGTGCCGATAGCCGCCCCGAAATCGGCGGCGTTCACCTCGGCGTACGCGACCCGGTCGGGCTCGTCATCCTCGTCGTCCTCGATAATGGAGACATCGTACACTGCGGCGGGCCGCAGCGCGTTCGCCACAAACGTCGCCGCGTCGTCGGCATCTTCGACGAGTTCGACCCGTGAGCCGACCCGCTCTTCTACCCGGGAGACGGTGCGGCCCTGTGGGCCGATAGCATCGGCCATATCACCGGGCGCGACGACGAAGACGACCCGATCGTCCTCGCGGACGCAGTCGCGTACCCGTGCCCCGGACTCCGTCTCGAAGAAGCCGATGAGCTGGCGGGCCTCGTCGGAGAGCCGTATCACACCGGCTGTAGGGAACGCGGCGGTAAAACGGTACTGCGCGTCAATCGTCGGCGCTGGGGCTCGTCTGCCGGGAACCCATCCGCAGGTCGACATCGCCGGTACCCAGCCGGATGGGTTTGCCCACGATGACGTTCTCCGTCACCCCGTCGAGGGCGTCGACCTCGCCGTGGATGGCCGCGTCGAGCAGGTGGTTCACCGTCACCTCGAAGGCGGCGCGGGCCAGCACGGACTCCTTGCTGCCGGAGATGCCGTGTCGGCCGATCGACTCGATCTCGCCGCGGTTGGTCATGATGTCTGCAACCAGCATCAGGTGACGGACGTTGACGTTGTCCAGCCCCTGTTCTTCGAGGGTGTTTTCTGTCTCGTTGATGAGCGCCTCGCGGGCGGCCTCGATGCCGAGTTCGCGGTTGATCTCGTGGATGTTGTTGCAGGTGGTCCGCGAGGGGTCGACCCCGGGAATCTCTAGGACGTCGCCGAACGACGAGCCCTCCGTGTAGAGAACGAACTCTTCGCTGCCGTCCTCGAGTTCCTCCTTGCGGATGACGACCCGCGTGATGTCCTCGATTCCTTTGAACACGATATCGCGGAGCTCCTCGACCAGCTGGAGGAGCTCGCGGTAGGAGGGCTGGTCGGGGCCGAACTCGACGACCGTCTGTTCCGGGCGGGTCGTTGCGACGCCCAGATTCGACTCGATTTGGCCTGCAATCTCGGCTGCAATCTCGTCGACATCGTCGTAGGTGGGCCACCGCTCGCGGAGCGTCTCCTCGTTGAGATCGATGCGCACGAGCATGTCCGCGACGTTCGTCGACACGTCTCCGAGCGCGAGGATGCGCGTTGCCTCGATGTTCCAGACGACCTCGTGGGCCCGCTCGCGGTCGCTCGCGTGCTCCTCGTCGAGGTAGACGGTCATCATCGGGGTGTCCGGCGTCTTGCGTGCGTCGACCAGCTCGATGAGCCGGGGCAGCCCCTGGGTCACGTCAATCTCGGCGACACCAGCGTAGTGGAACGTGTTCATCGTGTTGTGCGTCACGACGCCCTCGGCCGTTGTGAACGTCTCCAGGCCCGCAACCGAGACATCGTAGACGTACTCGTGGTCGCTCGTGACCGTCTCGATCGACTCGATGCGGTCCCAGACGACGTCACCCTCGACTGCTCGTCGGAGATGGTCAAGTGCGTCCGAGTTCACACCCGAATCGTCAGCCGTTTCCACGAGCCGGGCGAGCCGAGCTCGCCCGATTCGCTGCCGGTCAGACGCGCTCTGTACCTGTCGCGCAGGGATGTCCGCGTCCGATGCAACGTCGGACAGAGCGTCCCCGAAGTTCGGAATCTGGTCGGTCGCGTCCGGTCCCTCCGGATCGAGATCGGCAGCGAGCGCCGTGAGTTCCTCGCCGCGCTCGCCGACCAGCCCGACACGTTCGGCAAACCGTGACACGAACTTCGTCGGGATGCGAAGCGTTCGCGAGTCGTCTTGGCGGGCGAGCGTGGCGTACACGTCGACCCGAGCGAGCAGCAGGGCGATGCCGGCCGTCAGGTCGTCGCTGGTCGAACTCGACCGCACTGCGTTCGTCCCGACACTGCCGTCACCGCTGAAGTAGCCCTGGAGCAGCCCTGTGACGAACGACTCGTCGGCGCCGAAGGCGAACTCGGGCACCACCTTCTGACCCGCATCGACACACGCCGCCTCGAGCAGGTCCGCGAGAACGGTCCCGTTGAGACGAATGTCGTAGCTGTCACCGTATGCTCCGTCGGTGGCGTACTCGTTGACGGAGAGGTCGAACCGTTCTGCGAAGGCACGAATCCGGTCTTGGAACTCGGGGTCGGTATTCGACACCGACACGTAGTGGTCGGTCGCGTGGCCTTCGGCGAGCCAGGCGCCGATGAAGAATCCGGTTTCGGCGTCAAGTGGGAACCGTTCGGGGAGCCCGACAGTGCCCTGCCGCGGGTACACCGCCTGTGCGTCGAGCGTGCCCGCATCCAGCGCAGCACGCTTGTTTTCGACCTGTTCGGCTCCGGCCGGATAGGACGCGGCCCCTCCGTCCGTCAGTGTCGACGTGTACCAGTAGTCGCTCGCCGGGAGGTACTCGCGGAGGTCGACCGTCTCAGTTGGCTCGTCGATACCGAGCGACCCGACGACCGGGAGCCAGTCGCCGACAGCGAGGTCATCTCCTGCGACAGGGACGACCTCGTTGTCGCGTCGCGTGACGAACGAGTGGGCCTTTGTCGCGCGAATCGTCCGGCCCGATTCGAGGGTGAACCGGAGCAGCTCGTCGGGCGTCTCGTGGCGGCTGAGCTCCTCGACTGCCTGCCAGCGGAGCTGTTCGTCTGCGCCAAGGCTGGGCACTTCGAGCCCGTCGGGCGCGAGAGCGACCTCGTGGCCGTCGAACTGGCGGCACTCTCGACCCGTCAGCAGCGAGTCGACGAGCGGGCCGATCTCTGTCACCTCGGTCTCGCCGTCTCGACGGACGATGACCTGCTCGTCCGCCGGCAGCGACATCTGCGTGCCAGGTTCCCCGATGGACTGCGCGGAGACGGTGCCGACAGGGTCCAGCGGATTGACCCGGGTGTCGCGGTAGCGTGACTCGACAGCGGTGGCGATATCCGCGGCTTCCTCGGGAGAGGCGTTCCGCTCGTCGACGACGCGGTACACCTCTTCACGGAGTCGCTTCGGGAGGTCGGTCGCCTCGACGACCGCCTCAACGTCGGCGCTCGCGTCAGTCATCCGACTCCACCTCCGGTGCTGCCCCTTCGGTGCGCCACGTGTCTTGGTGTTCCGAGAGGTTCGTGTCGAGCGTTTCGCCGCGCAGGAACGACTCTCGGTCCGTCTCGTCGGCGAACTCGGCGTTCATCACGCGGTCGGCAATCTGGTCGACATCGAGCGGCGAGTCGGCGTCGTGGGCCACCTGCGTCGTCGAGGTGCCGTCCTCGCCGAACTCGAACTGGACGATAGTGTCGGAGGTGTCCCGGACGGTACCGTCGTACTGCGTCTCCAGCTCCGAGAGGGCGTTGATCAGCCGCCGCTGGAGGTAGCCGGACTTCGACGTCCGGACGGCCGTGTCGACGAGTCCCTCGCGGCCGCCCATCGCGTGGAAGAAGAACTCCTGTGGGTTGAGCCCCTGCCGGTAGGACGATTCGACGAAGCCGTGGGCATCCGCCGAAAGATCGTTCGGCCGGTAGTGGCTCAGCGTGCGGTCCTCGTAGCCGCGGTTGATGCGTTCGCCGCGGACGGCCTGCTGGCCGACGCAGGCGGACATCTGCGTGAGGTTCAGCATCGACCCACGAGCTCCCGAGCGGGCCATCACGACCGCCGGATTCTCCTCGTCGAGATGGTCGTCGGCGATGTCGCCCGCGGAGTCGCGAGCCCGGCCGAGCGTCTGCATGATTTTCATCTCGAGCGTCTCGTCGACGGTTCGACCGGGCAGTGACTCGAGTTCGCCCGCCTCGTAGGTGTCGATGAGCTTCTCGACCCGCTCGTAGGCGTTGTCGATGGCCTCCTGAATCTGCGTTTCGGCATCGTCGTCGACCGACTCATCGTCGATACCGACGGAGAAGCCGAAGTGCATGATAGAGCGCATCGCCAGCGTGGCCACCTCGTTGATGAATTCACGCGAGCGCGTGTTGCCGTACACCTTGGTGATGGTGTCGACAATCTCGCCGCCGAACTCGCCGACCTCGTCTTCGGCGATGGTCCCCTCCACGAGCTGGCCCTGCTCGATGACGACCGGCTCGCCGACGGTTCCTTCGAACTCCAGGTCCAGGTCGTCGGGCAGCAGCTCCGAGAAGACGGTGCGACCGGTCCAGTAATCGCGGCCCTCCTCGTCGGTGCCGTCCGCGGGCGGCAGCTCGTCGATCGAGGTGGCACGCAGCAGGTCCAGCGCCTGCGTCTCGTTGAACCGGGGGTTTTCGTGGGTAAGCAGGTACATCCCGGAGATGTGGTCCTGGATGGCGCCGATGATATTCTCGCCGAATCGCGGCGAGAGGATCTGCTCCTGGACGCGCATCAGGACACGCGCCTCCGCACGAGCCTCCTCGTTCTGGAGGGCGTGCATGTTCATCTCGTCGCCGTCGAAGTCAGCGTTGTACGGCGGGCAGACGACGGTGTTCAGCCGGAACGTCTTGTACGGCATCACGACCACCTCGTGGGCCATGATGGACATCCGGTGGAGCGACGGCTGGCGATTGAAGATGACGATATCGCCATCGATGAGATGGCGCGACACCTCCCAACCGGGGTCGACCTTCTCGGCCAGCTCCTCACAGTTCTTCTCGGTCACCTTCAGCCGGCGACCGTCGGGACGACGCACGTAGTTGGCGCCGGGGTGGTGTTCTGGTCCGTTGGCGACGTAACGGCGCGCGTCCTCGAGGTTGCGCGCGTTGACGTTCATCGTCTGGGTCATCTCCGTCGCCACACGGTCGGGGACACCAACCTCGTTCAGCGAGAGGGTGGGGTCCGGGCTGATGACCGTCCGCGCGGAGAAGTTGACGCGCTTGCCGGACAGCGAGCCGCGGAAGCGGCCCTCTTTCCCCTTCAGTCGCTGGGAGAGCGTCTTCAGCGGCCGACCAGAACGGTGTCGTGCCGGTGGCGTCCCGCTGATCTCGTTGTCCATGAACGTCGTGACGTGGTACTGGAGCAGCTCCCAGAGGTCCTCGATGATGAGCTGGGGCGCACCCGCCTCGCGGTTCTCCATGAACCGCTGGTTGATGCGGATGATATCCACCAGCTTGTGGGTGAGGTCGTCCTCTGACCGCTGGCCGTTGTCCAGCGTAATCGACGGCCGGGCCGTCACCGGGGGCACCGGCAGCACGGTCAGGATAATCCACTCCGGGCGGGACTTCGTGGAGTCGATGCCGAGCACCTCGATGTCCTCGTCCGGGATGTCCTCGAACCAGTCGCGGATGTCCGAGGGCATCAGCTTGTTCATGTCCTCCTCGGTGAGGTCGACATCGAGCGCCGTCTCGAGCGCCTGTCGGTCCTCTTTGGTCGGGCGGAACTCGCCGGAGAGGATCTCGTTGATACGGGAGACGTCGATGCCGGTCTCTTCGGCGAGCTCCGTCGGCGCCATCGGCTCGCGCTCGACATCCTCTTCGCCGTCGACCGGCCGGCCCTCCATCGCGGCGGCGATGGTCTCGGAGTACTCGGCCGCGAGCACCTCCTGCACCTCGTAGTAGGTGGTCGGCTTCTCGTGTTGGATGTCGTACTGCTTGGCGCCACAGTGCGGACAGTTCGACGCCTTCCGCGCCTGCCGGATGGCGGCTTTCGTCACGTCGCCGAGATCTTCGCCCAGGCTTCGAGTGGTATCGAGTCGGTCGCGGAACTCCGCTTTCTCGTCCTCGGTGAGACAGAGCCGCGAGCACTCGCGGCAGGTCCCCCGGAGGAGGCGGCGGATAAGCTTCGCGAAGCCGACGTGGATGACCGGCGCTGCCAGCTCGATATGGCCGAAGTGGCCGTTACACGAGCCGGAGTGTTTCCCGCAGGTCTTACACTCCAGCCCGGGGTCGATGACGCCCAGCCGGGGGTCCATCAGCCCCATGTCGATGGGGAAGCCGTCGTCGTCGTAGGTGTCGGCGGTGATGACCTTCGTGGCCGACATCTCGCGGTACTCCTCGGGGTCCATCAGCCCGAAGCTGATCTGACCGATCTCCTGGGGTGTTCCTTGCGCTGACATGTTAGACTGCGTCCTCCAGTTCGATGCGCGGCGCGATGCCGAGCGCCTTCATCTCGTCGAGCAGGAGCTTGAACGCGTAGCTCATCTCGACCTCGTGGATCTCGGTTTCCTCGTCGCAGTTGGGGCAGTAGACGCGCCGTTGCTCGACGTTCTCGACAGCCGTCATCCCGCACTCCCCGCAGACGTTGATGAACTCGCGGTCGGACTCGTCGAGCAGGCGCTCCTTGAGCGCCATCGCCGCGCCGTGCCCGATGAGCACGTCGCGTTCCATCTCCCCCACGCGGAGGCCGCCCTCGCGGGCGCGCCCCTCGGTGGGCTGGCGGGTGAGGACCTGTACCGGCCCCTTGGAGCGGGCGTGGATCTTGTTCGAGACCATGTGGTAGAGCTTGTGGTAGAAGATGGTCCCGACGAAGATCTCGGCCTCGATCTTCTCGCCCGTGATGCCCGAGTACATGACCTCCTTGCCCGAGGACTTGAAGCCGTGTTCCTCCAGGGAGTCTCGGAGTTCCTCCTCGTCCTCGCCGGTGAAGGCGGTGCCATCGACGCGCCGGCCTTCGAGCGCACCGACCTTGCCGCCGATCATCTCCAGGATGTGCCCGACGGTCATCCGGGAGGGCAGGGCGTGGGGGTTGAGGATGAGGTCCGGCACGACGCCCTCCTCGGTGAAGGGCATGTCCTCCTGGGGCGCGATGTGGCCGACGACGCCCTTCTGGCCGTGGCGGGAGGCGAACTTGTCGCCGAGTTCGGGGATGCGCTCGTCGCGCACGCTCACCTTCGAGAGCTTCGAGCCGTCCTCGCCTTCCATCAGCGTCACTGTGTCGACGACGCCCGACTCGCCCGAGCGCATCGTCACACTCGTCTCCCGGCGCTTCTGCGGGGAGAGCCCGCCCATGTCGTCCGGCTCTTCGAGGAACCGTGGCGGAGAGGTCTTCCCCAGCAGGACATCGTTCTCGCCCACCTGCGTCTCCGGGTTGACCAACCCGTCCTCGTCGAGGTGGGTGTAGGCATCTTCACCGCGGGCGCCCCGCACGTCGTCGGCGGGGACTTCGAAGCGGTCCTCCTGGCCGCCGGGGTAGCGGCGTTCTTCGCCCTCGTAGGTGCGGAAGAAGTGCGACCGCGCCAGCGCCCGGTCGACGGAGCCGCCGTTGAGCACGAGCGCGTCCTCGATGTTGAACCCCTCGTAGGACATGACGGCGACGACGAAGTTCTGTGCGGCGGGGCGGTCGTCGTAGCCAATCTGCTCGGTCGTCTGGGTCTTGACCAGCGACAGCTGCGGGTAGTGGAGCAGGTGCTGGCGGGTGTCCGGCCGAATCCGGTAGTTCGCGCTCGGCAGCCCCAGCGACTGCTTGATCATCCCCGATCCCATCGTGATACGGGGCGAGGCGTTGTGCTCGGGGTAGGGGATCATCCCGGCGCCGATGCCGAAGATGAGTTGCGGGTCGACCTCAAGGTGGGTGTGGTCAGGGGTGAGTTCGTCGCCGTCGACGGCCACAAGAATATCTTCCTCCTCCTCGGCGTCGATGTACTCGACGTAGCCGCGGTCGACCAGGTCGTCGAACGTGAGTTCGCCGTCCTCGACGGCCGCGAGTTCCTCGTCGGAGACGAGCGGCTCGCCGTTCTCGACGACGAAAAGCGGTCGGCGTGCCCGGCCGGCGTCGGCGTTGATGATGACCTCGTCGGTCTCGTCTTTCACGGAGACGTTGACCATCTCCGACACTTCGCCGCGCCGGCGCGCCTCGCGGACATTGTTTGCGAGTTCGTGCGGCTGCGGATGGGTCCCGATGAGCGACCCGTTGACGTATACCTTGGATTCTCGTTGACTGGACATGTTAGTCGTCTGCGGGGGCCTCCACGGTCTCGATGCCGGGGATGCCGTTGACGCCCATAGAGGCGAGTTCTCGTTTCAGTTCCCGCTCGTCGTCGACATTCTGTGACAGCTCCATCGCCTGCGCGAAGTTTTTCACCAGCCCACAGTTGGGGCCCTCCGGCGTCTCGGAGGGGCAGATGCGGCCCCACTGGGTCGCGTGGAGGTCACGCGCTTCGAAGTGAGGCTGTGACCGCGACAGCGGCGACCGGAGCCGCCGCAGGTGGCTCAGCACGCCCATATAGTCCGTCCGGTCGACCAGTTGGGAGACGCCCGACCGGCCGCCGACCCAGTTGCCCGTTGCGATGGGGTGTTCGAGCCGCTCGGTCAGCACGTCTGACCGGACGACCGTGGAGACGGACAGCTGGCGGTTGCGCATGTTCGCTCGTTCGAGCTGGTATTTCACGTCACGGGCCAGCTTGTTGAGCGCGGTGCGGAACAGGTCCTTCATCAGGTCGCCGGAGACCTTCAGCCGTTTGTTGGCGTAGTGGTCCTTGTCGTCGGCTTCCCGGCGCCCCAAGGCGAGTTCGAAACACGCCTCGGCCATCCGACAGAGGTAGACGGCTTTGTTCATGCGGGTTTCGGCATCTTCGACGCCCTCCTCGTGGAGATGCGGGAGGAGATAGCGGTCGATGACGTAGTTGGCCCGTTTCAGCTGGTAGTTTTTTCCCTGGCCGCTGGCAACCCGTTTGCCGAGCGTCTCGATGGCCTCGTTGGTCGTCTGGACCTCCGCGGCCTCCAGGTTCTCGAGCATGAACTTCACCACCTCGGGGTCGTCGCTCACGCGGTGGACAATCTCTTCGTCGGATTCGAGTCCGAGCGCGCGCACGAGCGTCACGAAGTTGATAGAGCCGGACACGGAGGGGAACGACACCTCGAGTAGTCCCTCGCGGTTGCGCTCACAGAGCACAAGTGCTCGGTAGCCACGGCGTTGGGAGAACGTCTTCGCGACCTGGATTTCGTCGCCGTACTTCGTGTCGTACTCGGCGAGGATCTTGTTGGGCGCGAGGTCTTCGCTGGTCATCAGCACCCGCTCGGAGCCGTTGACGATGAAGTAGCCACCAGGGTCGGCGGGGTCTTCGCCGATCTCGACGAGTTCCTCGTCGGTGAAGTCGGCGATATTGCACTTGTCGGAGCCGACCATCACCGGCATCCGACCGATCTTCGTCTCGGCGGAGTCGACGACCTGTTCGGGTTCCTCGTCGCCGCCGCGCACGATATCCATCTCCATGAACACCGGCGCGGAGTAGGTGATATTTCGCAGGCGTGCTTCCTGCGGGTAGAGCAGCTCTTCGGAGCCATCCGCCTCGCGGACGCGGGGCGTCTCGACGCGAACATTCCCGAGGTCCACACGGACGGGCTCTTGGCCCTCCTTGTCGCCGATATCCGTGTCGATAGTCTCTTTCTCGTCGACGACCCGCTGCATCCCACGGTCGAGGAACGCGTTGAACGAGCGGAAGTGGTGTTCGGCGAGCCGGTCCCGCGAGAAGTACTCTCGCGAGACGGCGCGACGTTTCTGTTGGTCCATTTATTCGATCACCAGTCGATAAACCACGGCTCGGTCGGTCGTTCGTGAGTCGCGGACGATCTCGACGACGTCGCCCATCTCAGCGTCGTCGGGCAGCGCGGGGTCGGTGCGTTTGATTTTCGGCAGGTCTGTGCGGTCGATGTCATACTCCTCGAGCACATCGTCGAGTTCCTCGTCTGGAACGACGGTGTGTTCTGGAACGAGGTCGTGTTGGCTTACGTCTACCATGTTGTGGGTCAGGGGTTCGGCTCGGAAGAACTTCCTACGAGATACTACAGATGTGTACCGTCCTGTGATGCAAAACGCTTTCGGAACGTCGGACGGCTACCGCTCACGACCCCCCGCGCCAACATCAGATTAGTTGGGTTGGTCGGTACAAGACTCTTGTGCCCACGGGACGGGGTCACACACCGCGGCCGGCGCGCTTGGAAAGTCTTATGAATACCACCCGGCTACCCAGTAATGCGTCGGCCCGGGTGGTGTAGTGGCCCATCATACGACCCTGTCACGGTCGTGACGCGGGTTCAAATCCCGCCTCGGGCGTCCTTCTGCAGACACGATGGCGAGCGGCCGTGCCGTCGTGATTTCCGGCACGGCGGTCCCAAAACCTCATACCGCGGGGGTGTGATTCTAGGCTATGCGCCATCGTTCGCCACCGGGTGATGTCGGATGAGCGACGGCAGTGCGACCGTGCTCATCATCGACGACGAGCCCGACCTGGCGGACCTGTACGCGGCGTGGCTGGGCGACACGTACGAGGTTGTGACCGCCTACGGCGGCGAGGCGGGAATCGAGGCGATGAGCGAGGACATCGACGTGGCGCTCATCGACCGGTTGATGCCGGATCTGTCGGGCGACGAGGTGCTCGACCGCGTCCGCGAGGATGGGTACGACACCCGCGTCGCCATGGTGACAGCCGTCGAGCCGGACTTCGACATCATCGAGATGGGCTTCGACGACTACCTCGTGAAGCCAGTACGCCGTGAGGGACTCCACGAGGCTGTCGAGCGACTGCTCGACCGGGCCACCTACGACGCACAACTGCGCGAGTACTACGCGCTCGTCTCCAAGCGAGCGGCCCTCGAGACACAGAAGAGCGAGCGGGAACTCGCCGACAGCGAGGCGTACGCCGACCTCGTCAACGAGCTGGAGCGGCTGAGCGACGACATTGACGCGACGACGGCCAACTTCTCCGCGGAGGATTTCGAGGCAGAGCTTCGGAAGCTCGACGACAATTAGCCGCGACCGTCCACTCCATCGGCCAGCCGCAGTGGTGTCCTGCCGTCTGAGATCGCGTGCTCGGCCGCCTGTGCCCACGCACACCTGCGTCATCGTGGTATCGGAGACGTGCGTCTCCCCGATGCTAGCCGGGCGCGAGTCGCCGACGGCGTCGTCAACGAACACACCGCGTGTCCCGACGCCCGCGTTGGCGCCTGGCGGGCCGGTCACTCGGAGGGGCACGAACTAATCGGTCTGCGCCGAGCTGCCGGACATATGGTGGTCAGCACCGCATGGCTCTCTGTGGGAGGCGGGGAAACGCATGGTGTGAGTATCTCGCGCGTTCACCCTCCGGCTCGCGACGAGTTGGAGGCGCATACCCATCGGAGTACTGGCTCTCACAACGGATTCTGCGCGTCCGTGAGTGGCTACCAGCTCTCCGGAGGAAGTCCACCGCTTGACCTCCTCCTCCGCGTGAACGCGGAGGAATCCCACCACGGGATTTCAGGCCG